>JAIXQM010000152.1 GCA_027485735.1 Sphingomonadales bacterium | reverse complement strand
GGCCGGCTCGACTGGCCATAACCGCGCAAGTCCGGCGCCACCGCCCGCCAGCCTTGGGCTGCAAGGAACGGCAACTGGTAACGCCACGAAAAGCGCGATTCCGGGAAGCCGTGCAGGCACAGCGCCACATCATCGCCGTCGCCGGCGACATCGCAGGCGAAGTCCAGTCCGTTGGCCTTGAGGATCACGCGTTATGGTTCAGCTTGAGGCCCGGCCGCGGCCAACGGCACTTGGCGAGCTTGCCGGTCGTGGACAGGCAGACCCAGGCATCCATCATGTCCGCTCCGCCAAAGCAGATGTTGGTGGTGAGCAGATCGGGGAAAGGGAAATATTCCTGTGCGCCCGTCACAGGATCGATGCTGGTGATGCCGGCGCTTTCGATCAGCGTCGCCTGTGCGATGTTGCCATTGGCCTCGATCGCCAGCGAATCGAGATAGGTCTTGTTGGCCCAGGTCGTCACGTACCGGCCGGGCACCGCCGGCAGCGGTTCGGGTGCCAGCACGCCGGGGGAGACGATGTCGAAGCCCAGCACCACCCGCCGGCTGGTGGAGGCGGCATAAACCGTCTTCCCATCCGGGCTGAGGCCCACCCCGTTCAGATCGGGCCCGTGGATCAGGCGGGTGATCTTCGAACCATCGGGCAGGGCATAGAACAGCCCGCCGGCATCGCTGTGGTGATCGAAATGCTTGCCCAGATCGGTGAAGTAGAAGCCGCCGTGGGCATCGAAGACGATATCGTTGGGGCCGGACAATTTGTGCCCGTCGCAGCTGTCATACAGGCGGGTCACGGCGCCGGTGGCGATGTCGATCCGCTCGATGCGGCCGGTGGTGTAATCGCTGGCGGCATTGCCGGGCAGCAGAATGCCATCCTGTTCATACCATTCAAAGCCGCCGTTGTTGCACACATACAGCGCGCCATCCGGGCCGATCGCCATGCCGTTGGGGCCGCCGCCGGGCGTGGCCACCGTCTCCTTGCGGCCATCGGGGTGGATGCGCGTGATGCGGCCGGGGCGGATCTCCACCACCAGCACCGAACCATCGGCCATCGCCACTGGTCCTTCCGGAAAGCCGAGCCCTTCGGCGATGATCTCGTGTGGATAGAAACCGGTCATGTGCATCCTCCCCAAGGCAATACGGCCATGGTGGCGCGGCTGGCAGACAAGCGCAATCATCGCAAATGGAGAGGGCTTCAGCCTATCTTAACCCAAATCGGCCCATCGTCTGAGCAAGGGAGTGTGCTGCGATGGGGCAAGAAACGGTTATCGGTGAAGTGGTGGGGGTTACGGCCGGCCAACTTCGCTTGGCGGTCGATATCGCCGCCACCAGCAGCCTGAAGGACAATCCCGACGTGGTGATCGCGTCGGCGGGCATGCTGGGCAGCCTGATCAAGGTGGAATCGGGCGGGCGCTGGGTGGTTGCCACGCTGCGCGGCATCACCTGGCAAGACAATGTCGCCATCGCCGAGGTTGATCTGGTGGGCGAAGCCGGCATGACTGGTGATCGCAGCATTACTGGCTTCAGCCGCGGGGTGGGCACCTATCCGCGTGCCGGCAGCCTGGCCTATCCGATGACCAGCGCAGAATCGGCCCGAGTCTTTTCCGGTGAAGATCGCCCGCACATCCAGATTGGCGTTGTCTATCCAACCACCAGCGTGCGCGCCGCGATCTATTTCGATACGTTCCTTTCGAAGAATTTCGCCATCGTCGGCTCCACCGGCACCGGCAAATCCACCAGCACCGCGCTGATCCTGCATCGCATCATCGAAAAGGCCCCGGAAGGCCATGTCGTGATGATCGATCCGCACGGCGAATATGCCAAGGCGTTCGAGGATACCGGCATGGTGTTCAACGTCGACAATCTGGAACTGCCCTACTGGTTGCTCAACCTTGAAGAACATTGCGAGGTGCTGTTGACCAGCGAAGGCGCCGCCCGCGACATGGACCGCGATATCCTGGCGCGTTGCCTGCAGATGGCGCGGGCCAAATCGGTGTATGCGCAGGGGTTGGCCGCCGTCACCACCGATACGCCGATCCCCTATCTTCTCTCGGTTCTGGTTGACACGCTGCAATCGGAAATGGGCAAGATGGCCGAAAATCAGAATGCCACCAATTATATGCGGATCCGGGGCAAGCTGGATCAGGTGATGCGCGATCCGCGCCAGCAGTTCATGTTCGATCGCAAATTTGCCCACGACAGTATGGCCGAATTCATGGCGCGCATGTTGCGGCTGCCTGTGGACAGCCGACCGATCTCCGTCATCGATCTGTCAGGCGTGCCGACCAGCATCGTTTCGGCGGTGGTTTCGGTGCTGAGCCGCATTGTCTTCGATTTTGCCGTCTGGTCCCGCGGGGAGCGCAAGCGGCCGGTGGTGCTGATCTGCGAGGAAGCCCATCGCTACATCCCCAACCGCACTATTTCCCGCACCAGTCCGGTGCGCGACGTTCTGGAACGCATCGCAAAGGAAGGCCGCAAATATGGCGTGTCGCTGGGCCTTGTCACCCAGCGCCCCTCCGACCTGGCCGAAGGTGCACTGTCGCAGTGCGGCACCATCATTTCGCTCCGGCTCAACAACGAACGCGACCAGGATTTCGTGAAGGCGGCGCTGCCCGAAGGCGGCCGCAGCCTGCTGGAAGCCATCCCGGCGCTGCGCAACCGCGAGTGCATCATTTCAGGCGAAGGCGTGCCCGCGCCGATCCGCGTGCGGCTGGATGAACTGGAAGCCGCCAAACGGCCAATGAGCGACGACCCGGTGTTCAGCGAACTGTGGGTGAAGACCGGCGATGACAGCGATATGCTGAACAGCGTGATCGCGCGCTGGCGGGCGAACGCACGGTGAGTTGAGGAACAAACGCTGGCACAGCCTTGCTTGTTGCTGAAACAAGAAAGGCGGCCGCTTGGGCCGCCTTTCTCGGTTGCAGGCTGTTTCAGGCGGCGAATTGATTCATGGTGTTGTGCACCCCGCCCGCCTTCAACGCGGCCTCCCCAGCAAAATATTCCTTATGGTCATCGCCAATGTCTGAGCCCGACATGTTCTGGTGCTTCACGCAGGCGATGCCCTGCCGGATCTCGGCGCGTTGCACGTTCTTCACATAACCCAGCATGCCGGCATCGCCGAAATATTCCTTCGCCAGATTGTCGGTGGACAGGGCGGCGGTGTGATAGGTCGGCAGCGTGATCAGGTGGTGGAAGATGCCGGCCTGGGCGGCGGCATCGCGCTGGAAGGTGCGGATGCGCTCGTCGGCTTCCTGCGCCAGTTCGCTGCCATCATAATCGACGCTCATCAACCGGGCGCGATCATAGGCGCTCACGTCCTTGCCGGCCGCAACATAGGCATCATAGACCTGCTGGCGGAAATTCAGCGTCCAGTTGAAGCTGGG
>JAIXQM010000069.1 GCA_027485735.1 Sphingomonadales bacterium | reverse complement strand
TTCCGCCGCGAAGTCGCCGAATTGATCAAGAACCTTTCTGACCGGGCAGCGCGTGTGCAGCTCATCATTACCGGTGTCGCGCTCAACCTCGACGAGCTGATCGGCTATGCGCCCTCGATCCGCCGCAACATCACTGGCCTGCCGATGCGGCCGATGAACAGCGTCGAGGTCAAGGAACTGCTCCGCTTAGGTGAACGCGCGGCCGAAATCCGCTATGATGCAGCCGCGCTGGCGATGATCACACAGATGGCGGGTGGCTCGCCCTATCTCGTCCGCCTGCTCGGCCACCAGGCCGGCCTGCTGGCCATGAACGACAATCGCAGCGTGGTCGGTGATGCCGATGCCCGCGTGGCCGTGGAACGAGTGATTGCCGAATGGCAAGCCAGCTTGCCGCGCCGCGTCCAGGCCAATCTGGCCCGCGATGAGGCCCGGGTGCACTGGGGCCTGCTGGTAGCGGCTGCTCGCGCCGGCAGTTCGGCCGATGGCTGGTTCACCGTCGATGATGTTTATGCGGAAATGGGCGGCGTCCACTCGCCGCTGGCCATCGAGCGCGACCTAAAGCTATTCGTCAACACCGTCGACCTGCTGGAACGGCGCGAAGGCCCGGGCGATCCCCACTTCCGCTTTGGCTATCCCGGCGTCGCTTCGCTGTTGATGATGTCGGCGGCCATGGCCCGGCTGGCTGCCTGACGGCCAGGTGCCTGTAATGGCCAGCCTGCCGGCACGCAGCCCGGATCAGTTTCGGGTGTCGGTGATCATCCCGCACTTCAACATGCCCGATGCGCTGGAGCGCTGTCTGATTTCGGTTGAAGCTCAGACGCTGGACGGCGCGGTGGAGATCATCGTGGTCGACAATGGCTCGCGCCAGATGCCCACCGACGTGGTCGCCACCCACCCCGGCGTCACCCTGCTTTCGGAGCCGACACCTGGCCCCGGCCCCGCCCGCAATGCTGGCGTGGCGGTTGCCCGTGCACCAGTGCTGGCCTTCATCGATGCCGATTGCCGGGCCGGTGATGGCTGGCTGAAAGCGGCGGTGGAGGCCGTGGAAGCTGGCGGCACCTGCGCCGTGGTGGGCGGCGACGTGCGCATCGACTTTGTTGATCCCGAACATCTCACGTCTGTGGAAGCCTTTGAGGCCGTATTTGCTTACCGCCAGAGCATGTATATCGAAAAGCAGGGCTTTTCCGGCACAGGTAACTTGGCCATGCACCGCAGCGTGCATGAAGCCGTGGGGCCCTTCGCGGGTATCGGTATCGCCGAGGATCGTGACTGGGGGCGTCGCGCCAGCGCGGCCGGCTATCGTCCGGTCTATGTTCCGGCGATGCGCATCTATCACCCGGCACGCACTGATGTCGCCAGCCTGACGGTGAAATGGCGGCGCCATGTCGCCCATGATTGGGCAGAACATCGCGCCGCCGGTCGGCCCCTTTGGCGCTGGCTGCTCAAGGCGGCGCTGATGCCGGCGTCGGTAATTGTCGATGGCGGCCGGCTGCTGTCCTCCGAACGTCTGTCAGGCCTGGCCAACAAGATGAGCGGCTTAGCCGTGCTGGCAAAGATCCGCCTGCTGCGCTGCACCGAAATGCTGCGCGTGATCGGCGCTACCGGCGAAGATGCCGCCACCCATTGGCATGGCGGTGCGGCATGAGCGCCGCCACCCCCGAAACCGGCGCCCGCACCCCAGGCGCGCTGGCCCCGTCGCCCCTGCCACCGCTGCTTGGCGTGGTGATCGTCAATTATCGCGGGGCCGCTGATACAATCGAGTGCCTGGAAAGCCTGCTGCGGTCGCCGCTGCCGATAAAGATCGTGGTGGTGGAAAACGGATCAGGCGACGATAGCGCCGACCGCCTGCGTGCCTGGGCCGGCGGAACGCTGGACGCCGTGCCAGAATCGTCCGAAATGGCGGCGTTTTCCACGCCGCCGGTGGCCAAGCCGGTGCCGCTGGCTGAACTGGAAGATTCATCTGTGGGCACTGGTGAACCGGTGGCGCCGCTTACGCTTATTGTTTCGGAGACCAACCGGGGCTTTGCGGGCGGCAACAATCTGGGCTTGCGCCACCTGCTGCGCGATAACCAGCTCAAGCATTTCTGGCTGCTCAACAACGACACGGTGGTAGCGCCCGATGCTGCTATGGGCCTGTTATCGCGCATGATGGCCACGCCGCGCGTGGGCATGTGCGGCACGGTGGTGCGCCATTATTGGACGCCTGATCGCATCCAGGCGCTGAATGGTTCATCTTACAATATATTTACTGGCACCAGCCGCTCGCTAGGCGGTGGGCAGCCCGCCACCATCAGATACAGCCCACAGGATGTGGCGGATGCCACCGATTTCGTGTTGGGAGCCAGCCTCGCCGTCAGCCGCGGGTTTCTCGGCGAGGTGGGCCTGATGCAGGAAGACTACTTCCTCTATTTCGAAGAAATCGACTGGGCAGTGCGCAACAGCAAGCTTGGTTCACACACCTATGAAACCGCCTTTGCTCATGGCGCCACCGTTTTTCACAAAGCTGGTCGATCGATCGGATCAGGCAGCGCGCGGTTCAAGCGCAGCGCCTTTGCCGATTACTGGCTGGCAAGGTCTCGGCTGCGCTTCACCTGGCGCCATTATCGCTGGCTTTGGCCGCTGCATTGGCTGATTTGCTGGGCCCAGATCCTGCGGCGGCTGGTGCGAAGACAAGGCCGCAATGGCCGTGCGATCATGAGCGCGGCATTCGGCCGGCCATATTGAACAAGCTCTGCGCGCCATTGACCATTGCGGTGCAGGGCGGCAAGAGATGTGATAATTTTGGTGAACAGCAAATGTTTGCCGTGAATGAAAATGGTGGGAGTGACGTGATGAAGACGACGCATGTTCCGATGTTGCTGGCCGCTGTGGCCGCGCTGACGCTGACTGCGTGCAGCAACGACGCCAAGGCCCCGGAAGGCCAGGTGGTGGCCACGGTTGATGGCAAGGATGTCACGATCCACGAGGTCAATGCCGAAATTGGCGGCATGGGGTCCCAGGCCCAATCGGCACCGCGCAAACTGGTCGAGGCCGTGGCGCTGTCGCGGGTCATCGAGCGCAAGATGCTGGCCGCCGAGGCACGCACCAAGAAGCTGGACCAGTCGCCGCAATTCGTGTTGGCCAAGACCCGCGCCGATGAGAATCTGCTGGTACAGGCGCTGCAGGCCGAAGTGGCTGGCAAGGTAATTCAGACCCCGCGTGAGGGTGCCCAGAAGTTCATCAGCGACAATCCGATCATGTTTGCCGAACGCCGCATCATGACGCTGGATCAGATCCAATTCCTGCGTACGCCCAAATCGGCCGCGCTGCCGTTGAAGGAAGCCAAGACCATGCAGGACGTGGAACGGCTACTGCTCGAACAGAATATCGAATATCGCCGCGCCCCGCAGCAGATCGACACGCTGGTGCTTGATCCGCGCCTGAGCCAGGAATTCGTCAAACTGTCGAAGGGGCCGAACGGAGAGCCCTTCATGTACACCGATCAGCCTCAGGGGGCTCCCGCCCCTGTGGTCTATGTCAACGTCGTTGCTGAAATGAAAACCGATCCGTTCATCGGTGAAAAGGCCATCGGCTATGCCCAGCAGGTGATCCAGCGCCAAGAAGTGGGCAAGCGTCTGCAAGCCGAGTTGACCCGCCTGCGCGAAGTCAATAAGGCCAAAATTACTTATGCCAAAGGCTATGACGCCCCGGACAAGGTGGCAGCGCTGTTGGAAAAGGCCGGCACTGCGGCGCCCGCAGGCGGCGCGGCCAAACCGGCAGCTGGACCGGCAGCGAAATAGACGAGCGACGGGCGGCCCCGCCTTCCGTCTGAAACGGGGAGGCGACCATATGCGGCGTGGGATCATCCTGGCCGGCGGATCAGGCACACGGCTTTATCCGTTGACCAAACCGGTATCGAAGCAGTTGATGCCCGTTTATGACAAGCCGATGATCTATTATCCGCTGTCGGTGCTGTTGTTGGCCGGCGTGACGGAGATATTGATCATCACCACGCCGGGCGATGCGGCTGCCTTCCAGCATCTGCTCGGCGACGGCAGCCAGTGGGGCATCAGCATCCATTATGCCCAGCAGCCACGGCCCGAGGGGCTGGCGCAGGCTTATCATATCGGCGCGGATTTCGTGGGCAATGATCCCAGCGTGCTGATCCTCGGCGACAATATCTACCATGGCCACGGCCTGCCCGAGTTGCTGGCCAATGCCGATGCGCGGCAGGACGGGGCCACCGTTTTCGGCTATTATGTCAATGATCCCAAGGCCTATGGCGTGGTATCGTTTGATGCACAGGGCCGAGCCGAAACCATCGAGGAAAAACCCGAGCACCCCAAAAGCCACTATGCCGTCACCGGCCTCTATTTCTATGATGGCGACGCCGTGGCACTGGCCCGCGACCTGAAACCGTCCCCGCGCGGCGAACTGGAAATCACCGATCTCAACCGGATTTATCTCGAGGCCGGCAAACTCAACGTCGAACTGATGGGGCGCGGTTTTGCCTGGCTCGATACTGGCACCCACACCTCCCTGCTTGATGCCGCCAACTATGTCCGCATTGTCGAGGAGCGGCAGGGCCTGAAGATCTGCTGCCCGGAAGAGATCGTCTGGCGGCTGGGGCATATCGATGATGCCCAACTGGAAGCGATCGCGACCCCCCTGCGCAAATCCGGCTATGGCGAATATCTGCTTGGCCAACTGAGGGACGGCCGGTGAACATCATCGAAACCGCTCTGCCCGGCGTGCTGATCATCGAGCCGCGCGTGTTTGGCGACGCGCGCGGCTTCTTCCTGGAAAGCTGGAATCAGGCGAGCTTTGCCGCGGCCGGGCTGACCATGGATTTCGTGCAGGACAATCACAGCCGGTCAGCGCGCGGCGTGCTGCGCGGGCTGCATTATCAGCTGGAAAACCCGCAGGGCAAACTGGTGCGCGTTACCCAGGGCGCGGTGTTTGACGTGGCGGTCGATATCCGCCGTTCCTCGCCGCATTTCGGCCAGTGGGTGGGTGTCGAACTCAGCGCGGAAAACCACCGGATGCTGTGGATCCCGCCCGGTTTTGCCCACGGCTTTGTGGTGCTCAGCGAGACGGCAGATTTCCTCTACAAATGCACGACGCTCTATCATCCGCCCAGCGACCGCAGCCTGCGCTGGAATGATCCCACCATTGCCATCGCCTGGCCGGATGTCGGCGTGGCGCCACAGCTTTCCGGCAAGGATGAGGCCGCGCCGCTGCTGGCTGACGCGGAGATTTTCGCATGAAGGTCCTTGTCGCCGGCAGTGGCGGGCAACTGGGCCGGGCGCTGGCGGCGTCGGCACCGGCGGGCGTCACACTGATCGCCCCGCCCGAAGCCGAATTCGAAATCGGCAATGCCGAACAGGTCGCTGCCGTGGTGGCCGCTGCCCAGCCCGATCTGCTGGTCAATGCCGCCGCCTGGACCGCGGTTGACAAGGCCGAGGCCGAGGAGGCCGCCGCGCTGCTGGTCAATGCCACGGCCGTCGGCCATCTTGCCGCTGCAGCGGCTGCGGCGGGCGCGCGCTTCGTGCAGGTGTCGACCGACTATGTCTTTGATGGGCAGTCCTGTCAGCCCTATCGCCCCGACACGACGCCAGCCCCGGCCAGTGCCTATGGCCGCACCAAGCTGGCCGGTGAACAGGCCGCCGCCGCGCATCACCCGGCGCCGCTGATCATCCGCACCGCCTGGGTGTATGCGGCCCAGGGCAATAATTTCGTTCGTACAATGCTGCGCCTGATGGCGGAGCGTGACGAAGTTCGTGTGGTCGCCGATCAGGTCGGCACACCCACCCACGCGCTCAGCCTTGCCCGCGCCATCTGGGCCTTGCAGGGCCATAGTGGCATCTTCCACTGGACCGATGCGGGCATCACCAGCTGGTATGATTTTGCCGTTGCCATACAGGACGAGGCGCTGCGCCTTGGCCTGCTATCTCGCGCCGTACCGATCATCCCGATTGCCACTGCCGATTATCCCACCCCAGCCCGCCGTCCGGCGTGGAGCGTGCTCGACAAGGGCAGCAGTTGGGCCATCACCGGCCCGGGCCACCACTGGCGCCACGAATTGATCGACTGCCTGAAAGACCTCACCCAATGACCAATCTGCTCGTGACCGGCGGCGCCGGCTTCATCGGCGCCAATTTCGTGCACTACTGGCGTCAGAACCACCCACAAGACGGCGTCGTCGTCCTCGATGCCCTCACCTATGCCGGCAACCGCGCCAATCTCGATGGCCTGAGTTGCGTCGACTTCGTCCATGGCGACATCCGCGACACGGCGTTGGTGGAAAAATTGCTCGCCGAGCATGGCATCGCCACCATCGTGCACTTCGCCGCCGAAAGCCATGTTGACCGCTCCATCCATGGACCGGCGGCGTTCGTGGATACCAACGTCATCGGCACATTGTCCCTGCTTACCGCCGCGCGCACCGCGTGGTTGGCCGGTTCGGGCGTGCCGCACCGCTTCCACCATGTCTCCACCGATGAAGTTTATGGCACGCTGGGGCCGAACGATCCGGCGTTCAGCGAGACGACGGCCTATGCCCCCAACAGCCCCTATTCCGC
>JAIXQM010000254.1 GCA_027485735.1 Sphingomonadales bacterium | reverse complement strand
TCGGCCGCCACCGCCAACGCTCACCGCATCCACTATGATCTGGCCTATGCGCAAGGCGAGGAAGGCTATCCCGGCCTTGTCGTTCACGGCCCGCTGGTGGCGGCGCAACTGCTGGGCTTGTGGGAGCGGCGGCACGGACCGGCCAAGCGCTTTTCCTTCCGCGCCCAGGCGCCGCTGTTCGCCGGGCAGCCGATCGCGCTCAGCGCTCGCGATGATGGCTTGCAGGTGCTCCGCTGTGACGGCACGGTGGCGATGCAAGCGAACGCGGGGTGAGGCTATGGACACTGAAACTTTTGGCCTGCTGAAAGACCAGCTGGCCCGCTATGTCGAGGAACGGCTGATCCCGGCCGAAGACACGGTGGAAGAAGCCGACGACATCCCGCCCGATATCGTAGCCGAGTTCAAGGCGATGGGCCTGTTCGGCCTGTCCGTGCCGGAGGAATTTGGCGGCCTTGGCCTCACCATGGCGGAGGAATCGCAACTTGTACGCATCCTCACCCGCGCCAGCGTCACCTTCCGCAGCCTGATCGGCACCACCGTCGGCATCGGCAGCCAGGGCATCATGATCGACGGCACCGAGGCGCAGAAGGCCACGTGGCTGCCGAAGTTCGCCACCGGCGAGGCCATTGCCAGTTTCGCGTTGACCGAGCCCGGCGCCGGTTCCGATGCGGCGTCCCTGCGCTGCTCGGCGGTGCGCGAGGGCGATCATTACCGCATCAACGGCACCAAGCGGTACATCACCAACGCCCCGCGCGCGACCGTGTTCACCCTTATGGCTCGCACAGAGCCTGACGTGAAAGGCGCCGCAGGCATCAGTGCCTTCATCGTGCCGGCCGACAGCCCGGGCATTTCGCTGGGCAAGCCCGATCGGAAGATGGGGCAGCGCGGCGCCAAGACCTGTGACGTGAATCTGGACAACGTGATGGTGCCGGCCTCCGCCATTATCGGTGGCGTGCCCGGCCAGGGTTTTCGCACCGCGATGAAAGTGCTGGACCGTGGCCGCATCCACATCGCCGCCGTCGCGCTGGGCATGGCGGACCGGTTGATCGACATGAGCCTGACTTACGCCATGGAGCGCCAGCAATTCGGCAGCCGTATCGGCGATTTCCAGCTGGTGCAGGCGATGCTGGCCGATATGGAGGTGGATCGGTTGACCACCGCTGCCTTGCTTGAGCGCACCGCCGCGCGCTTTGATGCAGGCGAGGTGACAGCGCGCGAATGTTCGGTCCTGAAACTCCACGCTTCGGAAGCCGTCGGCCGCATCGCCGATCGTGCCGTGCAGATCCACGGCGGCGCCGGTTACATGGCGGAATACAAGGTGGAACGTTTCTATCGCGATGTGCGGCTGCTCAGGATCTATGAAGGCACCAGCCAGATCCAGCAGACGATCATCGCCAAGGCCATGATGCGGGAGAAGACCCAATGAGGCGCGCAGCAATTGTTTCCCCCATTCGCACTGGGGTTGGCCGTTTTGGCGGGTCGCTGGCGGGCTTTCCGGCCGGCGAACTGGGCGCCATCATCCTGAAAGCGCTGATCGAACGCACGAAGATCGATCCGGAACGTGTGGACGACGTGGTGTTCGCCCATGGCTACCCCAATGGCGAGGCGCCGTGCGTGGCGCGCTGGTCGTGGCTGGCGGCGGGTTTTCCCGAATCCGTGCCAGGCGTCTCGCTCGACCGGCGGTGCGGATCGGGCCTGCAGGCGGTGATCGATGCGTCGATGCGGGTGGCAACGGGCGCGGCTGATATAGTCGTGGCCGGCGGCGTCGAAAGCATGAGCCAGGTTGAATATTACAGCACCGACCACCGCAATGGCGCCCGCATGGGCAGCACCACCTTCCACGACCGGTTGGTACGCGGCCGCGTCATGAGCCAGCCAATTAGCCGTTACGGCGTGATTTCAGGCATGATTGAAACCGCCAACAATCTGGCCAAGGATTATGGCATCAGCCGCGAGGAATGCGATGCCTATGCCGCGCAAAGCCATCAGCGCGCCGCCAAGGCCTGGGCCGATGGCAAGTTCGCCGATGAACTGGTGCCGGTGGAAATCCCGCAGAAGAAGGGCCCGCCTATCATCTTTGCGGCAGACGAGGGCATCCGCGCCGACGCGACGCCGGAAAGCCTGGCGCTGTTGAAGTCCATCGAGAAAGACGGCGTCGTGACCGCCGGCAATGCCAGCCAGCAGAACGACGGCGCATCGGCCTGCCTGGTGGTCGCCGAAGAACTGCTCGAACCGCTGGGCCTCACACCCATGGCCTGGCTGACCGGTTGGGCGGCGGCCGGCTGCGATCCGTCGCGCATGGGCATCGGCCCAGTGCCGGCAGTGGAGCGGTTGTTCGCGCGGACCGGCATGAAATGGGATGATATTGATCTGGTCGAATTGAACGAAGCCTTTGCACCGCAAGTGCTGGCTGTGTTGAAAGGCTGGGGCTGGAACGACCCCGACAAGCTCAATGTCAACGGCTCCGGCATCAGCCTTGGCCACCCGATCGGGGCCACTGGCGGGCGCATATTGGCGACGATGTTGAACGAAATGCACCGCCGTGACGCACGGTTCGGATTGGAGACCATGTGCATCGGCGGTGGCCAGGGATTGGCGGCCATCTTTGAGAAAGCATAAGAGGAATCGCGCCAAGGTCATTGTCTTGTTTGTGTTTTCTTAACGTTAATACATTATGTTATCGCCCGGGGTCGACTCGGAGCAAGCACATGATTGTGCGTTCAATCGCATTTGGATTGCTGGTCATTGCTGCGGTTCCAGCGCAGGCCGTCGTGGCCATTCCAGGGCTGTTCAACAGTGGCCGGCTAGCCAATAATTCGGCTGTCACAACCGGCACAGTGCAAGAACAGAACTGGTTCTTGAATGGCATCAGCCGGCCTTGGAACAGCGGCTCCATCAATGGCGCATGGCTGGCCAACAACAGCGTTTCGCGTTGGATGACGCCAACCAGCAACGGCAACCAATCGCTGGACCCCATTTCAAACGGCTTCTACACCTATTCGGTCGCCTTCGATCTCGGCAAATTCGTGCCCGGTACGGCGAGCTTCAACGGCCGTTTCGCGTCCGACAACACGGTGACCTCGATCCTGCTCAATGGCACCCAGATCACCCAGGCCGGACTGGGGACATTCAACCAGTGGACCAGTTTTTCGGCCGGTACCGGCTTTATTGGCGGTCTCAATACGCTCAGTTTTCGGCTTCTCAACCTCGCCCAGGCCAATGGCAACCCCTCAGGCTTGCGCGTTGAAATCCTGAGTAGTGCTTATGAGCCGGTGCCGGAACCGGCCAGTTGGACGATGATGATCGCCGGCTTTGGCATGGTGGGCACCATCTTGCGTCGCCGCACCGCCATGGCCTGACCAGCTCTGCAACTGGCGGGCGCACATTGGCTTCGATGTGCCACGAAATGCAGCGGCGAAAGGCCCATTTTGGATTGCAGACCATGTATATCGGCGGTGGCCAAGGACTGTCGGCCATCTTTGAAAGTGTCTGATCACCTCTGTGTCAAGTTGTTAACTTCTTTCCGCTTTGTTGGACCTTCATAGTTTGGTAACAGAGACTTGAGTGTGATTCGGGGGAGTCAGTCGCGTACAGGGGCGTTCAGTCACGATCGCGGCAAACTTCTCCAGATCGGGGCAATCGCCCTTCAGCAACGGCTAACCCCGGTCGGGGGCTAGGAGCGGTGCCAGTCCTTGTGGGCTGGCACCGTTTTCTTTTTCCGGTTACCTCCGGATCATGACTGAAATGATCGCTCCCGCCGCGCTGGCCGGCATTCGTGTGCTTGATTTGTCGCGCGTGCTGGCCGGGCCGTGGAGCACGCAGATCCTCGCTGATCTGGGCGCCGACGTGGTGAAGGTGGAAGTGCCCGGCCGCGGCGATGATACCCGCGCCTGGGGCCCACCCTTCCTGAAAGGCGCGGACGGTGAGGACGAGATCGGCACGTCGGCCTATTATCTCGCTGCCAATCGCAACAAGCGCAGCATCGCGGTTGATTTTGCCTCGTCCGAAGGCGCCGCGCTGCTGCGCCAACTGGCGACCAAGGCCGATATCGTCATCGAGAATTTCAAGGTGGGCGGCCTGAAGAAATATGGCCTCGATTGGGAAAGCCTGCGGGCGGTGAAGCCGGGCCTTGTCTATTGTTCCGTCACCGGTTTCGGGCAGACCGGGCCTTATGCCAGCCGCGGCGGTTATGATTTCGTGGCGCAGGGCATGGGCGGCTTCATGGCCATCACTGGCGAAGAAGGCGGCCAGCCGCTGCGGGCCGGGGTCGCCATGGCCGATGTCACCACCGGGCTTTATGCCACCATCTCCATCCTGGCCGCGCTGCGCCATGCCGAACGCACCGGGGAAGGCCAGCAGATCGATATCAGCCTGCTCGACACCCAGATCGCCTGCCTGGCCAACCAGGCCATGAACTGGCTGGTGGGCGGCGTCGATCCCGGCCGGCTGGGCAACCGCCACCCCACGGTGGTGCCCTACAAGACCTTTGATGTGGCTGATGGCACGATCATCATCGCCATCGGCAACGATGGCCAGTTCCGGGCGTTCTGCGCGCTGATGGGCGTGCCGCAACTGGCGCAGGATGAGCGGTTCGTCACCGCCAGCGCCCGCCTGATCAACCGCGACGCCATCGAGGCCGAAGTGCAGCGGCTGGTGGCGAACGAACCCGGCCTGCCACTGATCGACCGGCTGGCCGCCGCCGGGGTTCCGGCCGGGCCGGTGAACAAGGTGAGCGAGGTGTTTGCCGATCCCTTCATCACCGCCCGCAATGTCGTGCATGATTTCGTGCGGGCAGACGGCGCCCATATCCCCAGCGTCGCTTTCCCCGGCAAACTCAGCGCCACGCCGGCCACAATGCGCCGCCCGCCACCGCGCGTGGGTGAAGACGAGCAGAGTATTTTGGCCGATTGGTTGGGTGGTTAACCGGGATTTTACGTAAAACGGCGACAATTACACCCGTAATGGATGCATAGTTGCGGGTGGCAAGAGTGATGGAACATCGTGATACCGACGTCGGCGGCGTTGTTTGGGTGCGGCGCGCCTTCTTGGTGATGTCGGCATTGTGGTTGGTGGTGCAGGGCCATCTTGGCAGTTTTCTGGGGCGCTGGGATGAAAGCCATCTCGCCGGCAATATCTGCTGGCTGCTGATCTTCTATTGCCTGGCGCGGACGTTGCTGGATTGGGGCCTGACCAGCCTTCGCCTGCACCGCCTGTCATCCGATGCCTTATTTCTGCTCGCCGTGATGCTGGGCCTGGAAGTGGCGTGGCGGGCCATCGCCGGGCCGAGCGGGATGGCGGAAAGTGCTGGCTTTGCGACCTTCGTGATGCAGCCCTTCCTGGTGGTGATCGGGATGGCCACGCTGCACCGCCGCGCCTTCAACGCCCGCTGAACTACTGTCCTTTGAACTGCGGCGGACGCTTTTCGAGGAAGGCCGTCATCGCTTCCTTGTTGTCGCTGGTCGTGTGGGCCAGCGCCTGCATGGCGGCGGAAAGCTGCAGCACGGTTTCCAGACTGGCCTGACGGGCCTCCCACAGCAGCCGCTTGGTCATCCGCACCGCCTGCGGCGGATTGGCAGCGATGCGGGCCGCATAAGCGCGGGCGGCGTCCAGCAATTCCGCATCGGGCACCACCTTGCTCACCAGCCCGATGCGCAGTGCTTCGGCGGCGCCAACCATGTCGCCGGTCAGCGCCATTTCGGCCGCTTTGGCGTGGCCCACCACATGCGGCAGCAGCCAGGCGCCGCCATCGCCGGGGATGATGCCCAGCTTCACGAAACTCTCGGCGAATTTGGCGCTCTCCCCGGCCACGCGAATGTCGCACATGCAGGCCAGATCACAGCCGGCACCGATGGCCGGGCCGTTCACCGCCGCCACGATCGGCACTTCCAGCGCGGCAAAGGCGCGGGGCAGGCGCTGGATGCCGGTGAGATAGTTGCGCCGGGTCTTGATCGGTGACGCACTGGCCAGCCCGTCGCCGCTGGCCATCTTCTTGAGGTTGCCGCCCGAGGAGAAGGCACTGCCGGCCCCGGTGAGGATGGCAACGCGCGCATCAGGGTCATTCTCCAGCCGGATGAGCGCCGCCAGGATCGCATCCACCATGTCGTCATCCGAAACAGGGTTGCGCAGTTCCGGCTGATTGAGGGTCAGCGTGACGATGTGGCCATCGCGTTCGTAAAGGACATGCTCGGTCATTTCACTCTCCTATCGGACGCCAAGGCCGCGCGCGATGATGCCGCGCAATATCTCGCGGGTGCCGCCGCGCAAACTCACCATCGGCGCGATCTGTACGGTGGCGTGCAGCGTGGCCAGCAGCGATGCGGGCGGATCGGGAATCAACGGCAGCAGGCTGCGGGCGATTTCGGGGATGGCCTGTTCGAAGGTCGCGCCAAGGTCCTTCACCATGGCCGCTTCCAGCGCGGGATCTTCGCCGGCTTCCAGCAGGGCCGCCATACCGCGCGCCATCAGCCGCAGCACCATCAGGTGCGCCGCCAGCCGGCCCAGCGGGGCATGGGCGGCGGCGGCATCTTCGGGTAGTGCCGCGGCCAGTTCCTCCGCCAGCACCAGCGTCGACAGGAAGCGTTCCGGGCCGGAGCGTTCATAGGCCAGCTCGCTCATCACCTGGGCCCAGCCATTGCCCTCGGTGCCGACCAGCGCGTCGGCGGGCACGAACACATCATCGAAATGCACTTCGTTAAAATGATGCTCGCCCATCAGATCGATGATCGGCCGCAGGTTGAGGCCCGGCGAGTCCATCGGCACCAGCAACTGGCTCAGCCCTTCATGGCGCTGGCCCTCGCCGGTGCGGCACAGCAGCAGCATGGCGTGCGCCTTATGGGCATAGGTGGTCCACAATTTCGTGCCGTTCACCCGCCAGCCGCCGTCCACCGGCCGCGCGCGGGTGGTCAGCGCAGCCAGATCGGAACCTGCCCCCGGCTCGCTCATGCCGATGCAGGCAAACAGTTCGCCGCGCGCGATGGCGGGCAGATAGGCCGCCTGCTGGGCCGGCGTGCCGAATTTGAGCAACAATGGCCCGGTCTGGCGATCAGCGATCCAGTGCGCCGCCACCGGCGCCCCGGCAGCGAGCAATTCCTCGATCACCACCAGCCGGTCGAGCGCGCTCTTCTCGTGCCCGCCCACCGCCTTCGGCCATGTCATCGCCAGCCAACCGCGTTCGCCCAGCTTGCGACTGAAATCCGG
>JAIXQM010000062.1 GCA_027485735.1 Sphingomonadales bacterium | reverse complement strand
TCGATCACCGTGCCTTCGTCCACGGCTTCCACTTCCATGGTGGCCTTGTCGGTTTCGATTTCGGCGATGATGTCGCCGGATTTCACGGTCTGCCCAAGTTTCACATGCCATTTGGCCAGCGTGCCCACTTCCATGGTGGGCGACAGGGCGGGCATGGTCACATCAATAGCCATGATCAATTGTCCACAAAAAGCTGATCAACCAGAGCGCGCTGTTCCTCGTCGTCCGGGTTGTCGATCAGGTCGGCCATGTCGAGGAAATAGGCGGCGGCGCTCGCGAGCGGCCCGGAATAACGCACCTGCGTGCCGGCTTCGGATTTCATGCTCCACGCCACGACCAGCGCGCGCTTGCCGATGGCGTTGATCTTCTTCACCAGCGGCACAAAATCGCCATCGCCGGCCACCAGCGCCACCACGTCACACCGGTCAGACACGGCAAGATCAAACGCTTCCAGCGCCAGCCACACATCGATGCCCTGTTCCTTGGGCGGTTCGCTGTTGGTGTCGATACGGGTGAAGTGCGGGGTGATGTTGCTGGCGGCCAGAATCTGATCGAACACCCGGTCGTTGCGTAGCGATTCCTCGACGAAACTGGCGTTGCGCGCCCGGTCTTCCAGGTCGCGCAGCGTGTAACGGCCGCGGAAATAATGCGCCTCCACCACCCGGCAGCGATTGCGCGACACTTCCTCCATGTCGGCGGCGGCGATACGGATAAAATCCATCAAGCCGGACAGCGACAGGCGCCGGCCAACATTGTGCTCGAACTTGTAGAAGGTCGATACGCGGTTGAAATAACTGCCATCGATCATCACGGCGACACGGGTTTGCCCAGACGGTTTCACCGTGCCGCTCACTTGTAACAGACAGTGCGAGCGGCGGTGACGACGTCTTCCGCCTTCAGCAGCGCCGCCTTTTCAAGATTGGCAGCATAAGGCAGCGGCACATCGACGTTGGTCACCCGCAGCACCGGCGCATCGAGATCATCGAAGCCCTTTTCCATCACCACCGCCATGATTTCCGATGCGATCGAACAGGTCGGCCAGCCTTCTTCCACCACCACCATGCGGTTGGTTTTCTTCAAGGATGCCAATACCGTGGCGGTATCCATCGGGCGCAGCGTGCGCAGATCGATCACCTCGGCATTGATGCCCAGCCCGGCCAGCGTTTCGGCGGCCTGCAAAGCCACGCCCACGCCGATGGAGTAGCTTACCAGCGTCACATCCGTGCCGGCCTTGACGATGCGCGCCTTGCCGATGGGAACGACATGATCGCCTTCTGGCACATCGAAGCTCTGGCCATAGAGCAGCTCGTTCTCGAGGAAGACCACCGGATCGGGGCTGCGGATCGCGGCCTTCAGCAGGCCCTTGGCATCATCGGCGCTGTAGGGCGCAAGCACGATCAGGCCTGGCACGCTGGCATACCACGGCCCGTAATTCTGGCTGTGCTGGGCGCCCACGCGGCTGGCAGCGCCGTTGGGGCCGCGGAACACGATGGGGCAGCGCATCTGGCCGCCCGACATGTAGAGCGTCTTGGCCGCCGAATTGATGATGTGATCAATGGCCTGCATGGCGAAATTGAAGGTCATGAACTCCACGATGGGCTTCAGACCGCCCATCGCCGCGCCCGTGCCCAGGCCGGCAAAACCATATTCGGTGATCGGCGTATCGATCACGCGGCTGCCGCCGAATTCCTCCAGCAGGCCCTGCGTCACCTTGTAGGCGCCCTGATATTCGGCGACTTCCTCGCCCATCACGAACACCGTGCCATCGGTGCGCATTTCTTCGGCCATCGCATCGCGCAGGGCTTCGCGCACGGTCTGGCGGCGCGTTGGGCCGGAAGCGATATCGGGAGCGGGCGCGGCTGCTACCGGGGATTTGTCATCGACCGGCGTCTCCCGTTCAGGAAGCGAAACGGCCTTCGGTTCCTCCATGGTGGCTTTGGGGGCGGGTGAAGCGGCCGGCGTTTCCGCTTCATCCTCCCCGGCGATGTTGATGATCGGCGTGCCGACCTTCACGCCTTCGGAACCGCCCCCCACGAGCAGCGCCGTCACCGTGCCGCCGTCGTCGGACTCCAGTTCCATCGTCGCCTTGTCGGTCTCGATTTCGGCGATCACGTCGCCGGGTTTGACCACATCGCCCACGGCAACCAGCCACTTGGCCAGCGTGCCCTCTTCCATGGTGGGCGACATGGCGGGGAGAAGAATCTGCGGCATCAATAGGTTCCCAACAACACGTCGGTGTGGAGTTCGGCGAGCGCCGGCTCGGGCGTTTCCAAGGCAAAGTCCGCGGCTTCGGCCACTTCATCGCGCACGTCGCGGTCGATGGCTTTCAACGCGGCTTCGTCGGCATGGCCGCCTTCCAGGATCAGCTTCTTCAGCCCTTCGATCGGGTCGCTCTTCTCGCGCATTGCCTGCACTTCGTCGCGGCTGCGATATTTGGCCGGGTCGCTCATCGAATGGCCGCGATAACGATAGGTCTTCATTTCCAGCAGCAAGGGCCCGTTGCCACCGCGCACCCATTCCACCGCCAGCTTCGCGGCACCGCGCACGGCCAGCACATCCATGCCGTCCACCTGCAGGCCCGGCACGCGGAAGCTTTCGCCGCGGCGATAGAGCTGGTCTTCCGAACTGGCGCGGTTCACCGATGTGCCCATGGCATATTGGTTGTTCTCGATCACGAAGATCACCGGCAGCTTCCACAGTTCGGCCATGTTGAAGCTTTCATAGACCTGGCCCTGGTTGGAGGCGCCGTCGCCAAAATAGGTCACGGCGATATGGCCATCACCCTTGTATTTGTGGGCAAAACCCAAGCCCGCGCCCAGCGGTACCTGCGCCGCGACGATGCCGTGGCCACCGAAGAAGCCATGTTCAACGCTGAACATGTGCATCGAACCGCCCTTGCCGCCGCTGATCCCGGCTGCGCGGCCGGTCAATTCCGCCATCACCGCCTTGGAACTGATGCCGCAGGCCAGCATGTGGCCGTGATCGCGATAGCCGGTGATGATGCT
>JAIXQM010000085.1 GCA_027485735.1 Sphingomonadales bacterium | reverse complement strand
GGCGTGGTGTTGGAGAATTCCAGCGTGACATGGCCTTCCCAGCCCGGTTCCAGCGGCGTCACGTTCACGATGATGCCGCAGCGGGCATAGGTGGATTTGCCCAGGCAGATCACCAGCACATCGCGCGGGATGCGGAAATACTCGACCGTGCGGGCCAGCGCGAAGCTGTTGGGCGGGATCACGCACACGTCGGTCTTGCGATCGACGAAGCTGTTCGGATTGAAATCCTTGGGGTCCACCACGGCACTGTCGACATTGGTGAAGATCTTGAACTCGTCGGCCACGCGCGCATCATAGCCATAGCTCGACAGGCCATAGCTAATGCAGCCGCCGCGCGTCTGGCGCTCCACGAACGGTTCGATCATGCCCTCGTTCAGGGCGGTTTCGCGAATCCAGCGGTCAGACAATACGGACATCAGTGGCCTTTGATGTGGAGGACGCAGATCAGGGTGAACAGGCGGCGCGCTGTGTCGAAATCGACGATAGCGCGGGTTTCCAGCCGTTCCTTCAACAGTTCGGCAGCATCATTGTGAATGCCGCGCCGCGCCATGTCGATGGTTTCGATCTGGCCGGGGCTGGCCTGGCGTATGGCCTGGTAATAGCTGTCGCAGATGGCGAAATATTCGCGGATCGTGCGCCGGAACGGGCTCAGCGCGACCTGAAACGCATCGATCTGGATGTCGTCGCCATTGCTTACCGTCACGTCGAGCCGGCCATCCTCCACACCCAGCAGCAACTTATACGGCCCGTGATGGCCGGCATCGGCGGCGGCGATGGGCTTGAATTCATTGCCCTCAAGCAGATCGAAGATGGCGACGCGGCGCTCTTGCTCGATATCGGCGTTGCGCCACAGGATGGTGCGTTCGTCCAGCTTGATGTCGATCAGGCGATAATCGGGGTTGCTCATTTCGTCCCCTTGGCCGGCACGCTGTTCACCAGCTTGGCCAGACCGTCGCGCACCGGTTGCAGCACGTCGTCCTGCGTCTTGCCCAGCCGCACCACCACGATCCGCTTCGATGGCACCACGATCACATATTGGCCCAAGTGCCCGATCGCCGCAAAGGCGTCGGGCGGTCCGGTACGCCAGAACAGCGCTTCATCCTTGCCATTGGCCGGCTTGCGGTTCAGCCAGAATTGCCCGCCATAGCCGGGATTGGTCGGCGACGGCGTCGTCAGGAACCGCACCCAATCCGGCCGCACCACCTGCACCCCGGCCACCACGCCGCCATCCAGATACAACTGCCCGAACGCCGCCCAATCCCGCGCGGTGGCAAAGCACAGCGAGCCGCCATAAAGATTGCCCTGCGGATCAAACTCGCACAGCAGGCTGGCCATGCCCGCCGGCCCGGCCAGCCGATCGTTGATCAAGGCGCGCACCTTGCGCTTGCGTTCGGCTGGCGTCGCGCCCGGCGCAACCACATCGGAAACGATTCGCGCCAGTATATGCGTGGTCAGAGTATTGTATTCAAAGCGCGTGCCGGGCGGGACTTCCGCCGGCTCGGCGACGGCCGCCTTGACGATATCGGCCGAAGTATCGGCGAACAGCGCGCGGTTGGTGTCGGCGCGCTCCGGCTCAGGCCCCGCCTCGATATGCTTCACACCCGATGCCATGTGCAGCAATTGGCGCAGCGTGATCTTGGCGCGCGCGTCGTTCCGCCATTCCGGCACCGGGGCGGGCGTGTCCAGCTCCAGCTTGCCATCGGCCACCAGGAACCCAACCAGCGTGGACGTGATGGATTTCGCCATCGACCAGCTGATCAGCCGCGTGCCGGGGCCATAGCCGGGGGCATAACGTTCATAGATCGGCCTGCCGTCCTTCAGCACGATCACCGCGCGCGTTTCCTTCAGCGCCGGATCGGTGAACAGCGCATCGGCGGCTGGCAGGGACGAGGCCGGCACGGTGGGCGGAATCGTCACTGGCGAGCGCACGGGCTGTGCCATGGCAGCCCCTGCGGTCAGCAACAGGCTTGCGGCCGCCCAGATGTTTCTCCACCTTGTCATGAATTTCACGCTAAAGGCCCTGCCCCCATGCTGGCAAGTGACACATCACCCCCCGCTGCACCTTCGCGCCCCAAGGCATTCTGGCGGCGCTGGCTGATCTGGATGCCGCTGCTGCTGCTCTGCCTGGCGGCGGGCGGTTGGCTGGGCCTCAAATATTCCACCACGGGCCGGCAGGCGGCGCTGGCCACCGGCTATATCGCCCAGGTCACCTGCAGCTGCCGTTTCGTCAGCGGGCGGGACATGGCCAGCTGCGACACCGATCGCGAGCCCGGCACGGAAGTGGTGCAGGTGGAGGAAGACAGCGCCAACCGCACGATCACGGCCAAGGTGCCGCTGCTCTCCAAACGCATCTCGCGCTTCGATCCGGAATATGGCTGCACGCTGGACGCGCCTTAAAGCCACCCACGCCAACGGAAGATCGCATAAGGCAGCACGGCGGCGGCCAGCATGATGCCCAGCGCCATCGGATAGCCCGCCACCCATTCCAGTTCCGGCATATGCTGGAAATTCATGCCATACACGCCGGCCACCAGCGTGGGCGGCAGGAACACGATGCTTGCCACCGAAAAGATCTTCTGCACCGCTGTCTGCTCGATGGAGATCAGGCCCAGCGTCGCATCGAGCAGAAAGGTAAGATTGCTGCCGATGAAACTGGCCTGATCCGCCAGGCTGGCCAGATCGCGCACTTGCGTCTTGATCTGGGCAGCCAGGCCCGCATCCTTCGGCGCGGCGAACTGCAGGAACGACAGCGCCCGGGTGAGTGACACCACCGATTCGCGCGCCTTGCTCAGCCCG
>JAIXQM010000228.1 GCA_027485735.1 Sphingomonadales bacterium | reverse complement strand
CGGCATTCCAGTTTCGTCACGATGCGCAGGGCGTGGCCGTTGTGATCAAAGCCACCCCACGGCGCCATCACCCGTTCCAGCGCATCCTCACCGCTATGCCCGAACGGCGGGTGGCCCAGATCATGCGCCAGCGCCAGCGCCTCGGTGAGATCCTCGTCGACACTGAGCGCGCGGGCCAGGCTGCGGGCGATCTGCGCCACTTCCAGGCTATGGGTGAGACGCACGCGGAAATGATCACCATCCGGCGCGACAAACACCTGCGTCTTGTAGCGCAGCCGGCGGAACGCGCCGGCATGGATGATCCGGTCACGATCGCGCGCAAACGGGCTGCGCGTCGCCGAAGCCGCCTCCGTGTGCAGCCGCCCGCGTGACGCCTGCCAGTGCGTGGCGAAGGGGGCGAGGGTCAACGAACCGTCCCGGCCGCCTTCAACGCATTCACCTTGCCCGCATCATACCCCAACTCGGTCAGGATCGCGTCCGTATCGGCGGTCTTGGTCATGCGCGGCGCATCGCTCACGGTGGCCGAATAACGCGGCGCCGGGGCCGGCTGCATCACGCCGTCAGCCTCCACAAAGGTGCCGCGCGCGGCGTTGTGCGGGTGGTGCGGGGCCTCGCTCATGCTCAGCACGGGCGCAAAGCACACGTCGGTCATCTCCATGTCCGCACACCAGTCATCGCGGGTGCGCGTCTTGAACAGCGTGGTCAGCCGATCCTTCAGCGCCGGCCACTGCGCCGAATTCATCTGCGCGGCAAAATCCGCATCATCCTTCAGGCCAGTCTTTTCCAGCAGCAGCGCATAGAATTGCGGCTCCAGGCTGCCGATGCTGATCCACTTGCCGTCGGCGCATTCATAGGTGTCATACATGTGCGCGCCGGTATCGAGCAGGTTCACGCCGCGCTCGTCCTTCCAGATGCCGTTGGCGCGGAAACCCCAGATCATCGCCATCAGCGCGGCGGCGCCATCGGTCATGGCGCAGTCGATCACCTGGCCTTGGCCGGTGGTCTTGGCGTGCAGCAGCGCCGAAACCATGCCGAACGCCAGCATCATGCCGCCGCCACCAAAATCGCCGACCATATTGATCGGCGGCGTCGGCTTCTCGCCCGCCCGGCCATAGGCGTGCAGGGCGCCGGCCAGCGCGATATAGTTGATGTCGTGGCCCGCCGCGTTGGCATAAGGCCCGAACTGGCCCCAGCCCGTCATCCGGCCATAGACCAGCTTCGGATTGACCGCATGGCATTCCGCCGGCCCCAGCCCCAGCCGCTCAGTCACGCCGGGGCGGAAACCTTCGAACAGCGCATCGGCGGATCTCACCAGATCCAACACCAGCGCCTTGCCTTCGGCACTCTTCAGATCCACCCCGATCACCCGCCGGCCGCGCAGCAGCGGATCACGCGCATCGATGCGCGCACCGGGACGATCCACTCGGATCACTTCCGCGCCATGATCGGCCAGCATCATGCCGGCAAACGGCCCAGGGCCGATTCCGGCCAGTTCGATGATCCTGATTCCCTGCAGCGGCCCGGCCATATCTGTCACTCCCCAAGCGGTTATGCCCCACCCGTGCCACGGCGGACAGCGAAGGCCAAGCTGTTGGCGATGGGAGGACGCAGACCCAGCCGCCGCACAGCTTGAGGCTTGCCGGAGGCAGCAGGCCATGTAAAACAATATGAAGATTTGGTAATGTGGTGCGCCGATGCGGTGGTTGATGTGGATGGCAATACTGCTGTGGCCGGCGGCCGCCGTTGCCCAGGCGCCGCCCACCGAACTGGTGGTGAATGCGAATGCGCCGGTCTCGGTCTGGATCAATGGACTCGACGTTTCGCTGGCGGTCAGCACGGCCACGATTGATCATGTCACCCTGAACGACACGGTGGCGCAGCAGCTGGGGTTGAGCGCGGCACCGCCCGACAACAAGGGCGATCTGTTCATTGGCGGCGTTGTCGCCCGGCAGGGGCGGCACGGCAGCGGCTGGCTGGCTCATGCCCAGCGTCTCCAGCGGCAACAGCTGTACTGGTTTCCAGGGCTGTCGTCGCTGCCGCTGGCCGGCACGATCGGGCCCTTTGCGCTGCCGCACGAACGCATCCGCATATCGTGGCAAGCGGCGGCAGATGCACAAACGTATGCGCCGCCATCCCTGGCTCTGCAACTGGTGGGCGATATCGATCACGCGGCCTATGGCGTGGGGCTGATGGAAAACCGGCTGCTGCTGATCGGCGTGGATGTGCGAACCCGGCGGGCATTGCCGCTGGTATCGGCGGCATCCGGGGCTGATCTGGCCGAACTGCTGGGCGGCAGGCTGGTGGGCGAGCCATGGCAGGAAGAGATTGTGCTGGGCGTGCGCCGCCCGGTGCGGCGGCTGGAACTGGATGAGCCGCTGGAGATCGGCCCCATCCAGATCCGCGCCGTGGCGGTGCGCCAGGGCGGCCCGCGCGATGGCACGGCCCGGCTGGCACCGGGGCAGATCATCCCGTTCGATGCCGAGGAAGACCCGGGCATCGCGCAGGTGCGCGGCCGGATCGTGCGGCGGCG
>JAIXQM010000115.1 GCA_027485735.1 Sphingomonadales bacterium | reverse complement strand
CTGGGCCACCCGCCGTTCGGGCATAGCGGTGAGGATGCGCTGGAACGGGTGATGGCGCCGTGGGGTGGCTTTGATCACAACGGCCACGCCCTGCGCATCGTGACGAAACTGGAATGCCGCCACCCCGGCTTCGACGGCCTGAACTTGACGTGGGAAACGCTGGAGGGCCTGGCCAAGCACAACGGGCCGATTTACGAACCCGGCTGGGCGCTGGCCGGGGTGGATGCGGCCTGGCCATTGGACCTGACCAGCCACGCCGGGCTGGAAGCGCAGATTGCGGCGATTGCCGACGATATTGCCTACGATAATCACGATCTGGATGACGGCATCCGCGCCGGCCTGTTCGGGATCGAGGAGGTGGTGGCCGCCGTGCCCTTCGTGGCTGATTGTTGGCAGGCGGTGACGCGGCGCTGGCCCGGCATTTCGGCGCGGCGGCGGTTGGTGCCGGAACTGGTGCGCGAACAGATCGGGCGGATGGTGGAAGACCTGCTCGCCACCACGCGCGCCCGGCTGGCGGCGATTGATGCGCGAAGCGTCGAGGATGTTCGCGGCGCTGGCCATACGATTGCCGGCCTTTCCGACGGGCTTTCTGCCGAGGTTCGGGCGCTCAAGGCCTTCCTGCGTGAGCGCATGTATCGTGCGCCGGCGGTGGCGCGGCTGCGTGATCCATCGGAAGCAGTGGTTGAGGGGCTGTTTGCCGCACTCCACGCTGATCCGGCGCGACTGCCTGGTGATTGGGCGAGCACCTGCCCGGCCGACGAACCGGCGCGTGCCCGGCATGTTGGTGATTTCGTGGCTGGCATGACGGATCGTTATGCGCTGAAACTGTATCGTGAACTGGTGGGGCCATCGCCCCTGCCCGAGGAGATGGTGACATGAGTGACGTACAGGGTTTTGTGCATCCGAAATTCGAAGCCGTGCGCGGCGCCTTTGCCGCGGCCTTCGCGCGCGGCGATGATCTCGGCGCCAGTTTCGCCGCCACGATTGATGGCGAGCCAGTGATCGATCTGTGGGGCGGCTGGGCCGATGCCGAACAGACGCGGCCTTGGGAAAAGGATACCATCGTCAACGTTTATTCCACCACCAAGACGATGACGGCGCTCACCGCGCTGTGGCTGGCCGATCAGGGCGCGCTGAAGTTTGAGGAAAAGGTGGCGCACTATTGGCCGGAGTTCGCTGCGGCCGGCAAGCAGGATGTGACGGTGGCGCAGTTGATGAGCCATGCCGCCGGCCTGTCCGGCTTTCACGAGCCGATGCAGCCGGCTGATCTTTATGATTGGGAACTGGTCACCAGCCGGCTGGCCGCCCAAGCGCCGTTCTGGGAGCCGGGCACGGCGCCGGGCTATCACGCGGTGACGCAAGGCTATCTGGTGGGTGAAGTGGTGCGGCGCATCACCGGCAAATCGCTGGGCACGGTCTTTGCCGAACAGCTCGCCGGGCCGTTGGGCGCCGATTTCCACATCGGGCTGGATGCGGCGCATGATGGCCGTGTCGCCGATCTGGTGCCGCCGCCGCAGGGCGCCAGCATCAGCGACGGGCCGCAATCGGCGCTCGCGAAGAACATGGCCACCAACCCGCCGATCAACCCGCTCGACACCCGCACCCGGGCTTGGCGCGCGGCGGAAATCCCGGCAGCGGGCGGCCATGGCAACGCACGTTCGGTCGCGGCGGTGCAGACGTTGATGGCCAATGGTGGTGTTGCCGGCGGCAAGCGGTTGCTGAGCGAAGCCGGCGTGAAGAAGGCGCTGGAGCTGCAGATCGAAGGGCACGACCAGGTGCTGAACATGCCTGTGCGTTATGGCATGGGCTATGGCCTCGCCGGGCCGACACGGCCGATGCCCAACCCCAACACCATATTCTGGGGCGGCTATGGCGGATCGCTGGTGGTGTGCGACATGGATGCGCGGCTGTGCATGTCTTACGTGATGAACAAGATGGCCGGCACCACCGTGGGCGACATGCGCGCCGGCATGCTGATGGCCGGCGTGTGGGGGAGCCTGATGGCATGAAGCAGGCCCTGATCGCGGCGGCATTGCTGGCGGCACCCGCCGCAGCGGCCGAAGATCCCCACAAATTGGCGTTGGCGGCCGGCTACAAGGCCGCCTTCATCTGTTCCGGGCGCTGGAATGCCGGACAGGATGTCGCCAGCATCACCCGCGATGATCTGACCGGTATCTACCGCGAGTATCAAGACGGCGTGACCACATTGCCCGCCGCGATCGACGAAGCAACGCGAACCGTATC
The DNA here is from genome assembly GCA_027485735.1 of Sphingomonadales bacterium. Lineage (GTDB taxonomy): Bacteria > Pseudomonadota > Alphaproteobacteria > Sphingomonadales > Sphingomonadaceae > Sandarakinorhabdus. The sequence goes on along the minus strand of JAIXQM010000115.1, from coordinate 30,633 downwards.
GGTTCCTTTTGCCAGCAATATGCCGCCACGCATCGCGGCGTGGCGGCCCTTGCTCGGCTGCGCGCAGCTGCCGCCGGGGGCTGGGCCGGACGCTGCTGCTGCCCTGCCGCGGTTGGTGCCTGGCCTGACGGCACCCGATCTGGCGGCAACCGATGCCATGGCCTGGCCACTGGGCGATGCCGGCGCCGTGCAGCCGCTGAAGAAGCGCAAGGCCCGCGCCGCGCTGGATGAAGTGGTGGCGACGGCCTTTGCCAGCGATCGTACTACGGCGGTGATCGTGCTGAAGGACGGCAAGATCATCGCCGAACGCTATCGCGCCGATTGGACAATGCACACCCCGCAGCGCACGTGGAGCGTGGCCAAATCGCTTACCGCTACGCTGGTGGGCCGGGCGGTGCAGAAGGGGCTTGTGGACGTGAACCAGCCGGCGCCGGTGCCGCAGTGGCAGGGTGCCAGCGATCCGCGCGCCGTCATCAGCTGGAACCAGCTGCTGCGCATGAACAGTGGCTTGTGGACGGCGGGGCCGGGCAATCGCACGGACGAGGTGTACGTGGGCGGCGCGCTGGTGGCGCAGACGGCGGCAACGATGCCGCTGGAGCATGCACCGGGCAGCCACTTCAATTACAGCAACAACGATATCATGCTGGCCGGGTTGGCCCTTTCGCGCACGCTGGCGCAGGATGGTGGCCGCCATGCGGCGCTGGCCTTCCCGTTCACCGAACTGCTGTGGCCACTGGGCATGACCCGCACCACGCCGGAAACCGACTGGCAGGGCGATTTCGTGCTGTCGAGCCAGGTGTGGATGACGGCGCGCGATCTGGCGCGGTTGGCGCTGCTGTATCAGAACGGCGGCAAGATTGGGGGCCGGCAACTGCTGCCTACCGATTGGCCGGCATTTGTGGAAGTCGCGACAATGACCCAGCCGCAGGGCCGGCCCGAAGGCTATGGTGCCGGATTCTGGCGGTGGGGTGGGCTCGGCGCGCATGATGCGGTGCCGGCATTGCCTGCGGGTACCTATGCGATGAATGGCAATCGCGGGCAGTATGCGGTGATCGTGCCGGGGAGGAAGATCATCGTGATCCGGCGCGGCTTCGATCTGCCGGCCGCGCCCTTCCCGATGCCGCGCTTTGCCGCGGAAGTTGTGGCGACACTGGATAAAATAACCAAATAGGCACATTTATATTGACAAGCGTAACGCTTTTGGTTATCAATACGGCATGCCTGCGGAATCGGCCTGAACAGGGCTGAAGCCGCCGCCTTCCAGGAGCCTCTTGCATGCTTGATGCGCTTGTCGCGCCGGCGATGGCTGGTGACGCCTATCTGTCGACGGAAATCGTCGGCCCTGCCCGCAAGCCGCGCAACCGCTCGGCAGAGCGCAGCCGCCATCGGCCCGGTACCCGCGAAGCGCGACGGCTGGTGGGCAGCCGCAAGGATCGCATGGCCTTTCTGGAATTGCTGGCCCGCCACGGCGATCCGGCCGTGGCGGCCGATCAACTGGGCCTGCCCCTGTTCGTGCTCTTCCGCCACCGCGATGCTGATCCGGCCTTTGCGGCGGAATGGCTGGCGGCGGTGAACTATGCCTGGGAACGGGTGGAAAGCCGGGTGCTGGCGGCACTGCTTGGCCAGTTGGCCGACAAGGATGGCAAGATTGATACGCGGCTGGCCCTGGCCATTGTGGGCCGCCGCGACAAGCCGGTGACGCACAAGGGCGCGACCAAGCCCTATGATGGCGCCGGAGCCGCGCGGCTGCGGGCGGAATTGCGGGCACTGGCTGGCTTGAACGACGCCGACAAATGAGCCTTGCCGGCTTGGCCGGCTGATCATTCCCCCCCGACTCAAGACCGGTTGCTGCCGGCGCAGCCGGAGTGTGCCTGATGGCGGATGCGGGCGATGGCCTTCCTCTGATTGAGCTTTTTCGGGCCTTGCCGATGGAGGTTCGTCGTCGGGTGTGGCGGCGACACGGCGAAGCGGCCATGCTGGAATGGTTGATGGGGCCTGGCAGCCTGCGCCTGGCGCAGCGTCCGCCAGCAGGGGATTGGGGCATCTGGGTAATCCTGGCTGGGCGTGGTTTCGGCAAGACTCATGCGGGTGCCGAATGGGTTCATTCCCGTGCCGCTGGCACACGGCCACGCCGCATTGCACTGGTGGCGCCCACGCTGGATGTGGCCCGCGCCGTGATGGTGGAGGGTGATTCCGGCCTGTTGGCGCGACTGCCGCCTGGACAGCAGCTGACCTGGCAGCCCAGCGCCAAGCGGTTGCTGTGGGGAAATGGTAGCGAAGCCCGGCTCTATTCCGGGGCGGAGCCCAATGGCCTGCGTGGCGGCCAGTTCGATTATGCCTGGGGCGATGAATTTGCCCACTGGCCGGGCGGCGAAGACACGGTGATGAACCTGCGCATGGCCACCCGCCTGGGCGCCGTGCCGCAGATACTGCTCACCACGACACCGCTGCCCTTGGCCTGGTTGAAGGCGTTGATATCCGAAGCCGGCGTGGTGGTGACACGTGGCCATACGGCCGACAATGAAGCCAATCTACCGCGAACCTATCTGGCGCGAATGGAAAGGCGCTTTGGCGGCACGGCGACTGGTCGCCAGGAATTGGCGGGCGAAATCGTGGACGATCTGGCCGGCGCCTTGTGGACCCGCGCGCTGATCGAGCAACAGCGAGCGCCAATGCCGGAAAGCCTGGTACGGGTGGTGGTGGGCGTTGATCCGCCAGCCGCCGGCGGTACCTGCGGGATCGTGGTCGCCGCGCTCGGAGCTGATGGCCGTGCCTGGGTGCTGGATGATGCCAGCGTGACCGGGCAGCGCCCGGAACAATGGGCGCGGGCCGTGGTGAAAGCCGCCGATCGCTGGCAGGCGGACCGGGTGATTGCCGAGGTGAACCAGGGCGGTGACATGGTGGTGGCAACGTTGAAATCGGTGGATGCCGCGTTGCCGGTGCTCACCGTGCGGGCGAGCCGCGGCAAGGTCGCCAGAGCCGAACCGGTGGCAGCGCTGTACGGCGAAGGCCGGGTGTTTCATGCCGGAGTGTTTCCGGCGCTAGAGGATCAACTCAGCGGGTTGCTCGCCGATGGCCGCTATGCCGGGCCAGGGGCGTCGCCCGATCGGGCCGATGCCTGTGTGTGGGCGTTGACCGCGCTGTTGTTGGCGGACCGGGCCGGGCTGCCGACCATTCGCAATCTTTAAACCAAAAAGGTTATCAGCCATGCGATTGCCGTTCTTGCGGACGAAATCTGCTGCGCCTGTGGCGGGCCCGCGCATTCCATCCTGGGCCACGCCGCTGGTGGACGAAGGCGGGAGCTATGCCGGCCAGGTGCAGGCGGCGTTCTTGGCCAACCCGGTGGCGGCGCGGGCCATCCGCATGGTGACTGAATCTGCTGGCGGTGCCCCGGTGGTAAGCGCGCCGGGCGATCATCCGGCGCTGGCGCTGCTGCACAGCTGCGGCTTTGGCGCGTCCGGGCCGGGCCTGCTGGAAACGCTGGCGGGGCATATGCTGCTGCATGGCAACGCCTATATCGACGTGGCGGTGGGCGCCGATGGCCTGCCGGCGGCGCTGTTTGCGCTGCGCCCGGAACGGGTGAGCATCGAGGTGGATGGCGAAGGCTGGCCAGCGGCGCATGTCTATCGTGCCGGCGGTGCTGTGCGGCGCTATCCGGTGGGCGCGAACGGTGGCCTGCTACATATCCGGAGCTTCCATCCGACCGATGATCATCACGGCGCCGGCTGCCTGGGGGCAGCATCGGCAGCGGTGGCGGTGCACAATGCGGCGACGCGCTGGAACAAGGCGCTGCTCGACAATGCGGCCCGGCCCAGCGGCGCACTTGTGTACCAGCCTGGTGATGGATCGACGCTGAGCCCGGACCAGTTCCAGCGGTTGAAGGCGGAGATGGAGGCCGCATTTGCAGGGGCCGCCAATGCCGGGCGGCCGATGCTGCTGGAAGGGGGGCTGAGCTGGCAGGCACTCAGCCTGTCGCCGGCGGAGATGGATTTTGCCGGCATGCGCGAGGCGGCGGCGCGGGACATCGCGTTGGCGCTCGGCGTGCCGCCGCTGCTGCTGGGGATGAAGGGCGACAATACCTACGCCAATTATCGCGAAGCGAATGTGGCGTTGTGGCGGTTGACGTTGCTGCCGCTGCTCAGCCGGGTGCTCACCGCGCTGGCGATGCACCTGCAATGGTGGTGGCCCGGCCTGGTGCTGAAAGTGGACCGCGATGCCGTGCCCGCCCTGTCGGAAGATCGGGAACGGTTGTGGGCGCAGGTGAGCGCTGCCGATTTTCTCGATCCGGCTGAAAAACGGCGGATTCTCGGGCTGGAGGATGGCCAATGACGGGTATTTTGGAAGGTTTGGTGGCGCAGGCTGAAAGCCAGGGCGCCGCGCGGGTCACGCTGCAGGCGATCGTGGAAGAGGCCGCCGAGGCTGGCGCGGCCCGGGCGCTGAAACGGCTGGGCCTGATGGACGAGAAGGCCGGTGACGACATCCAGGAGCTGCGCGAACTGGTCCAGGGCTGGCGCGATGTGAAGAAATCGGCGCTGCGCAGCTTTGTCGGGTGGCTGATGCGCTCCATCGTGGCGCTGCTGCTGCTGGGGCTGAGTTTCAAGCTGGGGCTCCTCCAAGGCGAAAAGCCATGAGTGCTCTGCGCATCGCTGGATATGCCAGCGTGTTTGCCGTGCCCGACAAGGGTGGCGACGTGGTGATGCCCGGCGCCTTTGCCGGGGCGGCAGCACCCATCCCCTTGCTGTGGCAGCACCAGCCGCATGAACCAATCGGGTTCGTTGACAGCCTGAGGGAAGATGCCCGTGGCTTGGCGATAACGGCGCGGATCGTGCCGCAAGGGCGCGGGGCCGAGGCCGCGGCGCTGGTGCAGGCCGGCGCGCTTTCGGGCTTGAGTTTTGGATACCGGGTCAAGGCGGCCAGCCCGACCCGGGGCGGCCGCCGCCTTGAGCGGATCGAACTTGTTGAAGTGTCACTGGTGACCTTCCCGATGCAACGGGAGGCACAGGTGCTGGGCTGGCAAGAGGAGAATGAGGATGCTTGAACTGAAGACTGATCCGCTGGCCGCCGTGTTCGATGCGGCCGAAGTGACTGCGCCCGCGGTGGAAGCACCGCTGACCCGCCCGGCGCTGGAGGCCAAGGCGGTCACCATCACGCCGCCGGCCAAGGGCGGCCTGAGTGTGCCGCTCGAAATCGATGCCGTCATCAACCGCGTGCTGCTGGCCGCCTCGCCGATCCGCAGCATTGCCCAGGTGGTGGATATCGGTTCGTCCGCCTATCGCCGGCTGATCACCACCAGCGGCGTGGTTTCGGGCTGGGTATCGGAAACGCAGGCCCGCCCGGAAACGGAAACGCCGAACTTTTCGGAAATCGCCCCGCCGATGGGTGAGCTCTATGCCAATCCGGCCGCCAGCCAGGCGATGCTGGATGATGCCGGCTTCAATGTCGAAGCCTGGCTGGGCGAGGAAATTGGCCGCGAGTTTGCGCGCGCCGAAGGGGTTGCTTTTGTGACCGGTGACGGCGTGAACAAGCCGCGCGGATTCCTGACGGCACCCACTGCCGCCACGGCGGACCTGACGCGCCCGTTCGGCACGCTGCAGTTCATCACGTCGGGCGCGGCCGGCAATTTTGCCGCTTCGAATCCGCAGGATCGTCTGATCGACATGGTGCACGCACTGGCCAGCCCCTATCGCCAGGGTGCGGTGTGGGTGATGAATAGCGCGACGTTGGCCCGCATCCGCAAGTTCAAGACCACCGATGGCGCCTTCATCTGGCAGCCGGGCCTTGGCCCGGAGCAGCCGCAGACGCTGCTGGGCCACCGGGTGGTGGAAGTGGATGCGATGCCGGATGTGGCGGCTGACAGCTTGTCGATCGCCTTCGGCAATTTTCAGGCCGGCTACCTGATCAGCCAGCGTGCCGAGACCACGGTGCTGAAGGATCCGTACAGCAACAAGCCCTATGTCCACTTCTATGCCACCCGCCGCGTGGGCGGCACCGTGCTGGACAGCCGGGCGATCAAGCTGATGCGCTTCTCCGTCTAACGACGGTGAACGGGTGCTGCTGCCGGCCGGGTTCCCCCCTGCCTGGCTGGCGGCAGCGCCCACCCCTTTTCCTTGCAGCGTTCACAAGCTCCGGCGGGTTGCCGCCGGGGAGGAGACCCCTCATGCCCGACAATATCATCGCTCCCGCCGGCGGCATCGCCTTTGCCACCGACGAGGTGGGCGGGGTGCATTTTCCTTATGCCAAACTGGCCTTTGGCGCCGACAACAGTGCGATTGCCGTGGCCGATTCCGATGGTTCGCGCCTGCCGGTGACAGTGCAGACGCTCGCCACCACCACCCGCACCTATCTTTATGCCAGCGGCCAGCGCCTGACGACGGCCGGCGCCGGCCAGGTGCGATCGACGGCGGTGGTTGCCGGCGAAGTTTTGCTGCACGCCGGTGTGCGCGGCTTCTTCCGTGTGGGTGACAGCAGTGTGACCGCCAGCATCGGCCCCGGTTCGATCCCGCTGGCGGCAGACGAGAAATTCCATCTGCGACTGACCAGCGGGCAATTCGTCAGCTTCATCCGCGACGGCGCCAGCGATGGCAGCCTGACCATCATGCCGGTGGCCTGATGATCGGCTTGATCGGCCATGTCGGCCGGATCGGGACCATTGGCGGTGCGCGTTATGTACCCGCACCGCAGCAAGGCCAGGCGGATTTCACGCTGTCGGGCAACAGCGTTGCGACGGCGTGGACCACCGTAACCGTTGGCACGCTCACGCCCATCAACGCGCCGCCCGGCGCCTATTTCATGCTGGTCGAAACCACTGCCACCAGCAGTGACGAAACCGGCCTCGCAGTGGTGAACGGCTGATGGCTATTCGTGTCGCGAATGTCGGGCAATCCGATCTGCGTCTTTCGTCGCAAGTGACGAAGCGCAACTTCCTCACCGCCCTTTCCACTGGCCCGTTCAGCGGCGACGTTGTGGGCCATTGGCGGGCGTTCTTCGTGCGGCTGCCGGCCGGCTACGCCGCGCTCAACCAGCGCTTTGCCATGCTGGGCTGGGATTTTGGCGAAACCGGCACGTTCGGCACGACCCAGGATTGGGTAACGCGCATTCCCGGCGGTGCTTCCGCCACGGCGCCGCTGCGTTTGCAGGTGCAGGACAACAGTGTCGCGGCGGCCTGGCCCGGCAGCGAAGGCGTGATCAACAGCATTCCGCAATTTGTTGTCGACACCGTTTATCTGGTGGTCACCGGCGTCACCAACACTGGCACCAATGCCAGCCCCGTCTGGCGAAATTTCGCTGCCGTCTGCCCGGTGGGCGGCAGCGCGTCCAGCCAGGTTGGCACGACAGCCAGCGGTGCCAGCTTCGTCACCGGCGCCACCCAGCGCATCTTCAACCAGGTGTTCGTCCGACAAGGCAGCATTCGCACGCCGCAAGACGTGGCGATGGAAGAGGTGGCGTACGTGACCGGGGACTTCCCCTGGGACACGGCCAACAACCGCCCACACCATGATGCGCTGCAGGCGCTGGCGGGCGCTGGCGGCAATCCGTTCCTGACCTATGAGGGGCTGATTGCCGCGCAGAACGCCGGCACGCTGCCCTATTCGAACCTGCGCACTGAGAATGGCGGGCAGGGCAAGGGCCGCGCCGAATATCGCTTCACGCTGCGCAGCCTGACCGCCGGCCTGACCAACACGGGCGCGACGGCCGGCAATCTGACCGAGCAGGGCACGCCGGGCGGGCTCGCCGATGTGGCCAGCATCGCGCCAGCGCACTGGCTGGGCGGCGTGCCATCGATCACCGAAACCGCCGACAAGTTCATTCCGGGCCGCGGCGCTGTGGCCTGGACCTCGCGCGGCACCTATGCCGGCGGCACCACGGCGCTGGAGCGGCGCTGGGAAAGTGTCGCCACCGGCAACGCGCTGCCCGGACTGGACTGGGCGGCGGTTGACGTGATGAGCGCCGGCAACTGGACGGACACCGATATCATTCCGGTGGGCGGGCCGTATCGCCTGCGCGTGCGCGATGTGGCGGTTCCGGCGCTGGCCACGGCATCGGAAGACTGGCTTTCTGGCACCCGCGTGCTGATGCACGGCCAATCGGCCATGGCGCTTTCGGTTCGCACCGGCTTTGGCGGCACGGCACTGGGCCCGAATCTGGTGAGCGCGCAGGTGGCGACCGGCGCGCAGGGCGTGGTGATGCGCCTCAACAATATGTACGCCAACGGCGGCGCGGGCGGCACCTATGCCGCGCCAAGCCCGGTTTATGGCCGTCTCCGTTCTGGCGAAAGCCCGGCAATCGGCCACGGCGCAATCCTGTTCCTGAACGAATGGCACGTCCACAACCCCGGCCACCCGCTGATGATCTGCAACATGGCGATCAACACCCACGGCATGGACCAGTGGACCGCTAACGAGGTGATCCCCGATGGGGACGCGACGTGGCGGTTCATGGGGCCGGCAACGCCCACGGTGCCGGGTGCAGCCAACGGCAACGACAGCGGCGTGGTGAGTTTCTTCGCCTTCTGCCTGGGCGGTGCCGGCGGCGGCTTTGTTGATGCGCATATGCTGATGTGGTCGCCGGGGATGAGTGCGAGCGACACAGGCCGGGCGGCCTATCGCGCGGCGATCGATGCCCGTTTCAGCCAGAGCCCGAATGCGCCGTGGCTGATCATCCCGCCGTGGCGCTTCCACCGCAGCCTCCCCGATATCAACGCCGGGCCAAGCGTGCGCAACCGCCACGTGGTCTTTGCCACCGAGCTGGGCGCCCGGGGCTGGCTGGGCCCATCGTGGCAGGATGTGGTGAACGATGGCACCGGCAGCGGCCACCCGGCCTACAACACCGCCCCTGGTGTGCCCGATAGCGGGCCCAACGGGGTGAGCGACGGCAACCACGCGGGGCAAAGCCGGATTGGCCGTGGCTTTGGCCGCGCGCTGGCCTGGGCCTATGATCGGCGCATCAAGGCGCACGGCCCGCGCCTGGTGGGGGCGTGGTGGCGTGATGCCGGCGTGCGGACGATCATCGAAGTGGAACTGGCCCGCGCGGTGCGCACGCTGGACGGCGCGGCGGTCTATGCCGGGCAGTTCTGGGTGAGCACCGATAACGGCGGAACCTTCATCAACACCGGCTTCACCGCATCGCTGTCCCCCGATGGCACGCGCGCGGTGCTGACCAGCACGGGCGGCGCTTGGCCGGCCAGCAACGTGCGGGTGGAAATCCACTGGGTGAACCCGTTCGGCCCCGACGAACTGGCCGACGAAGCCAACGCCGAAGTGACGCTGCGCGGCCTGCTGTACGACAGCCAGACCTATCGCGGCGGCATCCAGCTCACCGCTGGCGTGCGGCCAGGCAACGTGCTGCAGGGCACGTCGCAGGCGGGCGCGGGCGTCGCGGGCGCGCCCGTGACGACGCGCGGTGCGGCGAGGCTGATGGCGACGGCGCGTTTTGCCGGCACCCGCAGCGTGACGGTGCGCCTGATGGCCGCCGATGGCGTGACCGTGCTGCGCGAGAAATCTCTCGCCATCACCGCCAGTTGAGGGAGGGCCGGCATGATCCTGACCCATTTCCTGGCGCTGCTCGCGTCACCGCCGCTGCTGGTCAATCCGGCGGTTGCGGTGCTGCCGCTGACCAGTTCGCAGCCATTGTTGAGCGGCGGCACGCTGGAACTGGCGCTGGCGCCGGCACTGAAAGTGCGGGCGGCCCCGGCGGTTCTGCCGGTGCGCGAACGCTGACCCAACCCCATCATCAAAGGAGCAAGGCCGATGGCGAAATTCGCCAGCAACGAAGTGCTGGATGCGGCGCTGGCCGTGGTGGCCGGGGCCAACCGCATGCTGCTGCTTGCCGGGCAGCCGGCCAGCTATGCCGCCGCGCAAGCTGGCGCCCTGGCCGCAACGGCGATTGCGCCGGCGGATTTCACATTGGCGGCGGGCAGCGGCGGCGGCCGGCAACTGAATGTGGCGGCCCGCGCCGGGCTGGTGGCGCAGGCCGCCGGCACTGCTGACCATGTCGCGCTTGTCGATGTGGGCGGCCAGCGGCTGCTTTATGTCACGACCTGCCCGGCCCAGCCGCTGGCTGCCGGCAACAGTGTGGCCGTGGCCAGCTGGCAGGTGTCGATCGGCGCGCCGCTGTGAGTCTGCGCACCCCCTCAGCCAAATCGAGGTGATGATGAGCATTTTCCTGAAGGATCCCGGCAGCGTGATCGAACATGCCGTGGATTGGGACGCCGGCTATCTCGCCGTCCGCACGATCAGCCAGTCGGTCTGGCAGGTGGAGCCTGCGGGCCTCACGCTGGCCGGCGCGCGGCTGGCCAGCGGACGCGCCGCGATCACGGTGTCGGGCGGGGCGGCGGGCAGCGTCTATCGCGTGTCCAATCGTGTCACGCTTTCCGACGGCAGCAGCGATGAACGCACTCTGGTGGTGCGGGTGGAGGAACGGTGATGGCACTGGTGACCATGGAGGCCGGCCCGCTGGTGGTGGGCCTGGCCGAGTGCAAGGCCGCGCTGCGGCTGGAGCGCGATGATGAGGATGCCGTGCTGGCCGGGCACATCCGCACCGCCATGGCGCTATGCGAGGCGTTCATCGGCCAATGGCTGATCGAGCGTGAGGGTGAACAGCGGCTGGCCTGTGATCTGGCCTGGCAACGGCTGCAGGCCAACCCGGTGCAGGCGATTACCGGCGTGTTCCAGGCCGGAGAGGCGCTGGCAACCGACTGGGAAAGCGACATTGGCGCGGATGGCACCGGCTGGGTGCGGTTGATTGGGCTGCCGGGAGGAGCGACTCCGGTTTCGCTGGTGGTGCGCTTCCGCGCCGGGCTGGGTGCAGACTGGAACAGCGTGCCGGAACCGTTGCGCGCCGGAATCGTGCGGCTGGTCAGCCATCTCTTCAGCCACCGCGACGCCGCTGATGCCGGCCCGCCGCCGGCCGCCGTTGCGGCGCTGTGGCGGCCGTGGCGGCGGATGCAGCTGGGGTGAGGGCGATGGCAGGTGAACAGGAACGCTCTGGCGCGCTTGACGAACGCGTGACGATCGAACGCTGGCAGCCGGCGCGCGATGCGGCGGCCGACGATGTGGGCAGCTGGATCAGCGTGGAGACGGTGTTTGCGCAAGTGAATCGCGACGGTGCGCCGGGCCGGCAGGCGCAGGGTGAAGCGGCGCGATCGGGCCGGCGCTGGCAGGTGGTGATGCGTGATCGCGCAGATCTGGGCCTGGATGTGCGGCTGCGCTGGCGGGACCAGATACTGGTGGTGCGCAGCGTTGAACGCGACGCGCGGCGGCGGGATTTCGCCACGCTGTGGTGCGACGGGCGGCCGGCATGAGCCCGGCATTGCTGGCGCGCTTGCAGATGCGCGGACGGCAGTTGGCGCTGGCGGCGGCCGCTCGGCTGCGTTGGCGGGTGACGCAGCGTTGGGAGGACTATGGCGTGCTGGATCACGGTAGCGACGGGCTGCGCCTGTCGGGGCCGGGTGTCGCCCAGCGTCGGCGTGGCAGCCGCACCGCCCTGCCTGATCCGCGACTTTTGTGGCCGGGAGACGAATGATGGCGGCAGGATTGGCCATGCAGAAGGCGGTGGTGGCGGCGCTGGCCGACATGCCTGGCCTGACCGGTGTGTTTGACGGCCCGCCCGCCGATGCCGCGGCGCCTTATGCCGTGATCGGGCCTGGCCTGGTGACGGACGCCGGCACCAAGACCGAGGTGGCGCATGATCACCGGGTACTGGTGACGATCTGGGATGATCGGCCGGGCGGCGCGCGGTTGCAGGCGTTGCTGGGCGCGGCCGAGGTGCGGCTGCGGTCGCTGGCCGGCAGTTGGGATGGGCACCGCATCGTCAACGCCCGGCTGATCCGGGCCGGGGTGAATGCGCCGGTCGATGGCTGGCGGCCCGGCGTGATCGAGATGCGGCTGCGCAGCGAGCAGCTTTAGCAACGCACCTCGCCGGGGTGACGGACGTTTTTCAAAAAAGGAACAATCTCATGGCAATGGAAAAGGGTGCCGCCTTCCTGTTGAAGGTGGGCAATGGCGCGGTGCCGCCGGTGTTTGCCACCGTGGCCGGCCTGCGCACGACGCAGCTGACGGTGACCACCGAAACCGTGGTGGTGACCAACCAGGGCAGCGGCGGCTGGCGCGAACTGCTGTCGGGGGCAGGGGTGCGTTCGGTGTCCCTGTCGGGCTCCGGCGTTTTCACCGGTTCGGCGGCGGAAACCCGGGTGAAAGCCACCGCGCTGGCCGGCACCATCGATGATTATCAGGTGCAGTTCGAAAGCGGCGAGACCATCACCGGGCGCTTCCAGATCGCCCGGCTGGATTATGCCGGCGATTTCAATGGTGAGCGCACCTACAGCCTGCAGCTGGAAAGCAGCGGCCCAGTGGTGGCAGCGTGAGCGTGAACCCGTTGCGGGGGGAGGCGGCGCTGGTGCTGAACGGCGAGACGCTGCGTCTGCGCCCAAGCTTTACGGCGCTGGTCGCTGCCGAAGCTGAACTGGGCCCGTTGTTTGCACTGTGCGAACGCGCGGCGGCGGGCCAGCTCACCTTGGCCGAAATGGCGGCATTGCTGTGGCATTGCCTGGCCGAACCGCAACCGCGTGACGCCTTCGCCGAGGCCTTGGTGGCCGGTGGGCTGGCCAATGCCACGCCGGCGCTGCGGGTGCTGTTGGGCCAGATTCTGGCCGGGCAGTGATGTTTGCCGATGCCGCACGGCGGGCCGCGCATGTGGCGGCAGCCATGCTGGGCTGGCGGCCGGATGAGTTCTGGGCCGCAACACCCGCCGAACTGGTGACCGCGCTGGGGCTGGATGCCGCGCCGGCCGATGCGCCGGTGGATGGCGGCGGGCTGGCCGCATTGATGGAGCGATATCCCGATGGATGCTGAACCGATCGAGGAACTGGTGGTGAAGGTGCGCGCTGATACCGGCGGCTTCATGGCCGGCGTGAACGACATCCAGCGCACGCTGGATGGCCCGTTCGCGGCCGGGCTTGACCGCGCCGGCAGTGGGCTGTCGCGGGCGCTGGGCCGGGCCTTGTCTGATGGCAAGCTGGGCTTTGATGATCTCAAACGCATCGCGCTGTCGGCGCTCAGCGACATCACCCAGGGCGCACTGCGGCTTGATCTGGGTGGCTTGTTCGGTGGTGGCGGCGGTGGCCTGTTGGGCGGACTGGTCGGCAGCCTGCTCGGCTTGCCGGGGCGGGCAACAGGTGGCCCGGTCAGCGCCGGCCGGGCCTATATGGTGGGCGAACGTGGGCCGGAACTGTTCGTGCCGACCGCTGCTGGGCGGGTGGAGGCCAATCCTGGCCAGAACAGCGCCCGCATGGTCAATGTCACGGTCAATGTGGCGGCTCCGCGCGATGCGGCGCCGGCGGTGATGCAGCAGACCGGCAACCAGGTGGCGCGGGCCGTGGCGCGGGCGCTCGATCGGGCGCGGCCATGATGCGCTGGTGGCTGGCCGGGCCCCAGGATCAGGGCCGCACACGCTGGGTGCGCCGGTTCGATCCGCGCTGGTGGTTGGTGGATTTCCCGCGCCCGATGATGGCCAGCGCCGTGACCGACGGGCCGGACAGCGTGGTGGTGAACCTGGAATTTCAGCGCCGGGCCGATCTGGCCGGCCTGATCTGGGAATCGGCGGATCGGTGGAGCCATCCCTTGTGCGCGCTGGAAACGCGCCGCGACTATCGTGGGCTGTTGTGGCAGTTCCGCTGGCAATCATCCGGCGCGGTGCTGCCCCTGGATGCCGTGAACGGCCCGGTGCTCACCATCGAAGGGCGTGATGCCAATGGACAGCCGCGCACCTGGTATGTGCGGCTGTGGAACTATGCCAGCGGCAGCCCCACTGATGCCGAGATCAGCCTTGATTTCGATGCGCTCAGCGGCGGGTTCCTGCTGCCATCCGAAGCCGATCCGGTGTGGGCCGGCGATATCGACCGGCTGTTCATCAGCCTGGTGCCGCCCGGCTACGATGGTGTCGATGCGCCGCTGCCGGCGGTGGCGAGCGGCGAGGTGCGGCTGACCAATCTGATGGTCGATGGCGCCGGCGCGGTATTGAAGGCCGGCGATCCCGTGCTGCCGCCGCGGCCGCTGCGCCTGTGCACGGCCTATGACGATCTCTACAACCAGACGCCGGAGCGCATATTGGAACAGGCGCTGCTGCTCGGCTGGCGCGGCGCCGTCACCCATTATCTGGGCATGAGCCATTTCATGGCGTTCCTCCCCGATGGGCAAGGCGGTAATGTGGTTGATCCAGCCCGGCCTTTTTGTGGCCCGGCGTTAGGGTGGCATCAGGATTTCCTGGCTCGTGCCGGGGCTTTGGGCTTTGCCCCCATCCTGTCCCTGTCGATGGAGTTGCTGGCGCAGCACTGCCCGCCGGCCTGGGCCCAGCGCGACTCAGATGGAGAGCAGGGCCTCACCGGTTGGTCGCCACCCTCGGCGCTGCTGTCGCCCTGCCAGCCCGCCGCGCAGGGCTGGTTGCAGGCGGTGACGACCGTGGCGATGGGCCTGGCGCTGGCGGCCGGCGTGGCCCCGGCCTTTCAGGTGGGGGAGCCGTGGTGGTGGGTGGGGCCGAATAACAGGCCCTGCCTGTATGATGCCGCCACCACCGCGCGATGGCAGGCCGAACGCGGAAGCCCGCCGCCGATCATCGCCGATATCAGGGGCAATAAATCAGCGGCCGAGCAGGCCTATCTGGATTGGTGTGGTGACCGGCTGGTCGAAGCCACGGCCGGCATGGTGGGCGCCGCGCGCACCGCCGCTCCAGCCGTCGTCACCCACCTGCTGTTCTACACGCCGCAAGTGCTGCTCGGCGATCGGCCCGATCTGGCCCGCGCCAACATGCCGGCGGGCTGGGCTTTCCCGGCTTTCGATGTGCTGCAGCTGGAGGATTACACCTTCGTCACCAGCGCCAACCAGGCCGGCCAGGCGCGCGGCCGCGCGCTGGTGGAGGCGCAACTGGGGTATCCCCGGGCCCGCCAACATTATCTGGCGGGCTTCGTGCTGAGCCAGAATGATGCCGAGGTGCAGTGGCCGCTGGTCGCCGATGCTGCCGCCGCCGCGCTGGCGCTGGGGGTTGCGGAAACTTTTGTCTGGGCCTGGCCGCAGGTGGCGCGCGACGGTTTCACCCCTTTCCGGATTGACGATGCGGAGGACGACATGGCCAGTTTTCACGATGTGCGCTTTCCGCTTGAACTGGGCTTTGGCGCGGCCGGCGGCCCGGCCTTTTCCACCCAGGTGGTGGTGACGGGCTCGGGCGCGGAGCAGCGCAATGCCGAATGGTCTGATGCACGGCTGGAATATGATGCCGGGCTCGGCATCCGTTCGGAGGATGATCTCAAGCGGCTGATCACCTTCTTCCGCGCCCGGCGCGGGCAGGCGCACGGCTTTCGTTTCCTCGATCCGCTCGACAACAGCTCGGCCGCCGATGGCGGGGAGCCGACGGCCCTCGATCAGCAGCTTGGGCTGGGCGACGGCGGCACCACCCGTTTTGCGTTGGTGAGAAACTATGGCGATGCCGCCTTGCCTGACGAGGCCCCGCAAACCCGCCGCATCACCCGCCCCTGGCCCGGAACTATTGTGGTGGCAGTGGCTGGCATCGTGCTGCCGAACGGCTGGACGCTGGCGCCGGGCGGGTTTGTCGATTTCGAAGCGGCACCGTGGGCCGGCGCGGCGGTCACCGCCGGCTTCCGGTTCGATGTGCCAGTGCGCTTCGCCACCGATCGGATCGAGGTTTCGATCGCCGGCTGGCGGGCAGGCGAGCTGCCATCCGTGCCGCTGATCGAGATCAGGGAGGATTGAGGCGATGCTGGCCGAGGAATTGACACACCTGGCGCTGTGCTGGCGCCTTGTGCGGCGCGATGGCGTGGCGCTGGGTTTCACCAGCCATGATCGACCGTTGCTGGTGAACGGCCTGCGCCATGAAAGCCGGCCCGGCATGTCGCCCTCGGCCGTGGTGTTGAGCGACGGCGTTTCGGCCGACGACATGGAGTTGGCCGGTGCCTTGTCGGCCGGGGCGCTCACTGGCACCGATCTGCTGGCCGGGCGCTGGGATGGCGCGCGGCTGGATCTGTTCCTGGTCGATTGGCGTGATCCCGATGCCGGGCAGCAATGGCTCGCGGAAGGCACATTGGGTGATGTGGCCGTCGGCACCGGGGCCGATGCCGGCTTCACGGCGGAACTGATCGGGCCGGGCGCGGCACTGGCGGCCAGCGTGGTGGAAAGCTGCTCGCCCGAATGCCGCGCCGAGTTGGGCGATGCCCGCTGCAAGGTTGATCTGCGGCCGCGCGAACGGCTGGCGACGGTTGCCGCCATTGCCCAGGATAAAGTGCAGATCGCCGGTATCGTGGCGGCCGATCATGTGCAGGGCGAGCTGGCGGTGATGGACGGGCCTCAGGCTGGGCTGGTGCGCCGTCTGCTCGCCGAAGATGCCGGCTGGCTGGTGATGGATGAGCCATTGGCGTTGGCCACCGGAACCCGGGTGCGCCTGCGCGAAGGTTGCGACAAGCGCTTTGCCACCTGCCGCGACCGCTTTGCCAACGCGCGCAATTTCCGCGGCGAACCGCATGTACCGGGCACCGATCTGTTGACGCGCTATGCCGTCTGAACTGTCACGCCGGCGGCGCGGTGCCATTGCCGCAGCCCGCGCCGGGCTAGGCACGCGCTTTCGTGCGCAAGGCCGGCTGATCGGCGTGGGGCTGGATTGCGTTGGCGTGGCCCTGCTGGCGGCGGCCGGCGCCGGCGTGCCGCTGGGGCCCGTGCCGCCCTATGCGCTGGGCGGTGACCATGAAGATCTGCTGGCCGCAACGCTGCGCCACCTCGGCTTGCGCCGGGTGCGGCGGTCGCGCCCGGCTGATCTGGTGGAATATGCGCTGGCACCCGGGCATCGCCACCTCGCCCTGATCACCGATCGCGGCATCCTGCATGCTCACGCCGGGCTGGGCTGCGTGGTGGAAGGGCCAGTGCCGGACGATTGGCCGGTGGTGGCCTGCTGGGCTCTGCCCGGAATCAGATAGGAATTTGGCATGGCAACTCTGGTTTTGGGTGTTGTTGGCCGCGCGGTGCTGGGGCCGATTGGCGGAATTGTCGGCACGCTGCTTGGCAGTGTCGTCGATCGGCGTCTGTTCGGCGGCGGCGGTGGTGAGCGCGGCGGGCAGCGACAGGCCAATCCCGAAATCCAGGCCGCCAGCTATGGTGAGCCGATCCCGGTGGTGCGCGGCCGCATGCGGGTGAGCGGCAATATCGTCTGGGCGGCTCCGATTCGTGAGAGCAGTACGCGTAGCGGCGGCGGCAAGCGCGGGCCTTCGAGCACCAGTTACAGCTATTCGGCCAGCTTTGCCGTGGTGCTGGCGGCGCGGGCCATCGTGGCCATCGGCCGGGTGTGGGCCGATGGCAAACTGCTGCGCGATGGCAATGGCCAATGGCTTCAACCGGTGACGATGCGCCTCCACACCGGTTCGGAACGTCAGTCTCCCGATCCGCTGATCGCGGCGGCCGAAGACGAAGCGCCGGCGTTTCGCGGCCTGGCCTATGCGGTGTTCGAAGATCTGCCACTGGCCGAATTTGGCAATCGCCTGCCCAACCTGTCGTTTGAGCTCATTGCCGATGATGCGCCTGTGCCGCTGGGCGCGGCGTTGGTGGAACTGGCCGCCACTGCCGGCGTGAACCTGCCGGTGAGCGGTGATTTTCCCGACGTCGCTGGGCTTTATCTTGGCGCGGCGGCTCCACTGGCAGACGCGTTGGCACCCTCGCTCATGGCCAGTGGCGCGGTGCTTGCCGCCGGCCGTGCCCTGGTGGGGCCGGGGCGGCCAGCGCTGGCCATTGCGCCGGGCGGGGCCGCCGATGCCCGAACTGATGGTCGCCAGCAGGCCAAGGAACGCCATCGCCGCAATGCCGCAGCATCGTCGCCGGATGCCATTGAACTGGGCTATTACGACATTGATCGCGATTATCAGCCTGGCCTGCAACGCGCGCGCTTGCGGTCAGGGGTGCGCGTTGATGGCGATGGCCTGCCGCTGGCGCTGTCTGCCGCCGCTGCCAAACAGCTTTGTCATGACCGCCTATTGCGGCTGGCGGCAGCGCGGCAACAGCGCACCCTGCGGCTGCCGTGGCGCTACCTCGGCATCATGCCCGGCGACGTGCTGCGCCTGGACGATCTGGACTGGCAGGTGCGCGAGACGCGTTTCGAACGCTTTGTGCTCACTCTGGAACTGGCGCGGGTCGGCACGGCAGGCGCGCTCCTGCAGCCCAGTGATCCTGGCCGGGTGCTCGTGCACGGCGATCAGCCCGCCGGCCCTACCACATTGCTGGCGCTCGATCTGCCGCCCTTGCCCGGCGAATTTCCCGATGGCCCAAGGCTGTGGATTGCCGGTGCCGGCGCATCGCCAGGCTGGCGGCGGGCGGGTGTGATGCTCAGCCTGGATAATGGCGCGAGCTATGAGCCGGTTGGGCTACTGCCCGCGCCGGTGGCGATGGGGCGCGGCGTTTCAGTGTTGCCAACGGCGATCCCGGCTGGATGGGATCGCTTGGGCCAAGTGGAGGTGGAATTGCTCGCCGACAGCATGTGGCTGGAAAGCCGCAGCGAACAGGCCGTGCTGGCCGGTGCCAATCTCGCCTTGCTGGGGGACGAGATCATCCAGTTTGCGACGGCCGAAGCTCTGGGCAACCGCCGCTTTCGCCTGTCGGGCCTGCTCCGCGCGCGGCGCGGCACGGATTTGGCGGTAGCCACGCATGCGGTCGACGAACGCTTCGTTTTGCTGGATCAGGGCGCCATGCTGGCCGTGCAGCTGCCATTGGAAAGGCAGGGCCAGACCGTGCTGCTGCGCGCCCGCGGCGCCGGTGATGCGGCCGCCGTGCCGGTGGCCGTAACGCTGGACGGTGCTGGCATAAGGCCATTGCTGCCCGTGCATCTTTCGTGGCGGCGGCAGGCCGGGCAACTGCACCTGAGCTGGATTGCCCAGAGCCGGGCCGGCTTTGGCTGGCCCGATCTGGCCGATGTGCCGATCGGCGAAAGCCAGCTGGCGTTTCGTGCAGTGCTACGCGACGCAGCGGGAATCGTCGCGGAGGCAGAGCTCAACGGACCGTCGTGGATCCTGGCCGATCAGGCCGGGCCCTTGTGGCTGGATGTAGCCCAGGTGGGCGCCACGATGGGCCCTGTCGCCACTTTGCTCATAAGCTGAACAGGAGTCAGATCAATGCCCGCAACACCGCGCCTTGCCCTGCCGCTGATTGCCGCCGGCCAGGCCCAGAAAGACGTCACGCACAACGAAGCAGTGCTGGCGCTGGACCGGCTCGTGGCCTTGGTGGTCGTATCCCGCAGCATGACGGCGCCGCCCACCGCGCCGCAACCCGGCACATGCTATATCGTGCCCAATTCGGGAGGGTCTGCCTGGGGTCATCCGGCCGGAACGCTGATGTATTGGCAAGATTCGGGCTGGTTGGCCGCAAGTCCCCGCGATGGACAGGTCGTGCTTGTCGATGACGAAGAGGTGATGCTTGTCCGCAAGGGCGACTGGCAGGCCGAGTGGCCCACTCTGGGTCTTTCGATCAATGGCCGCACCCTATTGGCCGCCACCCCAGCTATAATCACCCTGCCCAGCGGTGGTGGCACGGTGGACAGCGAAGCCCGCGCAACTTTGGCTACATTGCTTGCGGCCTTGCAGCAGCAGGGCATAATTTCCTGAAATCAGGGAGCGCTGTCGCCATTTTCCGCTTTGAACTGTTGCATCGGGGCAACAATCTTAACCAATCCAGACTTGCATCCCCGCAAGCGCCTGCGTTACAGACAGTCGTGAGGCCAGAATAGGACTGGTTCAACAAAAAGGGGAAGACGATGCGCAAGTTTGCGATCGGCCTCGCCCTCGCGGCCACCGCGCTTTCGAGCGCGGCCACTGCGAAGGACAAGGCTTGGTATATTGGTCTGGAAGCGGGTGTGAACCTGCTGCAGAAGCAGAGCCTGGATATTTCCACCGCCAATGGCGCGACCACGGTCGAAAACTCGATCACGCACACCTATTTCCCCGGCTTCGATTTCGGCGGGAACATCGGGTATGACTTCGGCGGTTTCCGCGCCGAATTCGCGTTGAACTATCTGCGTTCGAAGAATCGTGAATCGAACCTGCTGAACCCGCCGCCGGCGATCCCGTACACGACGGCGGCTGGCGTCAATACGGTCGGCATTCCGCCGACGCAGCAGTATCCGAACGCCGGCGGCACCGCCAGCGCCTTGGCTTTCATGCTGAACGGCCTCATCGACTTCGGCGGCAAGGACAAGGACTTCGGTGGCTACATCGGCGCCGGTGCCGGTATCGCCCGCGTCAAGCAATTTGCCCGTCTGCGCAATCCGGGCCTGGTGTTCCAGGACGATGCTGATACGTCGTTCGCCTGGAACATTCTGGCTGGCGTCTACAAGCCGATCAGCGATCATGTCGATGTCGGCCTGAAGTATCGCTGGATGAACGTGAACAAGGTGGACACGTTCACCGTGAACGGTCTGCCGGTGAGCAACGCGTTCCGCAGCCACAGCGTGCTGCTGACGCTGACCTACAACTTCTTCGAGGCTGAAGCACCGCCACCGCCGCCCCCGCCGCCGCCCCCGCCGCCTCCGCCGCCTCCGCCCGCACCGGCCCCGCTGCCGCCGTGCCCGCCGGCTGCTGTGACCCCGGGTCCGTTCTTGGTCTTCTTCGATTGGGACAAGTCGGCCATCACAGCTGAAGCCGCTGCGATCCTTGATCGTGCTGCGGAACAGTTTGCCGCCACTGGCCAGACCAGTGTTGCGCTTGCCGGCCACGCCGACAAGTCGGGCAAGGACGATTACAACGTGAAGCTGTCGCAGCGTCGCGCTGATGCCGTGAAGGCCTATCTGGCCGGCAAGGGCGTTCCCGCTGATGCGATGGGCACCGAAGCGTTCGGCGAAGGCCGTCCGTTGGTTGATACCGCCGATGGCGTGCGTGAACCGCAGAACCGTCGCGTGGAAATCACCTTCAGCGGTGCTCCAGCGCCGGCCCCGACGGGCCCCTGCCAGCCGCAGTAAGCGGCTTTCAGGCTGAACGAAATCGGGGGAGCGGCTCAGCCGCTCCCCCTTTTTCTTTGTCTGCCGTCACTCAGGACCAGATACAGCCAGCCCCCGCCCGCAGGCTGCCGCCTGGTTGTTAAGCCACCAACCAGAAGAGTGTCGGTCAGTTCTCGGTGAGGTTAGCCAGATCCGGCCGCACATCGGGCAGCGGCGGCAATGGCGGCACGTTCAATCCGGCAGCCGGCGGCACATAGGCCAGCGCGGCGCGCAGCTCCGGTACCATGGCCTCTGCAATCCGGCCCATTGCGCCGACATCGCCGACACGCACTGCCTGGCCCGCCTGACCAGCAGCCCAGCAAAAATTATACTGCGCATCCAGGGTCGAAAAACTGTTGTAGCTGCGGGTGTTGTAGCGATCAAAAGCCGCTGCGCCGCCGCGCTTCATTGTCCGCGTATAATGGCTCAGCATCGTCGTCTGGGCTGATGTCAGCTCGCCGCCGTGCTTCTTCAGCATCTGATTATAATTGTCCACCGAGCGCAGGAACGGTGAGTATTGGCACTGCAGGGCAGCGACGTTCAATGCCGCGCGCAATGTCCACACCGCATGGGCGCGTGTTTCAGCCGGGATCGCCCGGATCAGAACCACCGCCTTGGGCACCATGATGCCGGCTGTTGTTGGCGGCTTTGGCGCCGGCGGCTTGGCCGGCATTCGGCTAGCGGCTTTGACCGGTGCCTTGCGAACCGGACGCTTGCTCTTGCGCGGCGCGGCGTCGGCAGCGCTCGCCACAAGGATACAACTCAGCGCCAGCCACAAAATTGAACGCATTAACTACCCATTCAAGAAGAGGAGCCTCAGGCCACCGGGCCGGGCAATGCCCACGCCCGGTGAGCCATCATGGCCGGTTCAACCCAGGATACTGCCCAGCGACAGGGCGACCGACATGTCGCCTTCGATCTTGAGCTTGCCCATCATGAACGCCATCTGGGCGTTCTGCTTGCCGGTGGCGATATCCATGAAATCAGCCATCGAAACCTTGATGCTGCAGGCGGTGGTGCCGTCTTCATTGCTGACGACGACGGGCGAAACGGTATCATCAATGCGCACCAAGCCATCGGCGCCGAAATCGAATTTCACGGACTTCTTGAACTGGCCGCCGGCGCCCAGGCGCTCGGTCATCTGTTCCGTGATCTGTGCAAGGCTCATGGTCATTCCTTCTCAAAACAAGAAAAAAGGGCCGCCCCAAACGGGACGGCCCTTCCTAAAGCAATTCGACGAAAAGTCGAAATTACTTGGCAGCCGGAGCTTCGGCAGCCGGAGCGGCTTCAGCGGCCGGAGCAGCGGCGTCAGCGGCCGGAGCAGCGGCGTCAGCAGCCGGAGCCATGGCGTCAGCAGCCGGAGCGGCTTCAGGAGCCGGAGCGGCTTCAGCGGCCGGAGCTTCAGCGGCCGGGGCTTCTTCAGCCTTCTTTTCGCCGCAAGCGACGACGAGCAGAGCGGCGCCAGCGATGATCGAGGCAGTCTTCAGCTTTTCAACGATGGTCATTTCTAATCTCCTTGGACGGTAACGCCTGAACCCAGGACGAGTTGGGTCGGCTCGGCCTTAATCCCCCAACTGTGGTAGACATTAGCGAGACGCGTGAAATCGCGCAAGCGGGTCGTTGCATGTCACCGACATCATGCGACGAGACGTGCAAGCAGGGCGGGCAGATGGCGAGCGAGGGCCTCATCTGCGTCTGCAAGCGTTGCCCCGTGCCCCAAAGCCGCGAGGCTGGTGACAGGTTCCGACAGGCCGCAGGGGATGATCCCATTGAAATCATTGAGATCGGGCGTAACGTTGAGCGAAAGTCCATGAAAACTGACCCACCGTTGCACTCGCACTCCGATGGCAGCGATCTTTGCCGGCCCGGCCGCCGTGTCCACCCAGACGCCGACTTTACCCGGGATAATTCGCCCATTGGTCCCAAAATCGGCCAGCGTGTCGATCAGCCAGCCTTCCAAAGCGGCCACAAAACGCCGGACATCACGGCCCCGCGCTGCCAGGTCCAGCATCACATAGGCTACGCGCTGCCCCGGTCCATGATAGGTATAGCGGCCGCCGCGCCCGGCGTTGAAGACGGGAAATCGTTCCGGATCAATGAGTTCTATCGGATCGGCGCTGGTGCCGGCGGTATAGAGTGGGGGGTGTTCGACCAGCCAGATGCGTTCCGATTCGCTGCCCGCCCTGATGCCGGCCGCGATTCCCTGCATCCTGGTCAATGCGGCCGGATAGGCGGTGAGGCCAGGCGTTACCTCCCAGACCGGATCAGCCATGCTCACAGGCTGGCGACGAAGGCCCTGAAATCGGCCAGGAAAAGTTCCGGCTCCTCAAGGCTGGCGAAATGGCCGCCGCGCGGCATGGTCGTCCAATGTGCGACATTATAGCCGCGTTCCACCATCGATCGCGGCGGGAAGGCGAGCAGGTCGCGCGGGAAGGCAGCCACGCCCACCGGCACTTCAACGCGCCGATCCGCTGGCATGGCAAAACCACCTTCCAGGAACAGGCCGCGGTAGATCCAGGTCGCGGTGAGGAAACTGCGCGTGCTAAGATAGATCATGATGTTGGTGAGCATCTGATCCATGGTGAACGGCGGATCGGTATAATCGCCCGCCACATCCGACCAGCCGACGAACTTTTCGGCGAACCAAGCGGCCACCCCCATGGGCGAATCCATCATGGCAAAGCCCAGGCTTTGCGGCTTGGTGCCCTGCAACTGCAGATAGGCGGTTTCGGTTTCGCGCATGGCGACCGCCTTCTGCATCCAGGCCATCTCGTCCGGCGTGTTCGGCGTCATGTCGGCACTGCGCAGGCCATAGCCATTGAGGTGGATTGCCTGCACCCTGGCCGAATCGAGCCCCATCCAGCCGCCGATTACGCAGCCCCAGTCCCCACCCTGATAGATATAGCGATCATAACCCAGCGCGCCCATCAGCGTATCGTAACGGCGGGCCACCTCGCGCGGGCCGATCGGTGCCGATGGCCGGTCTGACCACGCATAGCCGGGCAGGGATGGCGCCACGACATGGAAGGCGGGTGCGGCCGGATCTTCCGGTTCGGCCAATCGCTCCATGATCGCATCGAATTCCAGGATCGATCCTGGCCAACCATGAGCGATCAGCAATGGCCGCGCATCGGGCCGGCTGGAACGCAGATGCACGCAGTGGAGATGGAAGGGTTGGCCGCCATCTTCCCCCACCTGCACCCGCACATGCGGCAACCGATTGAGATGCTTCACGGCGCCGGCCCAGTCGTAACCGTTCAGCCAATGCGCCTGCAGGCGCTGCATGTAATCGCGGTTTGCGCCGTGCCGCCAGCCGGCGTTCGGCGGCTCTTCAAACCAGCGATAGGCCGCAACACGATCGCGAATCCAGGCGACTTCAGCCTCGTTCACCGGGATGGTGAAGGGCGTGCTGCTCATGCCGCCAACCCCAGCTTGCGTTCCAGCTTGGTGCGCGCGGCGATGATGTCGGCGGCCTTTTCAGCGATCATGATTGTGGGCGCATTGGTATTGCCCGAGACCAGGAACGGCATAACGCTGGCATCGATCACGCGCAGCCCTTCAACGCCGTTCACTCGCAACTGGCCATCGACCACGGCGCGTTCATCCACGCCCATCCGGCAGCTGCCGACCGGGTGGTAGATGGTTTCGGCCCAGCCACGCATTTTTTCCAGCAGCTGGCTGCGATCCGTCACCTCCAGACCCGGCCAGGCTTCGCCATCGTTGTAGGGCGCAAAGCCGGGCTGGCGGCCGATCTCACGGGCCATTTCCACACCGCGCACCAGCGTCTCGACATCTTCCGGCGCTGAAAGATAATTGGGGTCGATCGCCGGCGCGGCCAGCGGATCGGCGGACTTCAGCCGGATCGTGCCGCGGCTTTCCGGGCGCAGTTGGCACACGTGCAACTGATAGCCATGGCGCCCATCCATGGTGCCGCGGCCGTGCGGATTGCCGCGCACCGGCATGAAGTGCATCTGGATATCGGGCGCGGCCAGGCCTTCGCGGGTGGAGAGGAACGCCCCCATCGGCGTTGGCATGTGGGCGCCATTGCCGGTGCGGGTGAATACCCATTTGCCCAGCGCTTTCATCTTGTTGATGAATTTCGAATTGTTGTTGAGCGTCACCGGCTGGCTGCAATGCCATTGCACGATCACATCCAGGTGATCCTGCAGATTGCCGCCGACATCCGGGCTGTCGGCGACCACCTCCACACCAAACTGCTTCAGATGCGCAGCCGGGCCAATGCCGGACAGCATGAGCAATTGCGGGCTGTTTACAGCGCCGCCGCACAGGATGATTTCCCGGCCCATCGCGGATAGCAGCGACGTGCCTTGCGTATATTCAACGCCAACCGCGCGCTTGCCTTCCAGCAGCACGCGCCGTGCCTGCACGCCGGTGATGATCTGCAAATTCGGCCGCTTGCGCACGTCGGCGGTGAGATAGGCCTTGGCGGCGGAGAAGCGCTCCCCATCCTTGATGGTCGCGTCATATTGGCCAACGCCTTCGAATTGCGGCCCGTTGAAATCGTCGGTCAGCTTGTAGCCGGCCTGCACTGCCGATTCGGCAAAGGCTGCGTTGAGCGGATTGGGCAGGGCGCCCTTGCGGCTGGTGTGCAGCGGGCCGCCGCTCCCGTGAAATTCGTCGCTGCCGCGTTCCGAATCCTCGGCCTTGCGGAAATAGGGCAGCACATCGGCCCAGCCCCACCCGGTGAGGCCCAACTGGCTCCAGCGGTCATAATCGCTGGCGTGGCCGCGGATATACACCATGCCGTTGATCGACGATGATCCGCCCAGTGCCCGCCCACGCGGCCAATAGAGCGGGCGGCCGTCCAGATGCGCCTGCGGTTCCGTCCAGAAGCCCCAATCATAGGGGCTGGGTTTTTCCGGCGGGATGATCTGGGCGATGCCGGCCGGCATCTGGATCAGCATGTTGTTGTCGTTGCCGCCGGCTTCCAGCAGTGCCACGCGCGTGCCGGGATCGGCAGAAAGCCGGTTGGCCAGCGCACACCCGGCTGAACCTGCACCCACGATGATGAAATCAAACGCCTCGGTCACGCACCATCCCCTGTAACATTTAGACCAAGCTACTCGCCTTGCCGGCAGCGCGCAAACCGCCAGCTTGGGGAGGGCGGGTCAGGCCCTGACCAGTTCCGGCAAGGCAGCGGCATAACGCTCGACATCGGCCATGCGCCCGGTCGACACGCGCGACCATTCGGGCCAGGCCGGCCCCCACGCACCGCGCACGAGGATGCCGCGCTGGGCCATGGCGGCGGCAAAGCGGTTGGCATCGGCCACTTTCACGAACAGGAAATTGGTCTGGCTGGGCAGGGCGATGGTGCCGGCCTTGGCCACGCCGGCCTGCAGCACCCGGCGCGCGGCCGTGATGGCGCTGCGGCTCTGCTGCTGGAAGGCGCCATCATCCCAGGCAGCGATGGCAGCAGCCAGGCCCGGCGCATTCAGGCTGATGGTGATGCGATGGCGCTTCAGCTCGGCAGCATTGGCGGGCGAAGCGACAGCATAGCCGATGCGCAGCCCGGCCATGCCGAACAATTTCGAGAAAGTACGGGTCACGATGACATTGGCGCCGCCTTGCACCAGCGGCAGCATGGTCGAACCGGTCGGATCGTCGGCCAGTTCCATATAGGCTTCATCCACCAGCAGCGTGACGCGCGCCGGCAGCGCTTTCGCAAAGGCGAGAAGATCAGCCGCCTTCAGCATCATGCCGGTCGGATTGTTGGGGTTGCACAGATAGACCATCGCCACATCGGGTGCGGCGGCGGCGCGGGCCAGTGCGCCCAGATCGATGCCCAGATCGGGCGCCATGGCGACGCGGCGATAATTCAGCCCCTGCGCCATCGGATAGAGTAACGGCTCATCGAACTGCAGCGCCGGCAGCAGGATGGTGCCGCGCTTGCTCCAGGCCAGGGCGGCACTGGTGATGACTTCCGAACTGCCGTGGCCGAGCACGACCTGGCTCGCCGGCACGCCCATTCGCTTGCTGATCATCGCCGCCAATCGGCCTTCCGCATCATCGGCATAATACCAGGCGTTGCGCGCCAGATCGGCCATGGCCTGGATGGCAGATGGCGGCGGCCCCAGCGGATTCTCGTTATATTTCAAGTGGGCAATGCCCGGCGCTGGCGCAAAGCCGGTGGGATCGGGCAGCATCGGCCGGATGGTGATGGCGCGGGCCGGCAAGGCTGCCCCTGCCATACCCGCCAACCCCAATGCGCCCCGCCGTGAAATGTTCATGTGCCCCGCCCCCCTCGATCAACTTGCCGTCTGAACGTCAGTCCAGAGCAATATTGAAGCCAAACAACGTCCCGTTCCAGCGCTGATCCATACAATCCTCACGGGTGATCGCGCCGACGGCGGGGTGAGCGGCAATGCAGCGTGCCCAAAACGCCAATGCACCGGCATTGGCGCGCATCACGGCGGCCTCCCACCTGCCAGGATAGCGGCTGAACATGGCGTGGGCCGCCGCCATCCCCACCCCAGAGCGGCGATGTTTTCGCACGATGAAGAATTCTGCCACATTGTGATCAACCGGCGTTCCACTGTGCGCTGTCGCGTTCAACAGGGCAAAGCCTGCCAATTGGCTATCGACGCGCACCAACAATGCGATGTGATCCTCATCCTGCCACCATTTGCCCACATCGATGGAGCTGCGAAACCGTCCGTCTGCTTCGATTTCACAGCGCGGCGTTCCGGCAAACAGTTCCGACATGTCGTGGATATACAGCTGCAACAGATTTTCGATGACCGGCTGCGCTTCTGCACCCACGGCCACAATGTCCACCCGCGGGCTCACGCAGGATGCCAGGTTTTCAGCAGCGTCGCCGTATCGGCCAGTGCCTCCACGGGCACCGCGACGCCCTTTTCCACCAAGGCCTTGCCCTGCACATAGTCGCGCGCGGCGTTCACGCAGTCCAGCGCGATCACCTTGCCGGCTTTCAGGTAAATCAGCGAGAAACTGCGCGTCGCCGGATCACCGCGCAGAACGGTCTGATCGTGGCCCACACTGAGCCCCATGGTCTGCAGCCGCAGGTCATATTGGTTGGACCAGAACCACGGTACCGCATGGTAAGGCGCTGGATCGCCAGTGATGGCGCGCGCCACCGTGGCGGCCATGTCTGCGGCATTCTGCACCGATTCCAGCCGGATTTTGGCGCCGCCGGCAAAGGCGTTGGCGTGCAGCGCGCAATCACCGATTGCAAACACGTCCGGCAGGCTGGTGCGGCAGTGATCATCCACCCAAACCCCGTTCCCGCCTGTGGCGCCGGCCGCCAGCAACGGTTCCACGGCGGGCACGATGCCGATGCCGACGATCACCACATCGGCCACGATCTGCCGCCCATCGGTGAGCGTGGCGAGCTTGGCGTCGCCGGCTGCGGCCAGACTGGCCAAGCCGGCGCCGGTGACGATTTCCACCCCGTGCGCGCGATGCTCGGCTTCATAAAAGGCCGAAAGTTCCGGTCCGGCCACGCGCGCCAGCACCCGATCCATCGCCTCGATCACCGTCACTGAATGGCCCAACTTGCTCAGCACCGCGGCCGATTCCAGCCCGATATAGCCACCGCCCACCACCAGCACGCGTGATTCAGGCTTGAGATCTGCCTTCAGGGCATCGACATCGGCGCGGGTGCGGATGGCGTGCAGGCCGGGCAGTTCATGGCCGGGGCAGCTGAGCTTGCGCGGATCGCCGCCCGCCGCCCACACCAATTGGCCATAGGAAATCGCGCCAGCGGTCGTCTCCAAAAGGTGCGCAGCCGCATCCACTGCCGTGACGCGCGTGCCGGTCATCACCTCGACAGCGCGCTCCGCCCAGAAGGCCGGCGGCCGCAGCAACATGCGCTCGAAGCTCTTCTCGCCCGCCAGATATTCCTTGGACAGCGGTGGGCGCTCGTAAGGCAATTCGGGTTCAGCCGTGATGATAGCCAGGCTGCCGGTGAAGCCGCGCTGACGCAGCTGCGCCGCTTGTGCCGCACCGCCATGCCCGCCGCCCACGATCACCACGTCGAACTGCATGATTTCCTCCCGTTTCAAGTTGGCATGCGGCAACGGCGCGGCCTTGCCAAGCCGGGTTGTTGCTTATCCGCCCTTCACATCGCGCGGCGGCGCTGCCACATGGGAGGCATGGATCTCGCCAGCCACCCCGACAGCGCCGTCTATGGCCTGCTCGTGCCGCGTTCCCCGCTGGTGCGCCGGCTGCTGGCGCGCAACCCGTCGCCCTTCACTTTCACCGGTACCGGCACCTTCGTGGTGGGCCAGCCCGGCGGCACCGTGGCGGTGATCGATCCCGGCCCTGCTGAGCCGGCGCATCTCCGCGCGCTCATCGACGGGCTGGTTGGCGAGACGGTATCGCACATCGTCATAACCCACACCCACATGGATCACTCGCCCGCCGCCCCGGCGCTGAAGGCGGCGACCGGGGCTCAGATCGTCGGCTGCGCGCCGCTTGTACTGTCTGATGATGGCCCGCGCGCCGATGCCGGGTTCGATGCGACCTATGCCCCCGACCGCGTGTTGGCCGATGGTGAAATTGTCAGCGGCCCCGGCTGGACCCTCACCGCCATCCACACGCCCGGCCACACCAGCAATCACCTGTGCTTTGCGCTGGCCGAGGAAAAGGCGCTGTTCACCGGCGACCATGTCATGGGCTGGAGCACTACCGTGGTCGCCCCGCCTGATGGCGACATGGCCGATTACATGGCCAGCCTGGAAAAACTGATGGCCCGCAGCGACGCCATCTATCACCCCACCCATGGTGAGCCGGTCACCGATCCGCAGCGTTTCGTGAAGCATCTGCTCGGCCACCGCCGCCAGCGCGAAGCTCAGGTGCTGCGCGCCATCGGCGAAGGGCTGGTGACCATTCCGCAGATGGTGGCTGCGATGTATGCCATGGTGGACAAACGTCTGCACCCGGCCGCGGGCCGCAGCGTGCTGGCGCATCTCATTGATCTGGAACGGCGGGGCAAGGTGAGCCACGCCGGCGAAATCTGGAGTATCACCTGATGGACGCACGGTTGAACATGCTCGGCGGCGGCGCTGCCATCGATGTGAAGGCGGAGATCAACCGCCTGCGCAAGGACCGCAACGCCGTCATCCTCGCGCATTATTATCAAGCGCCCGAAATCCAGGACATCGCCGATTTCGTTGGTGACAGCCTTGATCTGTCGAAAAAGGCCGCCGCCACCGATGCCGATGTGATCGCCTTCTGCGGCGTGAAGTTCATGGCCGAAGTGGCCAAGATCCTGTCGCCGCAGAAGACCGTGATCCTGCCTGACTTGAAGGCCGGCTGCTCGCTGGAAGATTCCTGCCCGCCGGAAGCCTTCGCCAAATTCCGCCGCGCCCATCCGGATCACATCAGCCTGACCTACATCAACTGTTCGGCGGCGGTGAAGGCAGAGAGCGACATCATCGTCACGTCATCGTCGGCGGAAAAGATCATCAACCAGCTTCCGGCCGATCAGAAGATATTGTTCGCGCCTGACAAACATCTGGGCGCCTGGCTCAACCGCAAGACCGGGCGTGACATGCTGTTGTGGGATGGCACCTGCATGGTGCACGAGAAATTCTCGGTGACGGAATTGCTGAAGCTGAAGGCCCAGCATCCGGCCGCGCCCGTGCT
>JAIXQM010000127.1 GCA_027485735.1 Sphingomonadales bacterium | reverse complement strand
TTTCATCGCGCCGCCGATTGGCGGTGCTTTGGATCAGCCTTCGGTCTGCAGCACGGAACGCACCGCATCGCGGCTGGCAGCCGCCACGCGCAGGCGGCCGATGCCAGCGCCGGTGCCGGCCGGGATCAGGCAGTCGACGATGACGTTCTCCTTGAGACCAGTCAGGGCGTCGATGTTTTCCCTGATTCCGGTACGCAACCGCATGTCATTGTGGCCAAGACGGGGAAGAGCGAGGGCAGCGTGGCCGAGCGAGGCCCTAAAATGAAAAGCGCCGCCCGGATGGCCGGGCGGCGCCTTTGCGTTGCACTGCGTGTCGCGATCAGGCGGCGACAGCGGCCTTGCGACGACGCTGGGTCGCGCCAACCAAGCCAAAGCCGGCGATCAGCATCGCCCAGCTGGCCGGTTCCGGCACGGTGCCCCCGGGCGTGATGCTGCCGAAGGTGATGTTGTCATAGGCGACGAAGTTGGCGCTGCCGCCAAAGTCGATCGACTTGGCCACGCCGGCGAAGGCAATGCCGCCGGCCGTCCAGTTGCAGTAGAAGCCGCTGGCGTTCGGCGGGCAGTTGGCATTGGCCGTTTGGGGCAAAACCAGCGAGCCCAGCAGATTGCCGGAGCCGTTCAGCCCATCAAAAACACTGACCGTAGCAACGGAATTGGACGCAAAATTGAAGGAGAAGCCGTTCGAGAAGCCGGCTGCATAGTTCAGCGTCGCGGCACTGCCGGTCAGGAAGAACAGGATGCCCCGCTTGCCCTGGGCCGAATCTGGCTCGCAGCAGCCGTTGTAGTTGTTGATCGCCAGCGTGTTGGCGGAGAATACAACGCCGAGATTGGTGCCCGACGTGCCATGGCCGCTAGTACCACCGTTGTAGAAGCTGCCAACGGCCGTGCTGTTGCCCTGAACGGGATCAACAACGCCGGTGAAATCAAGGCTTACGACCGCCGCAGATGCCATGGAAGCCGAAGCGGCAAAGGCAGCGGTAGCTACAAATTTCAGGATTTTCATGATCATTCCCCCGAACAAACGCAACGCCGGCCAACCGCTGACACGGCTCAATCCAGCGCAGCACAAGGAACGACTCACGCGTCAATGCGCCAAACTGAACGATTCCTTCATACAAGATTAATATAAATGTTCAAGTAGGTTTCAATTTCGTTAACTCAAATGCCATATGCGGTGCTTACACGGCCGTTCACAGCCAACTCCACGGAATTGTGAAAAGACAGACCTTTCGGGCTGAGCTGGCGGCGAGGGCGCATGAAAAAGGGGCGCGGCGGTTGCCCGCCACGCCCCTCATTCGGTGCCGCCGATTGGGCGGTGCGGTCGATCAGCCTTCGGTCTGCTCCAGCGCCTTGGCGTTTGCCTGCTGCACGGAGCGCAGCACCGCATCGCGGCTGGCAGCCGCCACACGAAGGCGGCCGATGCCGGCGCCGGTTCCGGCCGGGATCAGCCGGCCGACAATGACGTTTTCCTTCAGACCAGTCAGGGTATCGATCTTGCCCTGCACCGCGGCTTCGGTGAGCACGCGGGTGGTTTCCTGGAACGACGCCGCCGACACGAACGACTTGGTCTGCAGCGAGGCCTTGGTGATGCCGAGCAGCACCGGCTTACCGGCGGCCACGCGACCATCCTGACCAAGCTTGGCGTTTTCTTCGTCCATCTCCTCGCGGTCGACCTGTTCGCCCACCAGCAACGTGGTGTCGCCGCTGTCGGTGATTTCCACCTTCTGCAGCATCTGGCGCACGATCACTTCGATGTGCTTGTCGTTGATGCGCACACCCTGCAGGCGATAGACTTCCTGGATTTCGGCGCAAAGATATTCGGCCAGCGGCTCCACACCCAGCACTTCCAGAATGTCGTGCGGGTTGGGGTTGCCATCGATCAGATAGTCACCCCGGCGCACGAAGTCGCCTTCCTGCACTGCCACGTTCTTGCCCTTCGGCACCAGATACTCGGCGACGTCCCCACCATCTTCCGGACGGATGTTGATGCGGCGCTTCGTCTTGTAATCCTTGCCGAATTCGACACGCCCATCAACACGCGCGATAACCGCGTTGTCCTTGGGAATGCGGGCTTCAAACAATTCGGCCACACGCGGCAGACCGCCGGTGATGTCACGAGTCTTGGCAGCTTCACGCGGAATACGGGCCAGCACGTCACCGGCCGACACATCCTGGCCATCGGCCACCGACAGAATGGCATCGGTGGCGAGCATGTAGCGCGCCGATTCGCCGGACTGGTCATCGAGCAGGGTAATGCGCGGACGCAGATCGTCCTTCTTGTTGCTCGACTTCCATTCGGTGACGACCTTGTTGGCGAGGCCGGTGGCTTCGTCGACTTCTTCCTTCAGGGTCGTGCCTTCGATCAGGTCCTGGTATTTCACCTTGCCCGACTTTTCGGTGATCACTGGCAATGTGTACGGATCCCACTCGGCCAGACGATCACCCTTATTCACCGTGATGCCTTCGAGGTGCGTGACCAGCGCCCCGTAAGGAATACGGTGCACCGAGCGTTCGCGGCCTTCGCCGTCGCGCAGCACCAGTTCGCCGTTGCGCGCCATCGAGACGTTGCGGCCACGGCTGTCGGTGATGGTGACGATGCCACGGAATTCGATGAGACCGTCAACCGGCGCATCGAGCGTGGACTGTTCCGACACCTGCGCCGCACCACCGATGTGGAAGGTGCGCATGGTCAACTGGGTGCCCGGCTCGCCGATCGACTGAGCAGCGATGACGCCCACGGCTTCGCCCATGTTCACCGGCGTGCCGCGCGCGAGGTCGCGGCCATAGCAGGTGGAGCAGACGCCGCCCTTGGTTTCGCACAGCAGCGGCGAGCGGATCTTCACTTCCGCCACGGCTGCCTTTTCGATGCGCGTCACGTCGGATTCGGTCAGCAGGTGACCGGCCGGCGCCACGATTTCACCCGTCTTGGCGTCGACGATGTCAACCAGCACGGTACGGCCGAGGATGCGCTCGCCCAGCGACACGATGGTGTTGCCGCCTTCGACGATGGCCTTCATCAGCATGCCGCGCGGGGTGCCGCAATCTTCCTCGACGACGACGCAATCCTGCGAAACGTCGACCAGACGACGGGTCAGGTAACCCGAGTTGGCGGTCTTCAGCGCGGTATCGGCCAGACCCTTGCGGGCGCCGTGGGTGGAGTTGAAATACTCCAGCACGGTCAGGCCTTCCTTGAAGTTCGACAGGATCGGCGTTTCGATGATCTCGCCCGACGGCTTGGCCATCAGGCCGCGCATGCCGGCCAGCTGCTTCATCTGGGCTTGGCTACCACGGGCACCGGAGTGTGCCATCATGTAGATGGAGTTGATCTGCGCCTCACGGCCATCCGGCCGCTTCTTCTTGGCGCTGATTTCCTTCATCATTTCGCCGGCAACCAGGTCGCCGCACTTGGACCAGGCGTCAACGACCTTGTTGTACTTCTCGCCCTGCGTGATCAGGCCGTCCTGATACTGCTGCTCGAAGTCCTTCACCTCGGCTTTGGTCTTGTCGACCAGCACGGCCTTGGCAGCGGGGATCACCATGTCGTCCTTGCCGAAGCTGATGCCGGCCTGGAACGCGTGGCGGAAGCCCAGTGCCATGATGGCATCGGCAAACAGCACCGTCTCCTTCTGGCCAGTGTGGCGATAGACGGTGTCGATGACGTCGCCGATCTCCTTCTTGGTCAGCAGGCGATTGATGGTTTCGAACGGCACCTTGTGGCTCTTGGGCAGCGTTTCGCCCAGCAGCAGGCGGCCCGGCGTGGTGTTCACGCGCTTCATGTAGAGCTGACCGTTCTCATCGGTCTGCGGCACGCGGGCGATGATCTTGGTATGCAGGGTCACGTTCTTGTTGAACAGCGCCTGGTGCACTTCGCTCATCGTGCCGAAGGCCATGCCTTCGCCCGGTTCCTTCTCGGACTCCATCGACAGATAATAGAGTCCCAGCACCATGTCCTGCGACGGCACGATGATCGGCTTGCCGTTGGCGGGGGACAGGATGTTGTTGGTCGACATCATCAGCACGCGCGCTTCCAGCTGGGCCTCAAGGCTCAGGGGAACGTGCACGGCCATCTGGTCACCGTCGAAGTCGGCATTGAAGGCCGAGCAGACCAGCGGGTGCAGCTGGATGGCCTTGCCTTCGATCAGCACGGGCTCAAAGGCCTGAATGCCCAGGCGGTGCAGCGTCGGCGCGCGGTTCAGCAGCACGGGATGCTCGCGGATCACCTCGTCAAGGATGTCCCAGACTTCCTTGCGTTCCTTTTCCACCCACTTCTTGGCCTGCTTCAGGGTCATCGAAAGACCCTTGGCGTCGAGGCGCGAGTAGATGAACGGCTTGAACAGTTCGAGCGCCATCTTCTTCGGCAGGCCGCATTGATGCAGCTTGAGTTCCGGACCGGTGACGATCACCGAGCGGCCCGAATAATCGACGCGCTTGCCGAGCAGGTTCTGGCGGAAGCGGCCCTGCTTGCCCTTCAGCATGTCAGACAGCGACTTCAGCGGACGCTTGTTGGCACCGGTGATGGTGCGGCCACGGCGGCCGTTGTCGAACAGCGCATCCACCGCTTCCTGCAGCATGCGCTTTTCGTTGCGCACGATGATGTCCGGCGCGCGCAGCTCGATCAGGCGCTTCAGGCGGTTGTTGCGGTTGATCACGCGGCGATAGAGATCGTTCAAATCCGACGTCGCAAAGCGGCCACCATCCAGCGGCACCAGCGGACGCAGTTCCGGCGGGATCACCGGCACCACCTGCATCACCATCCATTCGGGCTTGTTGCCCGAGTTGATGAAGCTCTCGACGATCTTCATCCGCTTGATGATCTTCTTCGGCTTCAGTTCCGACTTGGTGGTGCGCAGCTCCTCGCGCAGCGTCTCCATCTCACCTTCAAGATCGAGTTCCTGCAGCAGGATGCGGATGGCTTCGGCACCGATACCAGCCTGGAAGGCGTCTTCGCCATATTCTTCCTGGGCGGTCATCAGTTCTTCTTCGGTGAGAAGATCGAACTTCTTGAACGGCGTCATGCCCGGATCGAGCACCACATATTGTTCGAAATAGAGCACGCGCTCCAGCTGCTTGAGCTGCATGTCGAGCAGCATGCCGATGCGGCTGGGCAGCGACTTCAGGAACCAGATGTGGGCAACCGGCGCGGCCAGCTCGATATGGCCCATGCGCTCACGGCGGACCTTCGACACGGTCACTTCCACGCCGCACTTTTCGCAGACGATGCCCTTGTACTTCATGCGCTTGTACTTGCCGCACAGGCACTCGTAATCCTTGATCGGGCCAAAGATGCGGGCGCAGAACAGGCCATCACGTTCCGGCTTGAAGGTCCGGTAGTTGATGGTTTCCGGCTTCTTGATCTCGCCGAACGACCAGCTGCGGATCTGTTCCGGGCTGGCGATGGCAATCTGGATCTGGTCAAACGTCTCGGGCTTGGCGGCCGGCGAGAAGAAATTCATCACTTCGTTCGTCATCTTCTTTCCTCCGTTTCCCCTCCCGCTCGCGGGAAGGGCTGGGGGTGGGCAGAGTGTGGGGTGGGGAATAACCGGCGGTGAGGCCGGTTATTCCACCTCCTCGTTGCTCTGCAGCTGGACGTTGAGGCCCAGCGACCGCATTTCCTTGACCAGCACGTTGAAGCTTTCGGGGATGCCGGCTTCAAACGTGTCGTCACCCTTGACGATGGCTTCATACACCTTGGTGCGGCCCACCACGTCATCGGATTTGACGGTGAGCATTTCCTGCAAGGTGTAGGCCGCGCCATAGGCCTGCAGCGCCCACACTTCCATTTCCCCGAAGCGCTGGCCACCGAACTGGGCCTTGCCGCCCAGCGGCTGCTGGGTAACGAGGCTGTAGGGACCGATCGAGCGGGCGTGGATCTTGTCGTCCACCAGGTGGTGCAGCTTGAGCATGTAGATATAGCCCACGGTGACACGGCGATCGAAGGCATCGCCGGTGCGGCCATCGAACAGCTCGACCTGGCCGGAGGTTTCCAGCCCGGCCAGTGCCAGCATGTTCGACACGTCGGCTTCCTTGGCGCCATCGAACACCGGGGTGGCCATCGGCACACCGCCCACCAGGTTGCGGGCCAGTTCGATCACGGCGGCATCGTCATAATCGGCGATGTCGAGCAGATACTGCGGGCCATAAATGGCCTTGAACAGCTCGCGGATCTCGTTGGCTGTGCCCGATGCCATAGTCTGGTGAATATTCTCCAGCATCTCGGCGATCTTCTTGCCCAGGCCGCGCGCGGCCCAGCCCAGGTGGGTTTCGAAGATCTGGCCGACGTTCATGCGGCTGGGCACGCCCAGCGGGTTGAGCACGATATCGACCGGGGTGCCATCGGCCAGGAAAGGCATGTCTTCCTGCGGCAGGATGCGGGAGATGACGCCCTTGTTGCCGTGACGGCCGGCCATCTTGTCACCCGGCTGCAGCTTGCGCTTCACCGCGACAAAGACCTTCACCATCTTCAGCACGCCCGGCGGCAGTTCGTCGCCGGCCTGCACCTTGGATTTCTTGTCTTCGAGGCGAGCAGTGATGGTGGTGTGGGCTTCATCCCACTGCGCCTTCAACGCTTCCAGGCCGGCCTGCATGGCATCATCGGCCACGCCGAACTTCCACCATTCACGGCGCGGCTGTTCTTCCAGCATGGCCTCGTCGATGGCGGCGCCCTTCTTCACGCCCTTGGGCGCGGCGACCACTTCCTGGCCCAGCAGCGCATCGCGCAGACGGGCATAGGTGGCGCGATCAAGGATGGCGCGTTCGTCGGTGGCGTCCTTTTCAAGGCGCTCGATTTCCTCGCGCTCGATCTGCAGGGCGCGTTCGTCCTTGTCGATGCCATGGCGGTTGAAGATGCGCACATCCACAATCGTGCCCGACACGCCCGGCGGCAGACGCAGCGAGGTGTCACGCACATCGCTGGCCTTTTCGCCGAAGATGGCGCGCAGCAGCTTTTCTTCCGGCGTCATCGGCGATTCACCCTTGGGGGTGATCTTGCCAACCAGGATATCGCCCGGTTCCACTTCGGCGCCGATGTAGACGATGCCGGCTTCGTCGAGACGGGCCAGCGCGTCTTCACCAACGTTGGGAATGTCGCGGGTGATGTCTTCCGGGCCCAGCTTGGTGTCGCGGGCCATCACTTCGAATTCATCGATATGGATCGACGTGAACACGTCTTCCTTGACGATCTTCTCGTTGATCAGGATCGAATCTTCGTAGTTGTAGCCATTCCACGGCATGAACGCGACGAGCACGTTGCGGCCCAGCGCGAGTTCACCATCTTCGGTGGACGGACCGTCGGCGATGATGTCGCCCTTCTGCACCAGGTCACCCACGGTCACCAGCGGGCGCTGGTTGATGCAGGTGGACTGGTTGGAGCGCTGGAACTTCATCAGCGTGTAGATGTCGACGCCCGACTTGCCCGGCTCCACGTCCTGCGTGGCGCGGATCACGATGCGGGTGGCGTCCACCTGATCAACGATGCCGGTACGCTTGGCGGCGATGGCAGCGCCCGAATCGCGCGCAACCGTGCCTTCCATGCCGGTGCCCACGAACGGGCTTTCGGCCTTCACCAGCGGCACCGCCTGGCGCTGCATGTTCGAGCCCATCAGCGCGCGGTTGGCGTCATCGTTTTCCAGGAACGGAATCAGCGACGCGGCGACCGACACCAGCTGCTTGGGCGACACGTCGGCCAAGGTGATGGTGCTGGCCGGGGCCATCAGGAATTCACCGGCCTGCCGGGCGGAGATCAGTTCCTCGACATAGGTGCCGCCGGCATCGATGCCGGCGTTGGCCTGCGCGATGGTGTGGCGGGCTTCTTCCATGGCCGAAAGATAGACGACATCGTCGGTCAGCTTGCCGTTATCCACCTTGCGGTACGGCGTTTCGATGAAGCCATATTTGTTGACGCGGCTGAAGGTGGCGAGGCTGTTGATCAGACCGATGTTCGGGCCTTCCGGCGTTTCGATCGGGCAGATACGGCCATAGTGCGTCGGGTGAACGTCGCGCACTTCGAAGCCGGCGCGCTCACGGGTGAGACCGCCCGGGCCGAGGGCCGAGACGCGGCGCTTGTGGGTGACTTCCGAAAGCGGGTTGGTCTGGTCCATGAACTGCGACAGCTGCGAGCTGCCGAAGAATTCACGCACCGCGGCCACGGCCGGCTTCGCATTGATCAGGTCGTTGGGCATGACGGTGTCGATATCGACGCTCGACATGCGTTCCTTGACGGCGCGTTCCATGCGCAGCAGGCCAACGCGATACTGGTTTTCGAGCAGTTCGCCGACCGAACGCACACGACGGTTGCCGAGATTGTCGATGTCGTCGATTTCGCCCTTGCCGTCCTTCAGTTCAACCAGCGTCTTCACCACCGAGGCGATGTCCTCGCGGCGCAGAACGGTCACATCATCCGGGCAGTCCAGCGCCAGACGCATGTTCATCTTCACGCGGCCCACGGCCGACAGGTCGTAACGGTCCGGGTCGAAGAACAGGCCATAGAACATGGCTTCGGCGGTTTCACGCGTCGGCGGTTCGCCAGGGCGCATGACGCGATAGATTTCGGCGAGCGCATGGTCGCGCTCTTCCACCTTGTCGGCCATCAGTGTGTTGCGGATCCACGGACCCACCGACACATGATCGATGTCGAGGAGTTCGATGCTGGTCTGGCCTGCGCGGTCGATCTTTTCCAGATTTTCCGCGGTCAGTTCGTCACCGGCCTCGATGTAGATTTCACCCGTGGCTTCATTGATCAAATCGAACGCCGAATAGCGGCCGAAGATTTCCTCGGTCGGGATCAGCAGGCTGGTCAAGCCATCGGTGGTGGCCTTGCGCACCATGCGCGGCGTGATCTTGGTGCCCGACGGGAACACGACTTCACCGGTGTCGGCGTTGACCATGTCGAACGTCGGCTTGGCATTGCGATAGTTGGCTTCGACGAACGGCACTTTCCAGCCGGCTTCGTTGTTCGCGCCATGGCCGCGCACCCAGATGACGCGGTTGTAGAACAGGTTGAGGATCTCTTCCGAATGCCAGCCCAGCGCATAGAGCAGGGTGGTGACCGGCAGCTTGCGCTTGCGATCGATACGGACGTTCACGATGTCCTTGGCGTCGAATTCCAGATCCAGCCACGAACCGCGATACGGGATCACGCGGGCAGCAAACAGATATTTGCCGCTGGCGTGGGTCTTGCCGCGATCATGATCGAAGAAGACGCCCGGCGAACGGTGCATCTGCGAAACGATCACGCGCTCGGTGCCATTGATGATGAAGGTGCCGTTGCCGGTCATGAGCGGCATGTCGCCCATGTAGACGTCCTGCTCCTTGATATCGAGCACGGAGCGGGTTTCGGTATCGGGATCAACTTCGAACACGATCAGCCGCAGCGTGACGCGCATCGGTGCCGCATAGGTCATGCCGCGCTGGCGGCATTCGTCCGTGTCGTACTTCGGCTCTTCCAGTTCATAATGCACGAAATCCAGCTCGGCAGTGCCGGCGAAATCGCGGATCGGGAAGACGCTGCGCAGGGTCTTTTCCAGGCCGGAAACATAGCCCACCGCCGGGTTGGACCGCAGGAACTGCTCATAGCTTTCGCGCTGCACCTCGATGAGGTTCGGCATCTGCACGACTTCGCCGATATGGCCGAAGTTCTTGCGGATGCGACGGCGGTTGTTGAACGGCTTCACGCCGTGGGGCGGCTTCATCTGGGTGGCCATGTGTTCTGGTCGCCTTCTGGTCAAAATTTCGCTTCCAGCAGGCAAGCCCGTCTGGAAAAACAGCAAAAACCGCACACCACCCCGCTGCAGCGGAATGTCGCACGGTCACTGGCGATAAAAGCCCCGCCACCCTTCCTCCGTCGCGGCCCGATCGCGCTACGGGCCGTGTCTCGAAAGGCAGCAGGCCGGCCGGGAATCGAGATCCCTTCCGGTGATGACGGGCAGATAGGCGTTTTGTTGGATTTGGGCAAGGGGGAGCGCTGGGTGCGGCGAAGCGCCAAAGGAAAAGGGGCAGCCCCGGGTGGAACTGCCCCTTTCCTGTTTCCTGCCGGACAGGCCGGCATGAAGCGTTGAAGCTTACTTGAGTTCCACCGTCGCGCCGGCTTCTTCGAGCTGCTTCTTGATCTTCTCGGCGTCAGCCTTCGACACGGCTTCCTTGACGGCCTTCGGAGCC
>JAIXQM010000057.1 GCA_027485735.1 Sphingomonadales bacterium | reverse complement strand
TCCAGCAGGCGGCTGTGCAGATAGAACACGTCACCCGGATAGGCTTCGCGGCCCGGCGGGCGGCGCAGCAGCAGCGACATCTGGCGATAGGCCACGGCCTGCTTGGACAGATCGTCATACACGATCACGGCGTGCATGCCGTTGTCGCGGAAGAACTCGCCCATGGTGCAGCCGGTGTAGGGCGCCAGGAACTGCAGCGGGGCCGGTTCCGACGCGGTGGCGGCGACCACGATCGAATATTCCATCGCGCCGTTCTCTTCCAGCGCGCGAACAATTTGGGCCACGGTCGAACGCTTCTGGCCGACGGCGACATAGATGCAATACAGCTTCTTGCTCTCGTCGGTGCCGGCGTTCACGCCCTTCTGGTTGATGAAGGTATCGATGGCGACAGCGGTCTTGCCGGTCTGACGGTCACCGATGATCAGTTCGCGCTGGCCGCGGCCAACCGGCACCAGCGCGTCGAGCGCCTTCAGGCCGGTCTGCATCGGTTCGTGGACGGATTTGCGCGGGATGATGCCCGGTGCCTTCACTTCCACGCGCATGCGGGTGACGTCCACCAACGGGCCCTTGCCGTCGATCGGGTTGCCCAGGCCATCAACAACGCGGCCCAGCAGGCCCTTGCCCACCGGCACGTCGACGATGGTGCCGGTGCGCTTGACGGTGTCGCCTTCCTTGATGGCGCTGTCCGAACCGAAGATCACGATACCAACGTTATCGGCTTCCAGGTTCAGGGCCATGCCCTTGATGCCACCCGGGAATTCGACCATTTCGCCGGCCTGCACATTGTCCAGACCATGCACGC
This sequence comes from Sphingomonadales bacterium, assembly GCA_027485735.1. GTDB lineage: Bacteria > Pseudomonadota > Alphaproteobacteria > Sphingomonadales > Sphingomonadaceae > Sandarakinorhabdus. The sequence continues at coordinate 8,183 of JAIXQM010000057.1, read as the reverse complement.
GGGCGATACCGTCGCCCACGCTGAGCACCTGGCCGACTTCCGAAACCTGCGCTTCGGTGCCGAAATTGGCGATCTGATCCTTGATGATCCGCGAGATTTCAGCGGCATTGATGTCCATCTGGGTGGTCCTCTTTTAAGCTTTGAGTGCCTGGCCGAGCATGTCGAGCCGGGTCTTCAATGACGAATCAATCAGGCGGCTGCCAACGCGCACCATCAGGCCGCCCAGGATGGACGGATCAACGTTCACGGTCAGCGCCACATCGCGGCCGATGCCGGCCTTCAACTTGGCGCCCAATGCCTTCTGCTGCGCCGCCGTCAGCTTGTGGGCTGCTGTCACCGTGGCGGTCACTTCACCCTTGCGGGCAGCGTTCAGCGCGGCAAAATCGCGGATCACCGCCGGCAGCAAGGCCAGCCGGCGATTGGCAGCGAGCACGCCGAGGAAATTCTTGGTCAGCCCATCCAGGCCCAGCCCATCGGCCACACCAGCAACAGCGGCGCCAGCGGCACCGCGGCCAACCAGCGGCGACGACGTCAACGCCGTCAGATCAGCCGATTCGGCCAAGGCCTCGGTCAGCGTCGCCAGGCTGGCCTCAACGGCGGCAAGCGCCTTGCCCTCGATCGCCAATGCGAACAGGGCACGGGCATAGCGCCCGGAAAGGCCGGTGGCGCCAGAAAAACCTGGGCTGGATGAAATTTGTGCGTCCAAGGCTTCAGCCCCGTTTTGAATCGGATATGACAAAAGGCGCGATGAACAAGGTCCACCGTGTGCGGGGCGCGGCTAGCATGGGGCTGCCGATGTTGCAAGGCAGCATTAGAGGCGGGGGGCTTAATGAAGAGGGGCAAGGCTGCAAACACCAGCTGCCCGGCCAGCCCCAGCAGGCCGTCTGCTGTGAAGAACGACGCCAGATACGCCCCCGGCGCCCTCCCGAACGCCATCGCCAGCCCGAACTCCGCCAGCATCAGCCATACAAACGCCGTCCCACCCATCACCGCCCGCCCCGCCAGGCCGAGCGGCTGCCGCGCCAGCAAGCGGCGGCCCCACCACCAGCTCACCGCCAGGATGATCGGCACCTCGATGGCCACGGCGGCCATGGCCCCCACCGCCGGCGCCAACCACAACGTGCGAATCGTCCCCAACGCAAAGGCGATGGCAAACACGCCAGCGAAATAGCGCAGGCCAAGGGCGAGGGCGGTCATGGCGGCCAGTATGCACCCGTGTCGCCGCTCCAGCCATTGCCGACACTACGGATGCCGGCCCTTCCCGCACGCAAGAACAAGATACGCCTCCGGCGGGCAGGGGTGACCCCTGCACCCGTTCGCTTTCGCGCGCTCCCGTCCCACAAGTACAAGTCATGCTGGCGCAGGCCAGCATCCACCGTTGATCGAGGGCAATCTGCAGCCACGCAGGCACTCGACGGCAAAATGGATGCAGGCCTGCGCCAGCATGACAGGCGAGGGGTATGAAGGTCACCCGCCGTCCGAACGCCCGTCACCCCGAACTCGATCCGGGCTTAGGCTTCCAGCATTCTTCGTGATGTCGACGCGAGAGCCTGCCTGCCCCCGGAAGTCTAGCAATCTAGCTCGTCAATTCTTCGGGAACCCGTTCTTGAACTCGACGCGGGTCAGGTGCAGCGGTTTGGTGTCGAGGTTGGCCACTGAATGTAGTGCCTCCGGGGGCACGCGGATGATGCGTGGCAGTTCCGTCTTGTCACCGGTGGGCTGCTTCGACGGGATAAGCTGCCCCTTGCCGTCGCGATTCTCGCTCTTCACCGGGCGGTCGTAGACGATGACGCTGGGCCACTGGTGGTGGTGTGGGATTTCCACTTCGCCCGGTGCCACGGTGACGGAAAGCACGCGAATCTCGCTGTCCTCGAAGATCACGACGTGGTTCTTCTTGCCGGAGACGAGCGCATCCTGCTTCGGGTTCCACGTCCTGGGATCGGTGCCGTCGGTGCTGATGGGCAGACCCTGGGCCTGGGTCTGGGCTGCGGCGAGGAAGAGCGCGCTGGCCAGGAGCTTCACGGTTTTCACGGGATCATTCCTCAGTCCATCGCTGGTGGTCGTGCCGCAGCATAGGATTTGATCCCCCCTCCGTCCAGAGAACGCCGTCCGTTATTGGGGTCTGCTCATTCGTGTCTGAACGGCTGGAACGCGGGCGCTTTCCTGCCGGTCAGCGTGCCCGAAAACCAACGGGTGCAGGGTCTGCGACCCTGCCCGCCGGAGGCCTCACTTTCTCTGTCCCCCATCTGTCCTACAGCCCCGTTCATCGGTTACATTAACCTTTATGAACAGCCCCAAGCCCCCAAAACCGCCTGCCCTCCGTCCGCAGCACAACGGCTGGACGCCTGAGCGACAGCAGCGGTTTCTTGATCACCTTGCCGATGTCGGCAGTGTGGCGGCGGCGGCGCGCGCCGTGGGGATGACGCGGCAATCGGCGTATTGGCTGCGCCGGCAGGATCACGCCGCAGAGTTCAGGCGACGCTGGGATGCCGCGTTGGCGGATGCCGGTGGGTTTATCGAGGCGTTGGCGATGGACCGGCTGGTGGATGGGGAGGAGGAGGTGATCGAGCGGGATGGCGAAACCGTTGCGGTGCGCCGGCGGCCGTGTGATGCGCGGCTGTTGTTGTTTTTTCTGAAGCGGTTGGAGGATCGCCGCAGCAGCCACGCGGCGTTGGAGCGGGCGGTGGTGTTGCGCGGACTGGATCGCCGGGCAGCGGCCGCTCAGAACGCTTACAACCCGCCAGATGCGGAAAAACTGTCAAATGGCCGGGACGCGCTGCGCAAGGAGCTGATGGCGCTGCGCAAGCAGTATGGCGTGGGCAATGAAGGTTGAAGTGGCGTGGATGCCCTTGCCCTCGAGCCGCCGATGTGGCCAAGGGAAGGCAGCATCCGCAAGGCACTGACCGAACCAACCCATGCCCTGGCTGTTTACCATCTTCCTGGCCATTCACGTCGGCGCCGGCGTGGTAGCGCTCACCAGTTTCTGGGGTGCGGTGCTGACGCGCAAGGGCGGCCCGGCGCATCGGCGGTGGGGGTTCGTGTTTTCGGCGGCGATTTATGCGGCGGCGGGTCAGGCGCTGGGGATGGGGGCGCTTTCCCTGGTGTGGCCGTTGGCCATGCATCCGCAGTTGACCGACGAAGTGCTCTATCGCGGCATGTTCGGCACGATGATGGTCTATCTCGGGCTGCTGGCGATTTCGATGACGCGCTATGGCCTGGTGATGGTGAGCAACCGGCGCAATCATCCCGGCAATCGGCACTGGTCGATGCTGGCGGTGCAGGGCGGCACCATGCTGGCGGCGGGCATCTGCCTGGTGCATGGCCTGTATCTGCTGGATCGCAATGGGCCTGTGATGGAGCCGATATTGATGGTGATGGTGGCGCTGCTCGGCTTTGGCACCAGCACCACCTATTTCCGTTATATCTTCAGCACGCCGGCGTCCCCACGCGCCTATATCCCCGAACATTTCAAGGCGATGGTGGCGACCGGGATTGCGGCCTACACGGCGTTCCTTTCTGTGGGCCTGATCGAGATGTTTCCCACCCATGCCTTCAACCCGGCGATCTGGGCGATCCCGACGATGTTCGGCATGGCGATCATCATCCATTATCTGCGGCAGTATCGGCCGGCTACGAAGGCACAGCCGGCAGAGTGACTATTCGGCCAGAGCGGCGTCGAGCGCGGCGATTGTGTCTGGAATGTCAACAAGATGCGCTCGTTCTGCCGCCACGATGGCGCGGAAGGCGGCGCGGCGGATTTCGCCGAGGGTGGCCGCATCGGGCCGGGCCTTGGCAGGAAGGGAGGAGACGACCAGATCGATCAACCGCTCGGCTCCGTGCAGGCGGCCCCACAGATAATCATGTTCACGATAGGCGCGGCTGAAGAAAGCACCAAAGGCATTGAACAGCGCGCCTTTCAGTCGCTGGCCGCCGGCGCTGGTCAAAGCCGAGCAGTCTTCCGGGCTGATGCGATCAACCTTGATCTCGTCCAGCTCGTCGATGTTGCCATCGGCGATCAACGGCAGGATGGCGATATCGAAGAAGGGGAAGCCGAGATAGGCCGCCACCAGATCGCGGCGTAGCCGTCGCGGCAGCCCGCTGGCCAAAAGGTCTACCAGCGCTTGGTCGCTGCGGGCATCAAGGCCCTTCAGGTCGAGGGCGCTGGCCACGGCGGCCAGTGCGCTGGCGGGATCGGCGATGGCGTTGCCGGCGGCTGGCACACTGCCGCTTGGCCAGCACAGCAGGTGGGGGCCCAATATGGTGTAGAGCCCGGCCTTCACCTTGCCCAGTGCTGCCGCGGTAGCCTCGTCCGCCCCGGTCAGTTCCATGTTCACCCGCCGGATCAGGAAACGCAGGCGGCGGATGCGGAAGTCGACGTCGAAATTGCGAAGGAACAGCACATAGGGCGACGCCGCACCGGTTTTGCCTAGCGCGCTTTCCGGCTTGTTCGTGCCACTTGCATTCAGGTGCCGCCACAGGCTGACCCGAACCGCCGCCACATCCTGCCCGCCCAGCGTGGCGATGCGCTCGGCCAGCCGTTCGGTCACCAGCGCGAATTTCAGCCGGCCATAGGCGCCATAGGCAAAGCCGGTCGCCTTGGCCGCTTCACTGTTCATGCGGCTGCGCCAGCCCGCCAGCCGTTCCAGGCTGGGCGAGAACAGCAACAGGCGCATGCCGATGGCGGCATCGATGGCGATATCCACCTGTGGCATCATGCCGATCACGATATGGCGCAGCCGGCGCGACCGCATCGAGATCGCCTCGATCGTGCCCAGGCTGTCGCGGATCGGCTGCTGGCGCGGGATATCGGCGAGGGAGCGCAGGATGGTGCCGAAGAAGCCGGGCGGCTGGCCGGTCACCGCGCCATCGTCGTGCATCCCCGGCTTGGGATCGAGATAGACAAAGCGCCGGTCCACCTCGCGATGCGCCGGGCGCTTGCCCAGGGCGGCCAGTGCCGGGCCAAAGGGCCGGTTGTCGAGCACGGCGCCATCGATCAGGTCGACGCTCTCCGGGTGAGCACGGCCGGGCAGTACCCGATCGATGAAGGCCTGCCGCTCCGGCCAATCCTCGCCGCGGCTGGCCAGCAGCGTGTCGATCTCGGAAATCCGTGCCGGCGGGAAGGCGCCGGGAAAGCTCGCCGTGGCCCGCGCCGCAAACACCAGATCCGGCGTCGGCCCCAGATGCCGCTCGGCGCCATCGCCGGGGCAGGCAAAGCCGATCACCAGCCGGTGCTCGGGCTCGGTCACTTCTTCCGGCGTGTTCAGCCGCAGGCGCTGGGGGGCGCCGTGATAATCGGTCACCGTCACGAACAGATCGAACGGGTGCAACCGCGGCACCAGCGGCGGCGTGCGTTCGCCCTTCTCCATCGCGGCAAAGGCATCGGCCAGCAAGCCCGAGAAGGCCGCGCCGGAAAACGGCGGCTTGAACCAGCGACTGCGCATGAAACGGGAAAGCTTGCGCTTCACCTCGCCGTGCGCCGCCACCTCGGCCTTGTCCTCATCCTCCAGGCCGCGCCGGCGCACCCACCACACCAGCGGGATCGCCCACAGCTTCGACAGCGGTCGCGACGCCGCCGCCTTGTCGAGCAGCACGTCACTGTCTGCCCCATCCAGCCAGAGGCTGCGGATGGCATCAAGATCATGCCCTTCCACCAGAGCCCGGGCCAGCAGCACGCCGTTGATGCCGCCGGCCGAGGCGCCGGCAACGATGTCGCACATCACCCTCAGGTCAAGATTGGGCAGGCTGTCGAGCAGCGCCTGGTAGACAATCTCGCTGTCCCTGGCTGGCGGCAACCCGGCTGGGCTGTGCCGCCGCATCGAGGCGCGCGCCAGTTTCCACACCTCCTTGGTGAGGCCGTGCATGTACACCGCAAGGCTTACCCCGCCGTAACAGACCAACGCGAGGCGCAGCTCCTTTGTCTGCAAAAGGGGCCTCCTTTCACAGATCAGTCTGACTGACGCTTCAAGCCCCCGCAAGTGCTGGGGAATTTCAAGGCGAGAAGCAGTAAGTGCCTCAGCGTGTGATGTTGGCGACTTCCACCACGATGTCGAACGCCGTGGTCAGCCCCTTCACGAAGGTGCCGCGCTCCACGTTCACATATTCATCCAGCGCGTGGGCGCGGAAGCCGCCGCCGCCGGCACCCAGAGTGATGGCCGGGATGCCGAGGCTGATCGGGATATTGCTGTCTGTGGAGCTGGGCATCAGCTGGGCATCGTAGCCGCCGGCTTTCAGAATCCGTTCGGCGGTTTGCACCAGGGGGTCTGTGGCCGGTGTGGTGCCGGCTGGGCGGTCGCCGATCAGTTCGGGGACCGCGCTGATCTTGCCATAGCGCGTGTCGCGGGCGGCGTTTTCGGCGGCGACGCTGTCTTCGATGATCTTCAGGAACTGGCTTTCGAGCGCCTTCAGATTGGTGGTGGAGGCCGAACGCATGTCGAATTCGGCGAGGATGAGATTGGGGATGGAGTTCACCGAAGTGCCGCCGGCAATGGTGGAAGCAGCGAAGGTCGTCTTCACGTCGGTGGGCGGGACGATCTTGTAAAGGCCCTGCACGGTCCCGGCCATGGCCGCCATCGGGTTGACGATGCCGAACGCGCCATAGCTGTGGCCGCCCGGACCCTTGAAGGCGACGCGGTAGCGGCGGGAGCCGACACCGCCGTTGACGATGCGGGCGACATTGCTGCCATCAAAGCTGATGAAGTCCCCGATGCGGGGCTTGAGCGGGCTGGCCGAGAAGATATGGCGCACGCCGCGCAGATCGCCCTGGCCTTCCTCGCCGACATTGGCGACGAAGATGATGTCCCGCGTGGTCTGGATCTTGCCGGCACCCATGGCGCGGACGAAGGCGAGCAGTGCAGCGAGGGTGACGGTGGTGTCCCCAATGCCGGGCGCATGCAGCGTGTCACCTTCGCGGCGGACCTTGATGGCGACATCGGGCGGGAACACGGTATCGAGGTGGGCGGCGACCATCAGCGCCTTGGCGGCGCGATCCTTGCCGGGGCGGGTGCCGATGACATTGCCGACAGAGTCCAGGTGCACGTCGCTCAAGCCCAGCGCCTTGAATTTCTCGGCCATCCGCGCTGCGCGCGCCGCTTCCTTGAACGGCGGGGCGGGGATTTCGGTCAGCTCGATCACCTCGGCAATGGTCTGATCGTAATCGGCGGCGATCCTGGCGTGGGCGGCTTTGATCGGCGCCGACTGGGCGAGCGCCGGAGCAGCGGTGGCGAGGAGGAGGGTGAGGATCATGGTGCGCATGGCGGCATCTGGCACGGCAGGCATGCCGCTTGCAAGACCCGGCGTGCCCGCCTAATGTTTCCTATCTGTTCTGAATGGGATGTTATGGCAAAGGGCAAAACGCGCTTCGTGTGCCAGGCCTGCGGGGCGGTGGCGCCGCGCTGGGCGGGGCAGTGCGGGGACTGCAAGGAATGGAACACGCTGGTGGAGGAAGCCGCCCCGGTGTTCACGCCATTTGCCGCCAAGCAATCGCTGCAAACCGGTGGGCGTCGCATCGCGCTGGAGAGCCTGGCTGATGATGTGGCGCTGCCGCCGCGTTTGAGCACCGGCATTGCCGAACTTGATCGCGCGCTGGGCGGCGGGCTGGTGCCGGGCAGTGTCACACTCATCGGCGGCGATCCTGGTATTGGCAAATCGACGTTGTTGTTACAGGCGGCGGGCAAGATGGCGCGGACCGGCGCCAGCGTCGCTTATGTGTCGGGCGAGGAAGCCGCCGATCAGGTGCGGCTACGGGCGCGGCGGCTGGGGTTGGCCAAAGCCGATGTGGCGCTGGCGGCCGAAACCAATGTGCGGGACATTTTGACAACGCTGACCAGCCTGAAGGCACCACCGGGGCTGCTGGTGATCGATTCGATCCAGACGATGCACAGCGACACGCTGGAAGGCGCGCCGGGTACGGTTTCTCAGGTGCGGGCATCGGCGCAGGAACTGATCCGCTATGCCAAATTGTCGGGCTGCGCGCTGATATTGGTCGGGCATGTCACCAAGGACGGGCAACTCGCCGGGCCACGCGTGCTCGAGCACATGGTCGATACTGTGCTCTATTTTGAAGGGGAGCGCAGCCACCAGTATCGCATCCTGCGCGCTGTGAAGAACCGCTTTGGCGGGACGGACGAGATTGGCGTCTTTGCCATGGGCGCCGATGGGCTGGAAGAAGTCGCCAATCCGTCGAG
>JAIXQM010000079.1 GCA_027485735.1 Sphingomonadales bacterium | reverse complement strand
TCCGCCAAACGGGACGAGGAATAAACGGCCGTGGCCAACCCGATGGAGCAGTTCAAGATCGAAACCATCGTCCCGCTGAACGCGGGCGGCTTCGATCTGTCGTTCACGAACAGCTCGCTGTGGATGCTGATCACGCTGCTGGCGGTTTCGGCTTTCCTGTTCATCGGCACCGCCCGCCCGCAACTGGTGCCGGGCCGCATGCAGGCCGCTGTCGAACTGCTCTATGATTTCATTCGCGACATGCTGCGTGAAAATGTCGGCAAGGATGGCCTGCGCTATGCGCCCCTGATTTTTGCTGTCTTCATCTTCGTGCTGTCGTGCAACCTCATCGGCATGGTGCCATTCGTGCACAGCTTCACGCCCACCAGCCATATCGCCGTCACCTTCGGCCTTGCGATGATCGTCTTCATCCTGGTGGTGATTGTCGGCTTCGCCCGCCACGGCCTGCACTTCTTCTCATTGTTCCTGCCGGAAGGCACGCCGCTGTTCGTTGCGCCGCTGGTGGCTGCCATCGAATTCCTGTCCTTCCTGTCGCGCCCGTTCACGCTCGCCATCCGACTGTTTGCCAACATGACCGCCGGCCACGTGCTGATGAAGGTGTTTGGCGGCTTCGTGGTGTCGCTGGGTGCGGTCAACATCGGGCTGGGCATCATCCCGCTGGGCGTCAACGTGGCGCTCACCGCGCTGGAACTGCTGATCGCCGTGGTGCAGGCCTATGTGTTCGCGCTGCTGGCCAGCATCTATCTCAACGACGCCGTCAATCTTCACTAATCAATCCAACCACTAGATCACCGTAGAGGACGAACAATGGAAACTGTTGCTGCTTACAAGCTGATCGGCGCCGGCCTGGCCGCCATGGGTGCTGGTTTCGCCGCCATCGGCGTCGGCCTGATCTTCGGGATGTTCCTGCAGGGCGCGCTGCGCAATCCGGCCGCTGCCGACAAGCTCGGCGCCCGCCTGATCTTCGGCTTCGCCGTGACTGAAGCTCTGGGCCTGATCGCCGCCGTTGTCGCGCTGGCGCTGGCGTTCGGTTGATTTCGGCTCTGGCGCCCGGTGGTTATCACCGGGCGCCAGCCTTTAACCGCTGAAAAGCCGGGGATGATCCGTGCCACAATTTGATCCTGCCAGTTTCGTATCGCAGCTGTTCTGGTTCGGCGTGATCTTCACGCTGCTCTATTTCGCTGTGGTGCGGCCGACTTTGCCCAAAGTGGGCAAGGTGATCGATGCGCGTGAAGCGCAGGTCGGCAGCGATCTGGACCGGGCAGAAGCGGCCAAGGGCGCGGCTGATACGCTGCGCGCTGATCACGAAACCGCCATGAAGGCGGCCCGCGATGCCGCCCAGGCGGCGGTGGCCCAGGCCCGTGAAACCGCGGCCAAAGCCAGCGACACCCAGTTGAAGGCCCTCGGCGCCCGTCTGGATGCCGATGCCGAAGCGGCTGCTGCTTCGCTGGAACTGGCCCTGGGCAGTGCTCGCGCTGGCCTCGAAACCACTGTTGCCGAACTGACCAGCGAAGCCGTTGCCAAGCTGGTGGGCATCGAGATCACCCCTGCCGACGTGTCGGCAGCGATCGCGGCCCGCTGAGGATCGATCATGGCAGAAGAACAGGTCCACACCGCTGAAACCCAGGTTGGCACCGTAGCAGACGGGGGCCATCACGCCGAACCGACGCTGCTCGGCGTTGGCGCCGAAGGTTGGGTTTATACCGGCGTTGCCATCTTCATCGTGCTGGCTGTGGTGGTGTTCAAGGCGCCGTCGCTGATCGCCAAGGCGCTGGACGACCGCATCGCCGGCGTGAAGAAGCAGCTCGACGAAGCCGCCATCCTGCGCGCTGAAGCCGAAAAGCTGCTGGCCGATGCGCAGGCCGCCAAGGCTGCCGCCGAATCGGAAGCCGCCGCCATCCGCCAGCGCGCACAGACCGAGGCCGCCGATCTGGTGAAAGCCAGCGAAGCCGCCGCCAGCGACGCCATCGCGCGCCGCACCGCTGCCGCTGCCAGCCGCATCGCTGCTGCCGAACGCACCGCGACGGCAGAATTGAAGGCGGAAGTCGCTGCGCAGGTGACCAAGGCCGCCGCCGCGATCATCGCCGCCCGCGCCGACAAGGACCTGCAGACCCGGCTGACCGACGAGGCTATCGCCGGCCTCGATCGCCGCCTGCACTGATCAGAACGGATCGACGTAACAGTTGCCGACACCGCTGCTGGCACACGCCGGCCCCGAAGGTGCCATCGGCGGCGGTGACGGCAGCCTGCGCCAGCGTGCTTCCACCTCGGCATTGGCGCCTTCGTGGCAGCCGCTGGCACAGCCGGGCGCGTTGACGGTGTTGGCCCACGTCGCCTGGCTGCTGATCGGTGTATATCGGAAGGGGCTGCCCGAACCGGCCGGGCTGCTGCTGTTGGTCGAATTCTTCACCCGCAAGGTGAAATTGCCGTGATCGGTGCCCACCATGTTGCGGCGCAGCAGTTTGCCCCAGGTTGGATCATCTGGCATCACGACATAAACATTGTTGCCGGTGTGGCACTCTGTGCAATTCTCGCGCAGATTGTCCGCATCCTGCAGATCGGCGATGCGCACGGTCATGTTGGCCCAGCCGATGGCCGGCGCCGCGGGCCCGCCGCTGCGCAGTTTGTTGTCCCAGAAGCAGGCGGCGCCGGTAATGGCGCTCTGGCAGATGATGCCCATCAGGCTGCCTGGTCCGCCGCTGCCCCGCGGCAGCGCCACGCAGGCGCCGCGCACGGTGGGAGAATGGAAGGTGTAGACGCCGGCATAGGCGCCGGGCGACAGCACGTTGGTGACAAGCGCGCCCTGGTTCTTCCAGTCGGTGCCGCCGGTGGCGAAATCGGGTGGGAGCGGCACCCCGGCTTGACGGCAGCGGCGGATATAATCGGTGGCGTCCAGCGGGAGCATCAGGCGGCCGAGCAGCTCGCGCAGGCGGGCCAGCCGGGCGTCTTCCAGCCGCAGCAGGCGGAAGCGCCAGCTGCGTTGCAGAATATAGTCGTTCACCAGCAGTAGCCGCTGGCTCGCCTTGTCGTCCTTCTTGGCCAGCGTGCTGCTGATGATCGCGCCGCGCAGCCAGAAGCGTTCGGCCTGGCTGATATTGGGCGTCCCAAGCAGCTTGGAGAGGCGCGGATCAAGCATCGCATCGTCGCCATCGAGCCGCTTGAGCAGCCCGTCCTGCATGGCGATCAGCGCCTTTTCGCTCAGCACAATGCGGCGCATTTCGGCGTCGAACAGTTCGCCATGGCCGGCCACCGCTATTTGATCGGGATTGCCGGTGGCGGCGATATCGCCTGCCAGCTTGCGCAGCGGCGTCTCGGCCAGGGGGCTATCCTTTGGCGTGCACGCTGCCAACAACAGGCTTGCACCAAGGCTCGCAAACAGTGGAATTGTCACAGATCGGCGCATGGTTCATCCCCTAGGATGGCCGACCCTGAGCCTTAAGATTGCCTGAAAGGCTCACCCGGCACAAGCCCCACTGCTCATTGCGCATTCACCCGGCCACTGATATGCCGATGCCCATGATGCATCTGTTGAGCCTTGGCCGACGAAACTGACACTGCGCCGTCTGGTGCAGTGCCCGCTTGCGTTTGTCGCCCCGTTTTGCAGAAAGCCGTCGTTCCTGTGATCACCATCCTTCCGCTGGCGCCTGGGCACCAGCCTGTCATCGACTCCCTGCTCGACGATCGGTTCGGCCCGGCGCGCCGCAACCGCACCGCCTATCGCCTGCGGGATCGCGCCGAGGTGCTGGGTGATTTCTCATTCGTGGCCATGGACGGCGATTTGCTGGTGGGCAGCCTGCAATGCTGGCCGATCCGTTTGAAAAGCGTGGGCGGCGCGCGGCAGCCGATGATCCTGCTCGGGCCGGTCGCGGTGGCGGCAGCGCGCGAAGGGCAGGGCATCGCCTCCACCCTCATGCGCGCCAGCCTGGCCGCGCTCGATGCGGCCGACAGTCCGCCGGTGCTGCTGATCGGCGATGCGCCCTTCTATGGCCGCTTCGGCTTTTCGGCGGCGGCGACGCGGCACTGGGAACTGCCTGGCCCGGTCGATCATGATCGGCTGTTGCTGCGTGGGCCCACCACGGGATTGCCGCGCATCGCCTGGGTGGAAGCCGCCAGCGGCAACCCGCCCCGCACCGCCAAGGTTGCCTGAACGGCGTCTTGCCCTATTGAGGGTCCGAACTCAATCGGGATAGGGGTCGGCATGGCCTGGAGAGGTGAAATGGCTAGGCGCGGGCGCGCTGGCGGGGCTTCGCCCCCCGGCGAGCGACTGCAACGACGCCATTTCACCTCTCCAGGCCTCCTTGACATCGTGACGACCCCTATCCCGATTGAGTTTGGACCCTAAGGCCCGTGAGCATCGAATCTCCTGCTGATCGTTTTGCCGAACTGCTCGCCCTGTCGCGGGCCGGCAAGCTTCTGCCCGTGGAACATTGGCACCCCAGCCATTGCGGCCACAGCGACATGCGCATTGCCGCTGACGGCACCTGGTTCCACGCTGGCTCTCCCATTGGCCGCAAGGAACTTGTGCAGCTGTTTTCCTCGATCCTGCGCCGCGAACCCGATGGCAGCCATGTGCTGGTGACGCCGGTGGAAAAGCTCGACATTGATGTGGAGGACGCGCCGTTCATCGCGGTGGATGCCGACTGGGAGGGCGAGGGGGAAGCCCGGCGCATCCTGTTCCGCCTGAACACGGAAGATGTGGTGGCGGCCGGTCCGAACAACATGCTGGATGTGCAGATTGGCGGCGACGGCACGCCGCGGCCCTATCTGCATGTGCGCGGCGGGCTGTTCGCGCTGGTCAACCGCGCCACCTTCTATCGTCTGGCCGATCTGGCGTTGGCCGAGGGCGCAGAGCCGCCCGGCCTGTGGAGCGATGGGGCGTTTTTCCCGTTCATGCAGGGCATCGACGATGCCGCTTGATCGCGTGCGCTCCCTGCTCAGCGGGCCGTTCACGCCGCGCCCTCACGGCGATTGGGATCTGGATCGTGCCGGCCCGCCGCCGGTTGATGTGCTGACTCCGGCCTCCGTGCTGATGGCGATTTCGGATGAAGCCGCGCCGCAATTGCTGTTCACCCGCCGCACCGCGAATCTGAAGCGCCACCCCGGCCAGGTCGCCTTTCCGGGTGGCCGCCAGGATGCCGAGGATGAAGATGCCGTGGCAGCCGCCCTGCGTGAGGCGGAGGAGGAGGTGGCCCTGCCGCGCAGCCAAGTACAGGTGCTGGGCACGCTTGATCCCTATCGCACCGGCACCGGCTATCTGGTGACGCCGGTGGTGGGCGTGGTGCCGCCCGGCCTGACGCTGCGCGCCCATCCGGACGAGGTGGACGAGCTTTTCCATGTGCCATTGGCGCATGTGCTCGATCCGGCCAACCATCTGCGCCAGAGTGGCCAATGGCAGGGCAAGACGCGGCATTACTGGTCGATCCGCCATGATCGCCATTATATCTGGGGCGCCACCGCCGGCATGATCGTCGCCCTGTCGCGCCGGCTGGAGACGCTGTGAGCCTGCCCCAAACTCTGCCACCGCAAGCCTGGGCAGCCACAGCAGCGGGTACGGCGTTGCTGAAAGCACTTGAGGCTGAGGTTGGCGCGACACGGCTGGTGGGCGGCGCGGTGCGCGACGGGCTGCTCGGGCTGGGCGGGGCGGACATTGATCTGGCGACGCGGTTTGCGCCGGACGAGGTGATGAAGCGCGTGAAGGCCGCCGGCCTGAAAGCCGTGCCCACCGGCATCGCGCATGGCACGGTGACAGTGGTGGGGCATGATCTGGTCGCCGAAGTCACCACCCTGCGCCGCGACGTGCAGAGCTTTGGCCGCCACGCGCAGGTCGCCTTCACCGATGATTGGCGCGAGGATGCGGCGCGGCGCGATTTCACCGTGAACGCGCTTTATGCCCATCTGCCGAACGGCGTGATCGATGATTATTGGGGCGGCCTTGACGATCTGTCGGCGCGCCGCGTGCGCTTCATCGGCGATCCGCTGCAGCGCATTGCCGAAGATCATTTGCGCATCCTGCGCTTCTTCCGTTTCTCCGCGCGTTTTGCCGCCTTGGTGGATGCCGATGGGCTAGCGGCCTGCACCGCCCGCGCCAATGATCTGATGGCGCTGAGCCGCGAGCGGATCGCGATGGAATTGCGCCTGCTGCTGGCGCTGCCCGATCCGGTGGCGACGCTGGCGCTGATGCTGGAGGCGGGGATCTTCCGCCCGGTGCTGCCGGAACTGGATGTGGCCCGCCTGCCGGTGCTGGTGCAAACGATCGTGGCCGAAGCCGCTGCTGGCCTGTCGCCGGCCTGGGAGCGCCGGCTGGCAGCGCTGTTGCCTGCCGGTGAGACGCGTGTGGCGGCGGAGATTGGCGCGCGGCTGAAGCTCTCCAATGCGCAGCGCATCCGGTTGGTGGCGGCAGTGCAGCCGGCCGGGCCGGCGCCATACTGGCCGATGGCCTACAAGGATGGCGGCGAAGCAGTGGTCGACCGGTTACTGATTACCGGTGATGCGATGGCTGCTGTTCCCTTGATCGGCTGGCACCGTCCCCGCCCACCGGCGTCAGGCAAGGACATCATCGCCCGCGGCGTCGCGCCTGGGCCGGAAGTGGCAAAGCGATTGGGTGCGTTCGAACGGGCCTGGGTGGCGGCGGGTTTCCCCAACGATACGGAAACGGTCGCCGCGCTGCTGGACGCTGCCGTTCAGTCCTGAGGCGATTCAGATGCGGGGGGCCGCCCGCGCTTTGGCCCCGGCGTCACCGCCACCTTCACGCCGCGCTTTGCCAGCGCCTCACGCAACAGCACTTCGATCTGGGCATTGAGACTGCGCAGATCGGCCGCTGCGGCCCGTTCCAGCGCCTCATGAAGGGCAGGATCGAGCCGCAGGGGAAAGGCCTTCTTTGCCGTCATCGTACCGTCAATAGAGGCTGCCCGCGTTGACGATGGGCTGGGTCTCGCGCTCGCCGCACAGCACCACCATCAGGTTGGAGACCATGGCCGCCTTGCGCTCGTCATCGAGCTCGACGACATTCTTCTCAGAGAGCTGCGCCAGCGCCATTTCGACCATGCCTACCGCGCCCGCCACCAGGGTTTCGCGCGCAGCGACCACGGCGGCGGCCTGCTGACGGCGCAGCATGGCGCCGGCGATTTCGGGGGCATAGGCGAGGTGGGTGAAGCCGCATTCATCCACCGTGATGCCGGCCACGCTCAGCCGGTTGATGAGTTCGGTGCGCAGTTCGCCCGACACGCGCTCGTGATCGCCCCGCAGTGTGACTTCCTTGTGCTCGAAATCATCATAGGGGTAACGCGCGCCGATGGTGCGCACCGCCACTTCCACCTGGGCGGTGACGAAGCCGCGATAATCATCCACGTCGAACAGCGCCTGCGCCGTATCGGTAACGCGCCACACCAGCTGCGCGGCGATCTCGATCGGGTTGCCGCGCAGATCGTTGACCTTGATCTGCTGCGAAATCAGGTTGTTGGCGCGTAAGCTGATCTTCTGCTTGCCCATCCACGGCCAGGTCCAGCGCAGGCCATTCACCCGATCGGTGCCGCGATAGGCACCAAACAGGGTGATGGCTGCGCCCTCGTTGGGCTGCAGCATGTAGAAGCCGCTGATGACAAACAGGAAGACGAACAGCAGCAGCGCCAGGCCGATCACGATCACCGGCGAACCGCCGGCAATCAACGCCATCACACCGAACAGGCTGGCGGCCAGATCAAGCAGCAACAGGAACAACATGGCAATGCCATTGCTGCCAACGCCAGCGCGTTCAAGGCTGGGCTGGCGGGCCGGATCGTGAGTGGTCACTTGGCTCTCCTCGACATAAATGCGATATCATAATTATATCGATTCGAACCGAGCGGGCAAGCGGAATCAGTCGTCGCTGCTGCCGCTTTCATCGCTGCTGTCGTCGTCCCAGTCACCGCTGGCGCCGCCACCGCCAAAATCGCCTCCACCGGGTGTGACCGGCGTGTCGTCGCTGATCAATTCGTCGGAGCGCAGCCGCACTTGCACATTATCCGCCCAGGGTTCGATCAATGGATCGAGGCCGGGATCGATGATCGGATCAAGCGGGACATCGCGGCGCGACAGAGGAGGGCGGGGCAAGGGCGAGTGCGCCGCAGCCCGGCTGGCGCGGGCACCAAACAGCAGAAACAGGGCAATCACCACAACGATGATGATGATCGCTGTCATCGGCTCAGCCGCCGTTCACGGCCGGGTGCCTGCCGGGGTCAATCGCCCCCGCCGCCACCATCACCGCCGGCATCGCCATCACTGCTGCTGTCGACAACCGCGCCATCGCTGGCTCGCTGTTCCAGCCGCTTGAAACTGTCATTCTTGCGCGCGTCGCTGACCATGATGAAGCCGGCGACGCCCAGCGACAGCAGGATGAGGATGACGACAACCATGGCGGTTCAGCCCTTTGACGGCTGATCGCCGCCCTGATCAGTGGATGGGCTATTCTGTTCCGCGCCCGTGGGCGGGCGGCGGCGCTTGAACACGTTCGATGGATCCTTGGCCGCCAGGTAGAAAAACCAGGTGAACATGGCGACGTTCAGCACAGCAATAAGGATGACTCCGATCATGGCACCATCCTTACCCCGGCCTGGCGGTGCTGGCGAGTGCTCAGGCGGTGAACTTGTTGTCGCGTGGGAAGCCGTTGGGTGGCATCCGCCCGGCGCTGGCGCGCGCGCCCTTCCAGAAAGTCAGGTCGGCTTCCGTGCGGGTGCGGCCACTGTCGCCGCCCATTGGCCAGCTCAGCCCTTCCGCCATCACGAATGTGCGCACGTCGCTCATGCCGCCATCCTTGTATTTTTGCAGCGCCACGCCCTGGCCTTTCTGCATCTGCGGCAGTTCTTCCAGCGGGAACACCAGCAGTTTGCGGTTCTCGCCGATTACCGCCACCATGTCGTCGGCCGGGGAGATCCAGCGCACGATGGCCAGCCGCGCATCGCCCTTGGGCGACATGATCACCTTGCCCTTGCGGGTTTCCGCCAGCAGCTCGGCACTGTCGATCTGGAAACCGCGACCATCGCTGGCCACGAGCAGCAGGCGGCGATCGGGCTGGTGTGTGAACAGGCTGACGATCTCCGTCCCTTCCGCCAGATCGATCATCAGGCGCAACGGCTCGCCCAGGCCGCGTCCGCCGGGCAGGCGATCGGGAGAGAGCGTGTAGAAACGGCCATCGCTGGCCGCCAGCACCAGGCGATCGGTGGTGAAGGCGTGGAAGGCGTAGGCTGGCCCGTCGCCTTCCTTGAACTTCAGCGCTTCGGTGCTGGCCAGATCGACATGGCCCTTCATCGCGCGAATCCAGCCCATGGCCGAACAGATGATGGTCAGCGGTTCCTTCTCGATCATCGCCTCGATCGGTACGAACTTCACCTGCGGCGCATCGGCGATGCTGGTGCGGCGGCGGCCGAGCAGGGTGGTGGGGCCATAGGCGACGCGCAGTGCGGCCAGATCGGTGGCCAGCCGCTCGGTTTGCTGCGCCTCGCTGTCGATCAGGCCACGCAGGCCCTTGGCTTCCTCGGTCAGCGCCTTGTTCTCGCGGGTGATCTCGATCTCTTCCAGCCGGCGCAAGCTGCGCAGCCGCATGTTCAAGATGGCTTCGGCCTGCACCGCAGTCAGATCAAAGGCCGCAATCAGCTCGGCCTTGGCATCATCGGCTTCGCGGATGATGCGGATCACCTCATCCAGGTTGAGATAGGCCTTGAGCAAGCCGCCAAGCACTTCCAGCCGCGCCTCAATCCGGCCGAGCCGATAGCGCGAGCGGGCGATCAGCACTTCACGCTGGTGGACCAGCCATTTGGCGATCACGGGTTTGAGCCCCAGCACGCCCGGCCGGCCTTCATCCAGCACGTTCATGTTGAGGGGGATGCGCACTTCCAGATCGGTCAGCTTGAACAGGCTTTCCATCAGCACATCGGCATCAACATTGCGCGATTTGGGCGTGATGACGATGCGCAGCTGCTCGTCGCTTTCATCCGCCACGTCGGCGAGGATCGGCAGCTTCTTCTCGGTGATCAGTTCGGCCAATTGCTCGATCAATTTGCCCTTCAGCACCTGATAGGGGATTTCGCTGATGATGATCGTCCAGGTGCCGCGGCCTTGGTCTTCCACGCTCCAGCGCGCGCGCAGGCGGAAGCTGCCGCGCCCGGTGAGATAGGATTCGGCGATGCTGGCCCGCGGTTCGACCAACACACCGCCGGTGGGAAAATCAGGCCCGGTGACGAACTGCAGCAGATCGGTTTCCGGTGCATCGGGTGCGCGCAGCAGGTGCAGCGCCGCATCGACGATTTCGACCGGGTTATGCGGCGGGATGGAGGTTGCCATGCCGACCGCGATGCCGGCCGCGCCGTTGACCAGCAGGTTGGGGAACAGGCCGGGGAACACCTCCGGCTCTTCCTCTTCGCCGTTATAGGTGGTGCGCATCGGCACCGATTCTTCGTCCAGCCCGTCCATCAGGCGGATGGCGGCATCGGTCAGCCGCGCTTCGGTGTAGCGCATGGCCGCCGCGTTATCGCCGTCGATATTGCCGAAATTGCCCTGACCATCGACCAGCGGCACCCGCAGCGCAAAACTCTGCGCCAGTCGGACCATCGCGTCGTAAACCGACTGGTCACCGTGCGGGTGATATTTGCCGATCACGTCACCCACCACGCGGGCGCATTTCTTGTAGCCCTGATCCGGGTTCAGCTTCAGCAACCGCATCGCCCACAACAGGCGGCGGTGCACGGGTTTCAGGCCATCACGCAGATCGGGCAGCGAGCGCGCCGTGATGGTGGAAAGGGCATAGACAAGATAGCGGTCGCCCAGCGCCGCGCCGAACGGGGCTTCGATGATATTGTCGCTTGTCGGGGGGAGGCTGGCCATGGCGATGGGTTAGCGGCGGCAGGCATTGCCCGCAAGCGGTGTCAGCGGGTGAGCAGGCTGACCAACCGTTCGCGGGCTGTCCAGCAGCGCTTTGCCGTCACGCCATCACGCAATACTTCGCGGGCGAGGAAGTGCCCGGTGAGCGCCAGGCCGTCGGCAATGGCAGCGGCATTGGATTCGCCCTCACCCAGCAGGAAGACGGGCAAGCGCAGCAACTTGGCCGCCCAAGGCTCCCCCGCGCCACGGCTCACAGCCTGGCGAGACTTGGGCGAAACAAACGCCAGATCACTGGTCGCGCCAGTGGCTGCGCAACTGGTTAGATCGAGGCCCAGCCCAAGTTCGGCGAGCAGCGCCAATTCCAGCTGTACCAAAGCCGGGCCAACGTCTGTCGCCAGCGCGCCCGCGGCCGCCGCGCCAAACAGCGCATCAAACAACGGGAACAGCCGTGGCTGGGCTTCGCCCTCGTTCAAACAGGTGGCCGACAGGCTGGCGAGATAATCCACCAGCGCCAGCGCCGCCGGCCCGTGCATCATCGCCATGTTGGTGCCCAGCGGATGCACGGTCGCAAAGGCCAGTTGCTGAGGCGATTTCGTTACCAGATCGAGCGCGACGCGGTTGCCGATCTGCAGCACCGGCCGCAGCTTGCGCCCGCGCCCGCCCTGCACATAGGCTGCAACAAGCCCCTGATCCGCCGACAGGAATCGCGCCACCACGGCATGTTCGCCGTGGGGTGCAAGGGCCACCACCAGTGCAGGTTCAACGCGGATCATGGCGGCCATCATAGTGGCAAGCGTGCCCGGCGCAGCAAATATGCACGTTAACCAAAAAATTAGAATGGATTCAGGGAACCGAATCGACTATCTATGTATTAGTAACGGGGTGTTAATGATCATGAACAGATTTGCGTTCGCTTTTGCCTTGGCTCTGGTGGCGGCTCCGGCAGCCGCCGTGGTGCCGCTGGTGAATTCGCCGATCACGGTCACGTCGGCCGATGTCGGCAAGTCGTTCACCTACACCTACAATGGCATCATCGGCGAACAGAACCAGTCTGGTCTGGCCTCGGCGATCACGTTCACCCTGAACAGCGTGGCCGGGCAGATCTGGAACTTCTCTGCCGAGATCGACAACACGCTTTCCGCCGCACCCGTTGGTGGCCGCATCTCCAGCTTTGGTTTCAACGGCAATCCGGAAATCATCGGGGCGACCCCGATTTCGGGTCCGTTCGGCACAGCCGTCATCAACGCCGGCTTCCCGCAGATTGGCGGCCAGACCACCATCGATTTCTGCCTGACGGCCAACAACAACTGCCAGGGCGGCGGTGGCGGCGGCGTCACTAATGGCAATGTGGCGACGCAGGAATTCGCGCTGAGCTTCGCCAACAACATCACCTCGGTGATCTTCAACAACTTCATCGTGCGCTACCAGTCCATCACCGGCAGCGGCCTGGGCAATTCCGGTGTCGGCATGGGCACCAACGATGGCGGCTTCAATCCGGGCGGCGATCCCATCCCGGAACCATCGAGCTGGGCGATGCTGATAGCCGGCTTTGGCCTGATCGGCGCGATGGCGCGCCGCCAGCGGATCGTCGCAGCTTAATCCACGAAATCGAGGCCGACCGCGTTGTAGAGGCTGCGGTCATCCCCCCAATCGGCGCGCACCTTGATGTGCAGGAACAGGTGGACCTTGCGGCCCAGCAGGTCGGCAATGTTGGCCCGCGATGTCGCGCCGATTTCCTTGATGCGGCTGCCGCTCTTGCCCAGCACGATGGCCTTCTGGCTGTCCCGCTCGATGATGATCTGCTGGTGGATGGCCACGCTGCCGTCGCGGCGCTCTTCCCATTTTTCAGTTTCAACGGTCGCAGCATAGGGCAGTTCGGCGTGCAGTTGCAGATACAGCTGCTCACGCGTCAGTTCGGTCGCCATCAGCCGGGTGGTGGCATCGCTCAACTGGTCTTCCGGATAATGCCACGGGCTCAGCGGCAGGCGTGCCGCCAGCGCCGCCTTCAGTTCGGTAACGCCATCCCCGGTGCTGGCACTGATGAAGAAGATTTCCTCGAACGTCGCCAGTTCGTTGCAGCGGCTGGCCAGATCGAGCAGCCGCTCCTTCACGCAGATATCAACCTTGTTGAGCACCAGCAGTTTCGGCTCGCGGCGATTGGCCAAGGTGGCGATGATCTCGGGCACATCGCCTTTCAGTCCGGCTTTGGCATCGATCACCAGCACGATCACCTCGGCATCGGTCGCGCCATCCCAGGCCGCCTTCACCATGGCGCGGTCCAGCCGGCGACGCGGGGCAAAGATGCCGGGCGTGTCCACCAGCAGCATCTGCGCACTCTCATGGATGGCGATGCCCACCAGCCGCTGCCGCGTCGTCTGCACCTTGGGCGACACGATGGCGACCTTCTGGCCCACCAGCGCGTTGACCAAGGTGGATTTGCCTGCGTTGGGCGCGCCAACAACGGCGATGGT
>JAIXQM010000136.1 GCA_027485735.1 Sphingomonadales bacterium | reverse complement strand
GACGTGTTCGAACGCGGCTTCGTTACCTATTCCAACGAAGCCAAGATGGAGATGCTCGGCGTTTCCGAAGACGTGATTGCCACCTTCGGCGCCGTTTCTGTTGCCACCGCCTGGGCGATGGCGCTGGGTGCGCTCATGCACAGCGACGCCGATGTTGCCGTTTCCATCACCGGCGTCGCCGGGCCGGGCGGCGCCACCGCGAACAAGCCGGTGGGTCTGGTGGTGTTCGCGCGCGCCGTGCGCGGTGAAGACCCGGAAGCGGTTTTCGCTGACACCCGCCAGTTTGGCGATCTTGGCCGCGCCGAAGTGCGGCGGCAGGCGGCGTTGGTGGCGCTGGAACTGCTGCGACCCTGACGGGCGCTATCGCGGCCCGTAAAGCGCCTCGGCCCGCGCAACGAACGCGCCGACCATCTTTTCAAAAGCTTGCGTGAAGAACATGCCCGCCAACGCCTCGAAGGCGCGGTTGCGGAATTCGAAATCGACCGCGAAATCAATCTCGCAGCCGCCACCCGGCGCGTCCCTGAACGTCCAATCGTTGAACAGATGCTTCATCGGCCCGTCGAGATACTCAACATGCACCGTCCTCGGCCGATCCAGCGTCACCCGGCTGGTGAATTTCTCGCGGATCATGCGGAAACCCACGATCATGTCCGCCACCACGATCCCGTCTCGCTCCGGCCCCACCCGCATGCCCTGCACCCATGGCAGGAACTCCGGGTAGCGGCCGATATCGGCGACCAGATCAAACATTTCGGCCGCCGACCATGGCAGCCGGCGCACTTCGCGATGCTTGGGCATCAGGCCCCGAAGGACTTTGGCACGGCTGCCCGGCGCCGCGCCTGCATCTCGGCGAAATCCCGCCCGGCATGATAGCTTGACCGGGTCAGCGGCGAGGCCGCCACCAGCAGAAAGCCCTTGGAGCGGGCAACCGCCGCATAGGTCTGGAAGGTGGCCGGCGGCACGAATTCCATCACCTTGGCATGGCGCGGCGTCGGCTGCAGATACTGGCCCACCGTGAGGAAATCCACGCCCGCCGAGCGCATGTCGTCGAACACCTGGTGCAGTTCCAGCGGAGTCTCGCCCAGCCCCACCATCAGGCCCGACTTGGTGAAGATCGTTGGCGAAAGCTGCTTCACCTTATCAAGCAGGCGCAGCGAATGGTAATAGCGCGCACCGGGCCGGATCGTCGGATACAGCCGCGGCACGGTTTCCAGATTGTGGTTGTAAACGTCCGGCCCGGCCTCGACGATCATCTCCACCGCCCGGTCCATCTTGTTGCGGAAATCGGGGGTGAGGATCTCGATCGTGGTGCTCGGCGTTTGCCGGCGTAGCTCCTGAATCACCTTGACGAATTGGCTGGCTCCGCCATCCGGCAGATCATCGCGGTCCACCGAGGTGATGACGATATGTTCCAGGCCCAGCTTGGCGGCCGCTTCGGCAACATGGCCGGGCTCACTGGCGTCCACCTTGGTCGGCATCCCGGTCTTCACGTTGCAGAAGGCGCAGGCGCGGGTGCAGGTATCACCCAGGATCATCACGGTGGCGTGCTTCTGGCTCCAGCATTCCCCGATGTTCGGGCAGGCGGCTTCCTCGCACACGGTGTTGAGCTTGAGCGACCGCATCAGCGCCCGCGTCTCGTTATAAGCCTTGGAGGTGGGCGCCTTCACCCGGATCCAGTCCGGCTTGCGCGGCAGGCCAGACGGCGTGAGGGGAAGATCAAGGACAGGCTCGCTCATGCCCATCTGATAGCGACCAGGGGCATCTCGAACAACCGGTCAGTTGTGCAGATCAGCCATGCGGTGGTGCGGCATACTCGCTGCCCGCTGCCCAGGCCTCGGCCTCCTCCGCCGCCTCGATCGCCGCCGTGCCAATCCCCAGGATGCGTGTCGCCAGCGCGTCTGCCGTGCAATCAAGGCCGAGCACCAGCACCAGCACGTCATCATGAGCAACCAATCCGATGGCACGGGCGAGCCGTGCAAACAGGCTGGCCGGCGGATCGAGCTCCGGATCAACCAGGCGCAAGCGCACTGCCGGAATGCCGAACCAGCGCACCGGATCGAATTCGGCGATGTTGTGCCAGCCAATGGGCTTGGGCGACCAGCGCCGATCCAGCAGCCCATCCAGGCCAAGCCGCACGGTTGGCCGCGAATCCCGCATCAGCAGCACGGCAATGAACAATACCGCCAGGCCCAGCATCGCCAGCGACCAGGCCAGTGCCGTGCCGAAACCGAACCTGCCGGCATCCGCCGTGTGGAAGAAATAGGTCAACCCGATGGCAAGGCCGAGCAGGACCAGCGCCCCCACAGCGACCCGAACCGGGGCATCTTCGCGATAACGGACAGCAAAACGCATACGCCTTACCCTTAACTGATCACGCTCAAACGAAAGGGCCGCCAGCCTGCTTCGTTTGGAAACAGGTTGGCAGCCCTCGCAGATGCTGAGATACTCGTTCCAACATTAACGCAGCATTGCGGAGGACAAGATGCCCGAATTCAAGGCCCTGCTCGAAGGCTATCGCCGGTTTCGCACCGGCGCCTATCAGGAACAGCGCCGCCGGTACGACGCCCTGGCCGACAAGGGCCAGGCGCCAGGCGTGTTGGTGATCGCCTGTTCCGACAGCCGGGTGGACCCCACCCGCGTGTTCGATACCGAACCTGGCCAGATGTTCGTGGTGCGCAACGTGGCCAATCTGGTACCGCCCTTCGATCCCGATCCGACGCACGGGCAGCACAGCACGTCGGCCGCCATCGAATATGCCGTTACCCAGTTGAAAGTGCATCACATATTGGTGCTGGGTCATGCCCGCTGCGGTGGCATCAAGGCCAGTATTGAAGGCACGTTCGACAATGCGGCGCCGGGCGAAGGCGGCTTCATCAATCGCTGGATGAACCAGAT
>JAIXQM010000255.1 GCA_027485735.1 Sphingomonadales bacterium | reverse complement strand
AACGGCAGCCCGTTGCAGTTGCCGGCGGGGCCGCTGGCGCTGGCGCTGAAGGCGCAGGTGCAGCATCTGGCGCTCGATGCGTCCGCCACCCGTGCCGGCCTGGTCAGCGCCGCGAACCTGTCGCGCACGCAGGGCAATTTCCAGGCGAATTTCGATCTGCCGATCGCGTCGTCACGCGACAACGTGCTGGCATTCCTCGGAAAATTCACGCTCAACGGCAATATCGCGGCTGATACGCTGTCGGATTTCGGCACGCTGATCACCTGGGGTGCCGGCGCCAATTGGGAGCCCTCGCCCGGCTGGAGCTTCATCGCCAGCTTTACCCGCGAACAGGGCGCGCCCAGCGTGGGCCAGTTGGGCGATCCCACCATCATCACGCCCAACGTGCGCGTGTTCGATTTTCTGCGCGGCGAGACGGTGGACATCAATCGGCTGGACGGCGGTAACCGCGCCCTTCTGAACGACACGCGCCAGGTCTGGAAGCTGGGTTTCAACCTGAAACCCTTTGAAAAGACTGATATTGTTCTCAACGCAAACTATATCCACTCGCGCATCGATGATCCGATCGCGTCTTTCCCCACTGCCACGGCGGAACTGGAAGCCGCCTTCCCCGATCGCTTCACCCGCGATGCCGGCGGGCGCTTGTTGCAGATCGACAACCGTCCGGTGAATTTCGATTATTCGGAGCGGCAGGAGCTGCGCTGGGGCTTCACGCTCACTCAGCAGCTCAAGCCCGGCAAGGCCGAGCGCGCCGCCGCTGAAAAACGCATTGCCGAAACCCGCGCCAAAGCGGTCGAGGCGTTCCGCACCGGCCAGCCGCTGCCGCCGGAAATCCGCACCTTCGCCCGCAATCCCTATGGTTTCACGCCGGGCCAGCGCCCGCCCGGTGCCGCCGGTGGGCTGCCCGCTGCCGGCGCGACCCCGCCCGCTGCCGCCGGTGGTCCGCCCGCTGCCGGAACGTCGCTGCCTGCTGCCGGCGCGGCACCGCCCCCCGGTGGCGGCTTTGGCGGCGGCTTCCGCGGCGGCGGTGGTGGTGGCGGCCCGCCGCGCGGCTTCCTCGATGGCCGCCTGCAGCTCACCGTGTTTCACACCTGGACCTTCCGCAACGAAATCGGCATCCGCCCTGGCGTACCGGTGCTCGATCTGTTGAACGGTTCAGCGGTTGGTTCCGCCGGCGGGGCGCCGCGTCACCAGATTGAAACCCGGCTGGGCGGCGGCCGGCGCGGGATTGGCGGCAGCGTCGGCGTCAACTGGCAATCGGGTACATCGGTGCTGGTCGATCCGTCAGGCGCGTCGCAATCGCCGGACGATCTGTTCTTCTCACCGCGCGCCGTCGCCAATCTGCGGCTGTTCGTCGATTTGGGCCAGCGCCAGGATGTGCTGCTGAAGATGCCGTGGCTGCGTGGCAGCCGGGTATCCTTGCGGGTCGACAATCTGTTCAACGACCGCGTCAACGTGAAGAACCGCCTTGGCGCCGAACCCATCGGCTTCCAGCGCGACCAGCTTGATCCGCTCGGCCGCACGGTCACGCTGAGCTTGCGGAAATTGTTCTTCTAAGCGGTTCGCGCCGTTGCCCGCTGGTGCCAGTCCTGCAGGTGGCTGGCATCGGCGGGCAGGCTGATCCCGATCCAGCCGGCAAAATCCACGATCGACAGCAGTGCGATATCGGCCAGCGTGAACCGCTCCCCGGCCAGCCAGTCGCTTGCCGCCAACTGCCCATCAAACCAGCCCAGAATCGCCGCAGCCTGCACCTTGGCCGCTTCGCCCATGGCCGGAATCTGGTTGATCAGCTTGGCCGTGTAGGGATGGCCATGTTGCCAGAAAAGGCTGACCGGCGTGCCCAGCCCGGTTTCCACCCGCCGGATCCACATGTCCGTCTCTGCCCGTTCGAACGGCGTCGAGCCGATCAGCGGCGGCTGCGGGTGGAGCTCATCCAGATAGCGGCAGATGCTGATCGTTTCGGCGATCACCCGGCCATCGTCCAGTTCCAGGAACGGCACCTGCCCGCGCGGGTTCAGCGCGACCACCTCATCCGATTTGTGCTCGCGCGCCATGAGGGAGACCATGCGCTCCTCCACGCTGATCCCCTTCGCCTTCAGGAACAGCCGCACCCGGCGCGGATTGGGCGCCGGATCAGGCGCGGACCAGAGCAGCATCTGTGTTCTCCCCAACAAGATTGGCCAACGTTGCATGGGGCAGGCCTTCGCGGCAAGGGCGGCCCATGTTGCCAGCAACGCCCGAAAACATCGCCCACCTCGGAGCCCTCGACACCCGCCTTTGCCGGATGGCAGTGATTTCTAGGGGTGGAGTGGGGCTGGGGGACGCTGTTGTTGTGCCTGCTGCACAATCTCGGCAATTCGCTGCTGGCCTGATCAGAGCCCGCGCGTGATGGCCTGCGATGCCTGCAGCAATTCCGGCAGGATCTTGGTGCGCATGCCGTCCAGATCGGTGCGGGACGAAGGGCAGCACACGTTCAACGCCGCCAGCACCCGGCCATCGGCACTGCGGATCGGCACCGAAATCGAACCCAGGCCGATTTCCAGTTCCTGATCGACCATCGAATAACCGGTGAGCCGCACATTCTCGATCTCGGCGCGCAGCTTGACCTTGGAGGTGACGGTGTAGGGCGTGATGGGTTGCAGCGTCACCCGATCAAGATAGCGGTGCATCGAGTCCACTGGCTCGGCGGCCAGCAGCACCCGGCCGGTTGACACCGCATGCGCCGGGGCTCTGCCGCCCACGGAAATGCTGACATTGACCAGCCGATCCGATGTGGTGCGGGCGATGTAGGTCACATCGTCGCCGGTCAACACCGCGCAGAACACCGATTCCTGCAGCGCCTTGGACAAATCGTTCATGATCGGCTGCGCGACTTCCAGGATGCCCATCGACGACAGCGCCGAATAGCCCAACTCAAGCACCTTGGGCTTGAGGCTGAACACCTTGTCGTCCTTTTCGGCATAACCTTCGCGCACCAGCGTCAGCAGGAAACGCCGCACGGTGGCGCGCGTCATGCCGGTGGCGCGGGCGATCTCGCTCAAGGTCATGCGCGGACGCGTGCGGGTGAAGGCGCAGATCACCTCGAGACCGCGCGCCAGCGAGTTCACATAGTCACGGTCGCTGATGTCGTT
>JAIXQM010000180.1 GCA_027485735.1 Sphingomonadales bacterium | reverse complement strand
TCGGCGAACAGCGCGCGGTTGGTGTCGGCCCGCTCCGGCTCAGGCCCGGCCTCGATATGCTTCACGCCCGATGCCATGTGCAGCAATTGGCGCAGCGTGATCTTGGCGCGCGCGTCGTTCCGCCATTCCGGCACCGGGGCGGGCGTATCCAGCTCCAACTTACCGTCGGCCACCAGAAAGCCAATCAACGTCGATGTGATGGATTTCGCCATCGACCAGCTGATCAACCGCGTCCCAGGGCCATAGCCCGGGGCATAGCGTTCATAGATCGGCTTGCCATCCTTCAGCACGATCACCGCGCGCGTTTCCTTCAGCGCCGGATCGGTGAACAGTGCATCGGCGGCGGGCAGGGCCGAGGCCGGCACGGTCGACGGAATCGCCACTGGCGAGCGCACGGGCTGCGCCAAGGCACCCCCTGCGGTCAGCAACAGGCTTGCAGCTGCCCCGATGTTTCTCCACCTTGTCATAAATTTCACGCTAAAGGCCCTGCCCCCATGCTGGCAAGTGACACATCACCCCCCGCTGCACCTTCGCGCCCCAAGGCATTCTGGCGGCGCTGGCTGATCTGGGTGCCGCTGTTGCTGCTCTGCCTGGCGGCGGGCGGTTGGCTGGGCCTCAAATATTCCACCACGGGCCGGCAGGCGGCGCTGGCCACCGGCTATATCGCCCAGGTCACCTGCAGCTGCCGCTTCGTCAGCGGGCGGGACATGGCGAGCTGCGACACCGATCGCGAACCGGGCACGGAAGTGGTGCAGGTGGAGGAAGACAGCGCCAACCGCACGATCACGGCGAAAGTGCCGCTGCTCAGCCGCCGCATCTCGCGTTTCGATCCGGAATATGGCTGCACGCTGGTCGCGCCTTAAAGCCACCCCCGCCAACGGAAGATCGCATAAGGCAGCACGGCGGCGGCCAGCATGATGCCCAGCGCCATCGGATAGCCCGCCACCCATTGCAGTTCCGGCATATGCGCGAAGTTCATGCCATAAACCCCGGCCACCAGCGTTGGCGGCAGAAACACAATGCTGGCCACAGAGAAGATCTTCTGCACCGCCGTCTGCTCGATGGAGATCAGGCCCAGCGTTGCATCGAGCAGAAAGGTGAGATTGCTGCCGATGAAACTGGCCTGATCCGCCAGACTGGCCAGATCGCGCACCTGGGTCTTGATCTGGGCTGAAAGGCCAGCGTCTTTCGGCGCGGCGAACTGCAGGAACGACAGTGCCCGGGTCAGCGACACCACCGATTCGCGCGCCTTGCTCAGCCCGTCCTGCGCCGCGCCCAACCTGGTCAGCAACGCCTGCAGGGCGAGATTTGACCGGCGCTGCTGTTGGCGGCCACGGGCACCGGCTTCGGCGCGGCGGAAGGCGGCGCGGCTGATCTGGTCCACTTCGCGGCCCACATGCTCCAGCCCATCGGCCAGCCGATCGACAATGGCATCGATCAGCCCCATCAGCGCCATCGGCGCGCTGCCACACTGGCCCGGTGCCCGTTCCAACTGCGCGGCATAGCGATCAAAACTGCGGATATCGGCATAGCGCACCGTGACGAGGTGGCTTTTGCCCAGAACGAAGCTCACCGGCACGGTTTCCGGCGTTTCGGTGATCAGCCCTGTGGCCAAGGTCGCCGTCATCACGATGGCGCCATTGTCGACATAGAGCCGGCTGGACGTCTCGATCTCCGCCATCTCGTCGGCGGTCGGCACACCAAAACCCAGCGCGGTCTCGACCTGCTTTTCCTCTTCCGGCGTAGGATTGAACAGGTCGATCCACACCGCATCGGCCGGCCACACGTCGCCGTTGCCGATCAGTTGGTGGCCCGTGGCAGAGAAGATCCGCAGCATCGCCGCGCACAATGGCGCAAGCGCAACAAGTTTGCACCCCCCGGCTGCGGCGCCTGTAACCAATTGGCCTTTGGCTGCGAACAGGCCATTAACAGCCATGGCCACCGCCGCCCCCACCCTAGCGCCCCTGCGCCCCGATTCCCGCGTTGTGCTGCGCCACCACTGGCTGGTGCGCCTCACCCACTGGTTGAACGCGATTGCCATCATCATCCTGCTGATGACCGGCCTCAACATTTTCGGCGCCCACCCGCGCCTCTATTGGGGCGATGCCGGATCGGTGGACCAGCGCGAGCAACTGTGGCTGGAAACCGGCGCCTCCCCGCCGTGGCGCAACCCCACCGGCTGGATCGAGATCGCGGGCACGCGCTTCGATACCACCGGCTTCATTGGCGTGTCGCAATCCCCAAAGGGCACCACCAGCTTCGTTGCCTTCCCGCACTGGGCCACGCTGCCGTCGGGCCGCGATCTTGCCACTGCCCGCACGTGGCACTTCTTCTTCGCCTGGGTGATCATCCTCAACGGCCTGGCCTGGCTGCTCTACGGCCTGTTCTCCGGCCGGCTGTGGCGCGAAATCCTGCCCAAGCGCCGCCAACTTACCCGCGCCCATCTGTGGACTGACATCGTGGAACACGCGAAGTTGAACTTCCCCAAGGGCGAGGCCGCGCTCTCCTACGAAGTGCTGCAACGCTTCGCCTATGCCGGCGTCACCCTTGTCCTCATCCCCACTGTCATCCTCACCGGCCTCGCCATGTCGCCGGGCATGGACGCCGCCTGGCCATGGCTCGACGCGCTGTGGGGCGGCCGCCAATCGGCGCGTTCGGTGCATTTCATCGCCATGAGCGGCATCGCCGGCTTCCTCCTCCTCCACCTCGTGCTCGTCGTCCTCTCCGGCCCGATCCGCCAGATCGGCGCCATGATCACCGGCCGGATGACCATCGGAGGCGACAAATGATTCACCGCCGCCAATTGCTCACCGCCCTGCCCGCCGGCCTGCTGCTCACCGGCTGCGACGCCCTCACCCGCAACCCCACCGCCAAGGCGGTGATCGGCGCCGGCGAACAGGCGACCTATCGCTGGCAACGCCTGGTCGGCCGCGACGGCCTGGCCCGCGAATTCGCCGCGTCCGACATCTCCCCCACCTTCAAGGTCAACGGCACCCACGAACCCACCAACCCCGAATGGCAACAGCTTGCCGCCGGCCAATTCGCCGATTGGCGTCTGAAGGTGACCGGGCTGGTGCAACGCGAACTCGCCCTCACCCTCCCGCAACTGAGCGCCCTCCCCCAACGCACCCAGATCACCCGCCACGATTGCGTGGAAGGCTGGAGCGCCATCGGCCAATGGACCGGCCCGCAACTGGCCCCCATCCTGAAAGCCGCCGGCCTGCGTGACGGCGCCCGTTACATCGTGTTCCTGTGCGCCGATGATTACGGCGGCGAAGCCAGCAAGGGCGGCCTGCAATCATCAAGCCGTTATTACGAAAGCATAGACCTCGTCGACGCCTTCCACCCCCAGACGATATTGGCCCACAGCCTCAACAACCAGCCGCTCTCCACCGGCAATGGCGCGCCCCTGCGCCTGCGCGTCGAACGCCAACTGGGCTACAAACAGGCCAAATATCTGATGCAGATCGTGGTGGCCGACAGCCTGGCGCCGTTCGGCGGCGGCAAGGGCGGTTACTGGCCGGACCGCGGCTACGAGTGGTACGCGGGGACGTAGTTCGCCGAAAAAGTACAAGAAGGAGCAGAGCTGCTGGCGGCTTCATTCTGTCTTGATATCGCGAACAGCCGCCCGTCTGTTCTGCACGGGCAAAGCCTGTCATCATCGCGCTGCCCGGCGTTTGAGCGCGGCATGGCGGTGTGTGGCGAAAACATCCTGAACCCGCAAGAATCGGAAAGCTGTCAAAAGTAGGCGCGGTGGAAGCAGGATGTGATTCGCAAGGATTGGCCCGTGATGACGTGGACGGCGCATTCTGGCAGAGAGGGGAGGACTGGAGGTGGCAGCGGATCGCGGCGCATCAGTGATTGCCTGGAGCGGGCCGTTGGTTGTCGGGATTGGCGCCTCTGCGGGTGGCCTGATTGCATATGAGGCCTTTTTCGCCGCGATGCCGGCCGATAGCGGCATGGCCTTTGTGCTCGTGCAGCATCTTGATCCGGACCATGAAAGTGCGTTGGCCGAAATCCTCGCCCGCTACACAGCCATGCCCGTCGATTTCGCCCGTGATGGGATGATCCCGGTGGCCAATACCGTCACGATTATCCCGCCTGGCACCATTCTCACCATCCACAACGGCCACCTGCGCCTGACAAGAGCCCCGTCGGTGAAAGCTCGGCGCATGGTGGTGGATCTGTTTCTTGTTTCTCTTGCTGACGATCAGGGTCCGAATGCGGTGGGGATCATCCTTTCCGGCTATGGCAGCGATGGCACGGCCGGCATTGCGGCCATCAAGGAACGCGGGGGGCTGACGCTGTGCGAGGCTGCGTTTGATCATCATGCAAAGCTGGGTATGCCGCAGAGCGCGGCAGACAGCGGCTTCGTCGATCTTGTGTTGCCCGTGGAGGACATGCCTGCTGCGTTGCTGGCGTATCTGGCCTAGCGGAGCGGTTCACTCACGCCGGCGGGATTTCGCCCAGGGACGCCGGATCGGGTGCTTCATCCAAATCGAGGGCGCCGCGGATGATCGTGTCCGCGCCGGACATGATATCGCCGCTGCACAATTGCAGATCGAGCCGTTCGAGATCGCGGCGGCGGTATTCGGCTTCGATGGCATCGATCATCGTATCGGGCGTGCCCAGTGTGGCGAGCACTTCGCGGCCCATGGCGACGGCGCCGTCCAGTGTTTCGCGCACCACCTGTTCGACGCCGGCCTGACGCAGGGCGATATTGTGGGTGCGATCAAAGGCGCGGGCGATGATCGGCAGATCGGGCCATTCAGTCTGGATCGGCTCCAGCACCGCCTTTGGGTCCCAGCGGCCATCGATGGCGAACACCAGGGCGCTGGCGGTTTCGATGCCGGCGGTGCGCAGGATATCCAGGCGGGTGCCATCGCCCCAGAACACGGTGTTGCCAAAGCGGGCAGTGATATCGATGAGTTCGGCATCCAGATCGATCGCAGTGATGGCTTGGCCGCGGGCCCGCAGCATCTGGGCGATCACCTGGCCCACCCGGCCACTACCGACCAGCACGACATGGCCGCCGTGGCCAGCGGTGCCGGCGCTTTCCGGGCCGTCGCGGCTGCCACTGCCATCATCCGGCACGGCCAGCCACCGGCCAGCGAGGCGGAACAGAAAGGGCGTGAGCGCCATGGAGAGGGTAACGACGGCGCCGAATAATTGCGCCGCCTGATGGGTGATCAGCAGCCCGCGTTCGGCTTCGGCAAACAGCACGAAGCCGAATTCGCCGCCCTGGGCCAACAAGAGCCCCATCTTGATGGCGCGCCGCCAATCGGTGCCGAAGCTGCGGGCGAGTGTGGCGATCACCGTTGCCTTCACCGCCAGCACCCCCACCACCAGGGCGATCACGAGGCCCCCGTTGGCCGCAACCACAGCAAGATCGAGGCTCATCCCGATGGCAATGAAGAACAGGCCGAGCATGAGGCCGCGGAACGGTTCGATGTCAGTCTCCAGCGCGTGGCGATAGGGCGATTCGGCCAGCATGACGCCGGCGACGAACGCGCCCAGGGCCATGGACAGCCCCAGACTGGCCATCAGCAGCGCGCTGCCCATGACGCAGAGCAGGGCCGCGGCGACGAAGGCTTCGCGGGCACCGAGCGAGCCGATGATGCGGAACAGGCGCGGCAGGGCATAGCGGCCGATGAGCACCAGCAGCGCCAGCGCGCCCACGGTTTTGGCGGCCATCATCCAGCCCGGTTCCGGATTGGCCACCGGCGCCCGGCTGAGCGCGGCGACCACGGTGACCATCGGCACAATGGAGAGATCCTGGAACAGCAGCATCGCAAAGCTGCGTTCGCCGAACGGGGTGGCCGCCAGCTGCCGTTCATTGAGCAATTGCATCACCAGTGCGGTGGACGACAGGCCAAGCGGCAGGCCAACGACCAGCGCGGCCTCCCAAGTAAGACTGGTGAGCAGCAGCAGGAGCCCGGTGAGAGCGAGGCCGCACAGCAGCACCTGCGCCAGACCGAGCCCGAAGATGTCGCGCCGTAACGCCCACAGCCGCGAGGGCTGCAATTCCAGCCCGATCACGAACAGCAGCAGCACGATACCGAATTCAGCGAACTGCAGCGTCTGTTCGGCATTGCCCACAAGGCCGAGCACGGACGGACCAATCAATATGCCGGCGGCGAGATAGCCCAGCACCGCCCCCAACTTGAAGCGGACGAACAGCGGCACCAGCACGACCGCTGCCGCCAGATAAACGACGATATCGCGCAACAGGGTGGAGCCATGCTCCATCAGGCAGCGACCTGCCCGGCCTCGGCGAGCGCGGCCAGCACGGCATCAAGCGCCAGCAGGATCGATGGGTGCCGCGCACGGTGGGGGCGGGCGGGGGCAAACATGGCCCAGCCTTCGGGTGCGGTTTCAGCGCGGCCTGCCAGAAAATCGGCCACCGCGGTGCGGGTAGCGGAAAGGGCGGCCGCGTCCATGCCCAGCGCATGCTCCATCACCACGGCGGCGCTGGCCTGGCCCAGGGTGCAGGCCTTGGTGGCATCCAGGCCTGCCGCGACGATGCGGCCATCAGGACCCAACGCCACATCAGCGATGATCTTGCTGCCGCACACCGGGGAAACGCGGGTGGCGCTGCCATCGGCCGCCGGCAACCGGTGCACGGTTTCACCCGCCAATTTCAGGCGCAGAATCGCGGCATTGTAGAGGGCTTCGGACATGCTTTGCACCTTAGCCGCCCGGCTGCTGATATGAATAGGCGGGAAAATGCCGCCCTTCAGGCGCGGCGCCAACTTGTGCCGTTCGGCCCGTCTTCAAGCAATACGCCTTCAGCCGCCAGAACATCGCGGATTCGATCAGACTCGGCCCAGTTCTTTGCCTTGCGCGCCGCCACCCGTTCCGCCACCAGCGCGTCGATGCGCGCCGCGTCAGGATCAGCGCTGCGCTGCTCGCTGGCATGGCGGGCCTTTTCCGGACTAAGCGACGGCAGGCCCAGGAACGCGAGCGCACCGAGCAGCGCCTCACGGTCATGCTCGATGCCAGCGATGGCTGCCAGCGCGGCGGGCGTGTTGAGATCGTCGGACAAGGCTTCCACCACGCCTGCCGGCGGCAGCGGGCGGACACCCTTCGGGACGTCGCCCAGCTTGCGCAACCATTTGTCCAGCCGGCCGCGCACCTGGCCCAGCAGCGCCTCATCCCACAGCAGCGGCTGGCGATATTGGGCGGACAGCAGGCCGAGGCGCAGTTCGTCACCCGTCCAGCCGGCCTCCACCAGTTCACCAACGCTGAGCACATTGCCCAGCGACTTCGACATCTTCTCGCCGCCACCGAAGTTCAGGAAACCGTTGTGCATCCAGATGTTGGCCAGCGGCGCACCATCATGGGCGCAGGCGCTCTGCGCGCACTCATTCTCGTGGTGCGGGAAGGTAAGATCGATGCCACCGCCGTGGATATCGATGGTTTGCCCCAGGCTTTCGGCAATCATCGCCGAGCATTCGATATGCCAGCCTGGCCGACCACGACCCCACGGCGAGGGCCAGCCGGCCTGGTCCTTGCTCGACGGCTTCCAAAGCACGAAATCGGCGGCATTCTTCTTGTACGGCGCCACTTCCACGCGGGCGCCGGCGATCATCTCGTCCAGCGGCCGGCGCGACAGGCTGCCATAATCGCCATGGCTGGCCACATCGAACAGCACATGGCCTTCCGCCGCATAGGCATGGCCCTTGGCGATCAGCAGTTCGATCATCGCCACCATCGCCGGGATGCTGGTAGTAGCGTGCGGGTGCAGATCGGGACGTTCCACGCCAAGGGTGGCCGCGTCTTCCAGATAGAGAGACTCGTACCGCTCGGTGATCATGTCGATGCTCACGCCCTCGGCACGGGCCTTGTCCATGATCTTGTCGTCGATATCGGTAATGTTGCGGGCGTAGATAACCTTTTCCGGGCCATAGCTGTGGCGCAGCAGGCGTTGCAACACATCGAACACCACAGCGGGACGGAAATTGCCGATATGCGCCCGGCCGTAGACGGTAGGGCCGCAGACATACATCGTCACCCGATCCGGATTGATCGGCACCAGTTCCTGCTTGGCGCGGGCAGCGGTGTTATACAGACGGATCATCAGATGGCGGTTCCAGGGCTGGATTTTTCCTGCTGGTCGAGCAGCTTGTCGAGCGAGTTGCGCTCCTGCTTGCCGTACCCGTCACCCTCCTCGTCATCGCCAAAGCCTGGCAGGCCGGCATGAGGGTCACGCTCCGGGTTTATCAGCTTCTGCTGCTGGTTCCACGCATCGCCAACGTAAGAGACCATGGCGCTCGCCACCAGCGCCAGCGTCGGCGTCGTCTTCGCCCTGGCCAGCCAATCGGGCCGGCTATCGTCACCCGGCACGATCTTCATGCCCAGCGTGATCAGCAGGAAAACAAGGCTAGCGGCCAAAAAGCCCTTCACCAGGCCAAAGCCAAGGCCGAGCAAGCGGTCCACCGGGCCAATCACGCTACCCTTGGCACTGTTCGACAGGAAACTGCCGATGAGCTTGACCAGCAGAACGGCGATCAGGAACGGCCCCATCACGGCGGCGACCGCGGCGATCAGTTCGCTGCCGCTGGCGGTTTCGAAAATGGCGCGGGCCGGCGTGTAGAAAAGGCGCACGGCGATGAAGCCGGCCACCCAAGCCGCCAGGCTGGCGACCTCGGCAATGAAGCCGCGCATCAGTCCAAAGGCGGCCGTGATGCCGACAATCAGCACCACGATCCAGTCAAAGCCGGCAAGCTGCATTACAGTGTCCATACAGCAGCGACTATCCGATTTGGCAGCGCCGCAAAAGCCTATTCCGGCCGGCCAAGATGATCCACCAAGCCATTCATCGTCCGAAATCCACTGACCAGCATGGGCCCGCCGCCAGTGGTGCCATCCGGCACGAAAGCCCGGCCGAAACCCAGCTTCGCCGCCTCTTTCAGGCGCAGGCTCGCCAATCCGGCCGCCCGCAATTCGCCCGACAATGCAACTTCACCAAAGGCCACCGCATCCGCCGGCAACGGCCGATCGGTGAGCGCCGAAACCAGAGCACAAGCCACCGCCAGATCGGCCGCCGGGTCGGCAATCCTGAGGCCGCCGGCCACGTTCAAATAGACTTCATGCCCGCCAAACGCCAAACCGCAGCGCGCTTCCAGCACCGCCAGCAGCATCGCCAGCCGGCCGGAATCCCAGCCCACCACGGCCCGGCGTGGCGTCGCGCCCGATGGCACCCGCACCACCAGCGCCTGGATCTCGCACAGCACCGGCCTTGTGCCTTCCAGCGCCGGAAACACCACGGCCCCGGTCACGCTCGCCCCTTCGGCACGGCTGGTCAGGAACAGGCTCGACGGATTGGCGACTTCTTCCAGCCCATCGGCGCCCATGGCAAAGACGCCAATCTCGTCCGTCCCGCCAAAGCGGTTCTTCACAGCGCGCAGGATGCGATACTGGTGGCTGCGCTC
>JAIXQM010000216.1 GCA_027485735.1 Sphingomonadales bacterium | reverse complement strand
TGGCGGGCGCCGAAGCTGGCGAGGCTGCCCCAGTTGCCGCTGGCAAAGCCGATCGGCGTTGAGGGCAATTTGTCGTCATAGGATTGCGCGATGTTGGCGGTCAGGCGCTGGAAGCGGTTGATATGGCCCCACGGCACATCCCAGCCACCAAAATCGCCGGCCAGTTTGCCAACGGCGGCATCGAGTGCGGCCAGGCGTTCGGCATCGGGCACCTTGGCGCTGGCCAGATAGGGCACGATGGCTTCCTCATCCAGCTTGGCGATCGGGCCGAAGCGTTTGACCATGTCATCACCCCAGAACATCGCCAGCGACGTGGGGATCGAGGTTTCACTGGCGCGATAATCCCAGGCCTTCAGTGCCGCAATGGGCGCGGCCAGCCGGACCTTTTGCGGCCCATCCGCCAGTGCCTCCCACGCTTTCACCAGCGGCGGGATGGTATCGGCAAAGCCCTGCAGGAACGGATCATAGGCGGTGGTGAGCAGGCCGGAGAGATCGAACTTCCTGTCGCCGCTCAACAGGCGCAGCGCGTTCGGCCCGCGCGGGTTCTCGCCGGCGGCGTCCATGTATTTCGCGAACGCGGCCTGCCTCGGGCTGTCCGGGCCCGCAGCGGTCCACGGCCAGTTGTTGACGTTGAAGGCAAAGCCGCTGCCCGGGTTCATCACGCTGGGCAGTTGATCAAGGCTGTGTTCGCCCTGCCAATCGGTGGCGGGATCGCTGCCGTCCACCGGCTTGCGCCAATCGAATTTGTTGTCGCGGATCGGCACGAACTGCGGGTGGAGATAGGCGATCTCGCCTTTGCTGCTGGCAAACAGCGTGGCGTTGGACGAATTGGCGCGGCGCGAGGCAACCTTGAGGTAGGAAGCGAGATCGGTCGTCTTGGTGCGCAGGAAACTCTGCTCCAGCGCGGCAACCGGCCGGTGCATCAGGGCGACCGCGATCCACTTGCCGTTTTCAGCGCGGATCACCGGGCCGTGGTGAGAGCGCCACGTGGTGAAGCTGCGGCTCTTCATGCTGCCATCGGCTGCGCGGTAGGGCACGGTGATGCTCTTCTCGGCCAGCGGGCGCCAATTGGTGCCGTGCAGATAATGATATTTGCCGCCCTTCTTCTCCACGGTCAGCGCGAACTCATCGATATTGTCGACGCCCGACGACGTGTGCATCCAGCCGGTGTTCCGGTTGAAGCCCTGATAGACGAAGAACTGCCCCCAGGTGCTGGCGCCATAGGCATCAAGGCCCTGGTCGCTTTCGACCTTGGCTTCGCTGCGGAAATAGAAGCTGGTGTGTGGGTTGATGAGCAGCAGGGCGTCGCCCGACGTGCTGCGGCTGGGCGCCAGCGCCATGCCATTGGAGCCGGCCGGTTCGAGCAGTTCGCTGCCCAGTTCCACCGCCGAGAGTTTCACGGCCTGACCGGTGTGGAAGGATTCCAGCCGGCCGAGGTTGATGCTCTCGATATCGCCGCCGATGCTGCCTTCGGAGAAGCTGAGCGCCATCCACGGTTCGAAGCGGGTGATGACGCGGGGTTTCACCTGCGGGTGCTTGGCGAGATACGCGTTCAGCGCGTCGGCCCAGGCGGTGCATAGCGATTTCAGCCAGGCGGGGCTGGCGGCATATTGCGCCTTCAGCTCGGCCGGATCGATGAACAGCTTCATGCGCAGATCGCGCCAGATGGCGGCTTCGCCTTCGGTTTCGGCGAGGCGCCCTTGCGCGTTGATGAAGTTGGTTTCGACCCGGTTGAAGTCGTCTTCGGCCTGGGCGTAGATCATGCCGAACACGGCGTCGGCGTCGGTCTTGCCCTTGATGTGCGGGATGCCGAAATCATCGCGGGTGATGGTTACGGCGGCCTTGTGCTTGTCCCAGCGGTCAGTCTCTGGGGAGGCCAGGGCCGAGGTGGAGATGAGGGCGGCGAGGAGCGTGAGGCGCAGGATCATGCGCCAACGCTAGAACCCGCCCCCTCCTTCGGCAAGAGCGCCAACCCTATCACAGAGACCAGCGCGGCGCCGGCCAGATACCAGCCGACCGCGCCGATGCCATAGCGCGCCGAGAGCGCCGCGCCGATGACGGGCGTAAGGCCGCCGCCGATGATGCCGCCCAGATTGAAGGCAATCGACGCGCCGGTGTAGCGCACGCGCGCCGGAAACAGACCGGGCAGGAAGGCACCCAGCGGGCCATAGACAAAGCCCATCACGAACAGGCCCAGCGACAGAAAGGCGAACACGCCGCCGGTGCCGGCCTGCATGAGAGGGCCCATGGTGGCACCCAGCACAACGCTGGACAGGCTGCCGATCATCAGCACGCGTTGGGGGCTGGTGCGGTCGCTGAGCCAGCCGGCGATCAGGATGCCGGCGGCGAGAAACAGGATGGCGCCCAGTTGCAGTTGCAAGAAGGCTTCGCGGCTGTAGCCCAGAGCGGTGGTGCCGTATCCCAAT
This sequence comes from Sphingomonadales bacterium, assembly GCA_027485735.1. Classification (GTDB taxonomy): domain Bacteria; phylum Pseudomonadota; class Alphaproteobacteria; order Sphingomonadales; family Sphingomonadaceae; genus Sandarakinorhabdus. Next base: position 19,594 of record JAIXQM010000216.1, on the reverse strand, counting down.
GCAAACGCGGTCGCGATGTAGAAGATGGCAAAGCAGGTGACAGCCGTCGCGATGCCGCAAAGCGTGGCACGGCCATGATCGCGCACCAGTTCCGCCAGCGGCACCGCCGGCGGCTTTTCATGCTTGACCATGGCGGCGAAAGCCGGGGTTTCCAGGATGGTCAGCCGCACCCACAGGCCGATGCCGACCAAGAGGATCGAGCCGGCGAACGGGAGCCGCCAGCCCCAGTTGAGGAATTCGCCATCGTCCAGCCACAGGCCCAATGCGAGGAACAGGCCGTTGGCGGCGATGAAGCCGACCGGCGCGCCCAATTGCGGGAACATGCCGTAACGGCCGCGCCAGCCCGGCGGGGCATTCTCCACCGCCAGCAGCGCCGCACCGCCCCATTCGCCGCCCAGGCCAAAGCCCTGGCCGAAGCGGAGCAGGCACAGGATTGCCGGCGCGGCGACGCCGATGGCGGCATAGGTGGGCAGAAAGGTGATGGCGAAGGTGGAGCCGCCCATCAGCAGCAGCGAAGCGACGAGCGTGGATTTGCGGCCCAGCCGGTCGCCATAATGGCCGAACACCAGCGCACCGATTGGCCGGGCGACGAAGGCGACGGCGAAGCTGGCGAAGCTGAGCAGCAATTGCAGATCGGCATTGTCGGACGGGAAGAACAACGGCCCGAACACCAACGCCGCGGCGGTGGCGTAGATGTAGAAATCATAGAATTCCACCGCCGTGCCGACAAGGCTGGCGGTGAGGATGCGGCTGGCCGAGGGTGGCTTTAAAGCCACGGCGCTTTCGCATCCAGCGCCAGCATCGCGGCGGGCTGGTTGCGCTGGGAAACGATGGCCCATTCATCGCCCTTCACCATCACTTCGGGCACCAGCGGCCGGGAATTGTAGGTGCTGGCCATGGTCGCGCCATAGGCCCCGGCCGTCATGAAGGCGACCAGATCGCCGGCCTGCACATCCTCGATCTCGCGGTCTTCGGCGAAAGTGTCGCCGGTCTCGCAGATCGGGCCCACAACCGTTGCGACGGTGCGCGCATCCTTGGGTCGCACGGCCAAGATGTCGTGCCAGGCGCCGTAAAGCGACGGGCGCAGCAGATCGTTCATCGCGGCATCGACCACCACGAAATGCTTGGACGCGCCGTCCTTGGTCAGGATCACTTCGCTCACCAGCACGCCGGCATTGCCCACGATCATGCGGCCGGGTTCGAACATCAGCTGCCACGGCCAACCGGCGGTGGCGCGGGCAACCATGGCGGCATAATCGGCCGGGCTGGGCGGCGCCGGCTGGTCACGGCGATAAGGCACGCCCAAGCCGCCGCCGACATCAACGCGCTTGATCTTGTGGCCCAGCGCTTCCAGCTCGCGCGCCAGATCGCCCAGCTTGCGAATGGCGTCTTCCACCGGCCCCAGATCGGTGAGTTGGCTGCCAATGTGGGCGGCCAGGCCCACGGGGCGCAGATTGGGATGAGCGGCGGCCTGCGCGAAGGCAGCGGGCAGGCGTTCCCACGGGATGCCGAACTTGGCGTCCGCACCGCCGGTGCTTATCTTGCCGTGTGTCTTGGGATCGACCGCCGGGTTGATGCGGATGGCGATCTCGACGGTCGCGCCCTTCGCAGCCGCAACTTGCGCCAGCATGTGGATCTCGGCTTCGGATTCGACGTTGAACTGCAGGATGCCGGCTTCGACACCCGCGGCCAGTTCGGCGCGGGTCTTGCCGACGCCGGAGAACACGATGCGTTCTGCCGGCACGCCGGCAGCAAGCGCGCGCGCCATCTCGCCGCCCGACACCACGTCTGCACCCGCGCCCAGCCGCGCCAGCGTCGCCAGCACGGCGAGGTTGGGATTGGCCTTCACGGCAAATGCCACCAGCGGCGTGCCGTTGCCGAGACCGGCGACAGCGTCGCGGAACACGGTGAAATGCCGCTCCATGGTGGCGCTGCTATAGCAATAGAAAGGCGTGCCAACCGCTGCGGCCAGCATTTCAAGGTTGATGCCCTCGGCGTGCATCACGCCGTCCTTGAACTGGAAATGGTCCATTCGTCAGTTCCTGGGGGGCGGCAGGTTGAACGGATCGTTGCCGCGTTCGGGAAGCGGGCCCTGGTTGTCGTCCACCCGGGTCGGTACGGCCTGCGGGTCAAGCTTCAGCATTTCCTGCGGGGTGGCCGCACGGGTCTGGGTTTCACTGCGCACCGGTGCGGGGCGGCCGGCCTTCGGCTCCAGCGCGCCCTGCTTGCCGCAGGATGCGAGCAGCAGCAGCGCGGCCAAGGCAATCGCCCGCGTCACAGTGCCTTCCGAGCCGCCGTAATGGCGGCGCGCACATTGGCGGGGGCGGTGCCGCCAAAGCTGGTGCGGCTGGCCACGCTGGCTTCCACGGAGAGCACGTCGCGCACCGCCTTGGTGATGCGCTTGTCGATGGCGCTCAATTCCGCGTCGGTCAGGCCATTCAGATCCGTGCCCTTGGCCTCGGCGGCCTTCACGCATTTGCCGGTGATTTCGTGGGCTTCGCGGAACGGCACACCACCGGCGCGCACCAGCCAATCGGCCAGATCGGTGGCGGTGGAGAAACCGCTGTTGGCCGCGGCGCGCATCTTCGCCTTGTTGAAGGTGATGGTCTGCACCATGCCCATCATGCTGGCGAGGCACAGGCCCAGATCGTCATGGGCGGCAAACACCGTCACCTTGTCGTCCTGCATGTCCTTGGAATAGGCCAGCGGCAGGCCCTTCATCACCACGGAAAGCCGGGTGAACGCCGCCAGGAACTGGCCGGCCTTGGCGCGCACCAGTTCGGCGGCATCGGGGTTGCGCTTTTGCGGCATGATGCTGCTGCCGGTGGACCAGGCATCGGGCAGGGTGATGAAGCCGAAGGGCTGGCTGGCCCAGATGATCATTTCCTCGGCCAGGCGCGACAAATGGAGCCCGGTCATGTGGGTGGCGGCCAGATACTCCAGCGCGAAATCGCGATCCGACACGCTATCGAGGCTGTTGCGCGTCGGCCCGCCGGCAAAGCCCAGCGCCTTGGCGGTCATCTGCCGGTCGATCGGGAAACTGGTGCCGGCCAGCGCGGCGGCGCCGAGCGGGCATTCGTCCATGCGCTTCATCGCATCGGCAAAACGGCTGCGGTCGCGACCCAGCATCTCGACATAGGCCATCAGATGGTGGCCCAGCGTCACCGGCTGCGCCACCTGCAGGTGGGTGAAGCCCGGCATGATCGTATCGGCATGTTCCTCGGCGCGGGCCAGCAGCGCGGTGATCAGGCCCTTCAACGCCAGATCGGCTTCGGCGCAGGCGGCCTTCACCCACAGGCGGAAATCCACCGCCACCTGATCGTTGCGGCTGCGCGCGGTGTGCAGGCGGCCGGCGGCCGGACCAATGATCTCTTTCAGGCGGGTTTCGACATGGAGGTGGATATCCTCCAGCGCCAGATTCTCGACCAGCTTGCCGTCGGCATATTCAGCAGCAATCTGTTGCAGCCCCTTGTCGATGGCGGCGGCATCCTCGGCGGAAACGATGCCCTGCTTGGCCAGCATGGCGACGTGCGCGCGGCTGCCCTGGATGTCCTGGCGCCACAGGCGTTTGTCCACGCCGATGGAGGCGTTGATTTCCTGCATGATCGCCGAAGGGCCGGCGCCAAAGCGGCCGCCCCACAGGCTGTTGGCGGCATCAGCCGTCTTGGGAGTCTCGCTGCTCATGGCCTGCGCCGATAAGCCATTGGCGCTTGCCCCGCAACCAGCGGCAACCGCACCGCCCATCGCTGCCAGCTTGATCGCGTCGCGCCGTGAAACCGTCATTGTCGTGTCCCCTTTGTGGGCATTGGTGCCACAGTGGGTTGGCAGTCGCCACTGCGCTGTTTATCGGGGCGGCAGCGAATGAAGGAAGAACCGATGCGCAAGACTCTGCTGCTGCTCACCACACTGGCGCTGGCCGGCTGCAACCAGGCGGCCCCCACGGCCCCGGAAAAGCCGGCCGCGACTGCTGCCAAGGCCGGTGAAGTGCCGATCAACACCATCGATCGCAGCCATGCTGGCGAACCCGGTCCGGCGGCCGTCGAGTGGGAGATGAAGGGCGGCACCAAGCAGAAACTGGCTGACCACAAGGGCATGAAGATGCTGGTCAACCTGTGGGCGACCTGGTGCGCGCCGTGCATCGCGGAAATGCCGGCTTTGGACAAGCTGGCCGGGGAAGTGCCGGTGATGGTGCTGCCGATTTCCGAAGACATGGAAGGCTGGCAGGCGGTCGACAAATTCTGGGGCACGGACAAGTTCAAGAATATCGAAACCGGGCTGGATCAGCCGGGCAGCTATGCCGAGGCGATCAAGGCCAAGGGGCTGCCGGTGACGATCCTGTATGATGAGCAGGGCAAGGAGATCTGGCGGGTTTCGGGGACGCTGGATTGGGGGTCGGCTGAGGTAAGGAAGGCGATTGTGGGGTGAAGGTGCGCTGCTCCCCTCCTGCTTGCGGGAAGGCGAGAGGTTAATTTACTCGAAAAGTGGTGACCCAGCAGCTGCGCTCAAGTCGGAAAACTGACCACTTGAATCAGTAGTTTCTGCATGACTCCAATTCGCTTTTCTTCGCCCTGCCAGCCTAGCGCCCTTCGCGCCTTATTATGGCAATCACGTTCGAGCGCGCGCAGCTCGCCAACGTGTTCCTGCTCAATCATAGCCCGTTGGCGCTCCCAACTCGCCAAAGTGGCGGCATCGGGATTCACGTTAAGGCGGATATCAACCAGAAGGTCGCTCCAACGCTTGAGCCATGCTTCGTGCCTGCAAGCCGCCACCGACATTCCAAAAACAGCTTGAATGGTTGCAGCCCCTGTCACCAAAGCCGTAGCCCACTGAGCAAACAACGTGCCGCCGGCGGTGATCAATGTCCCAAATGCGCTTGCGCCCGCCAGCAACTGAAAGAATGTCAGTAATCTGTCAGAGTCGGCCAAAAAGGTCGCTCGCCGCCGATGATATCGGGTTGCCACCTCAGCAGCAAAAAGCAAATCATCCCTTCCGATTTCCGCCATTTGACTTGTCCTCTTGTGGCGGCCGCTGAGGTCTAGGTTCATCTGATGACACGTTTTGATGACGCTTACCCAACTCGTCGCCGAAAGTGTTTGAGCCGCCCTTTGGACCACCAGGCTGGTTGCGATCTTTCCCCATACTTGACTCCTAGTTGGATCGCCAAACTATCCGTCATTACGGTGAATTGTCTACCTTTGAGCTGTACCTGCTTTTGCACCAGGAGGACGCGGCCGGTGGCTAAGCCACCGAGTCCGCTTAGGGCGCGAAGGAAGTTGGCAGGAAGAGCGTGGCGGAGCCACGCCGTCAGACGACACAAAGAAAGGGCGGCCTGTTGGGGCCGCCCTTTTTTGGTCGCTGGCCGACCGTTCGGCGAGTCGGAAAATAGCTCCGCTATCTTCGCGCCGCCTCACTACTTATTCATCGCATTGAAGAAATCCGCGTTCGTCACGCTGTCCTTCATCTTGTCCATCAAAAACTCGATCGCATCGGTCGAGCCCATCTGCATCAGGATGCGGCGCAGCACCCACATCTTGGACAGCGTTTCCTTGTCCACCAAGAGCTCTTCCTTGCGGGTGCCGCTCTTGCCGATGTCGATGGCCGGGAAGACGCGCTTGTCGGCGATCTTGCGGTCCAGCACGATTTCGGCGTTGCCGGTGCCCTTGAACTCTTCGAAGATCACTTCATCCATGCGGCTGCCGGTGTCGATCAGCGCGGTGGAGATGATGGTCAGGCTGCCACCCTCCTCGATGTTGCGCGCCGCGCCGAAAAAGCGCTTGGGGCGCTGCAGGGCGTTGGCGTCCACACCGCCGGTCAGCACCTTGCCGGAACTGGGGACGACCGTGTTGTAGGCGCGGCCCAGGCGGGTGATGTTGTCGAGCAGGATGACCACGTCGCGTTTGTGTTCCACCAGGCGCTTGGCCTTCTCGATCGCCATTTCGGCCACCTGCACGTGGCGGGTGGCGGGCTCGTCGAAGGTGGAGGAGATCACCTCGCCCTTCACCGTGCGCTGCATGTCGGTGACTTCTTCGGGGCGCTCGTCAATCAGCAGCACCATCAGGAAACATTCCGGATGGTTGGCGCTGATCGCCTTGGCGATATTCTGCATCATGATCGTCTTGCCGACGCGCGGCGGGGCGACGATCAGGCAGCGCTGGCCCTTGCCCAGCGGCGCGACAATGTCGATCACCCGGCCGGTCTTGTCCTTGCTGGTCGGGTCGCCCAGCTCGAGGTTGAGCTTTTCATCCGGGTAGAGCGGGGTGAGGTTGTCGAAATTCACCCGGTGGCGCACGGCTTCGGGATCGTCGAAATTGATCGCCGTCACCTTGTTGAGGCCGAAATAGCGTTCGCCGTTCTTGGGCGAGCTGATCTCGCCTTCCACCGTGTCACCGGTGCGCAGGCCATAGCGGCGCACGATCTGCGGGTTCACGTAAATATCGTCAGGGCCGGCGAGATAGCTGGCATCGGCCGAGCGCATGAAACCGAAGCCATCGGGCATCACCTCGATGGTGCCGGCGCCCATCACTTCGGTGCCGGCTTCGGCAGCGGCTTTCAGGATGCCGAAAATGATGTCCTGCTTGCGCAAGGTGGAGGCGTTCTCGACGCCCATTTCCTCAGCCATGGCCACCAGTTCGGCGGGCGGCGTTTTCTTGAGTTCTTGGAGGTGCATGTCAGTCTTTCGGCTTCGCGGCGACGAGCGCGTGGCTCAGATACGCGGCGATGGTGTGGTGAAGCCTGCCGCACGCCAGGACGGGTGCGAGCGCGAGGTGAATAAGCCCGCAGCTGCGCGGACGCAAGAAATCTCTGATCAGCGCTTCTTGACGAACTCGGCGCGCAGCACGAGGCCCTTGATGCCGTCGAACCTGCAGTCGATCTCCTGGGGGTCGCCGGTGAGGCGGATCGACTTGATCAGCGTGCCGCGGCGCAGTGTCTGGCCGGCGCCCTTCACGTCGAGATCCTTGATCAAGGTCACCTGGTCGCCATCGGCGAGCAGATTGCCGACGGAATCGCGCACTTCCACCACGTCGGGATCGGCCGCCGGCGCCCGCGCCCGCAGTTCGGCGGCGGGCAGCCATTCGCCGCTGACCTCGTCATAGACATAATCTTCGTCGCTGGAATCGGCAGACATGGTGTTGATCCTTGCGGGCAGGTCTTGCCGGTTGCGGCAGTGGTGATACGAACAGGCGGAGATTGCGTGGGAGCCTTCAACATGCCTGTGGACGCCCTTGGTGCCTATGACGAGAACAATATCTTCGCCCGCATCCTGCGCGGCGAGATCCCGTGCAAGCGCGTCCACGAAACGCCGCACGCGCTGGCCTTCCACGACATCAACCCGCAGGCGCCCACCCATGTGCTGGTGATCCCCAAGGGGCCGTACCGCAGCTGGGCGGATTTTTCGGCCACCGCGAGCGAGGCGGAAATCGCCGGGTTCGTGCGCGCGGTGGGGGAAGTGGCCAAGCTGCTGGGGCTGGAAGAGCCGGGCTATCGTCTGCTCGCCAACGCCGGGGTGAATGCCCACCAGGAAGTGCCGCATCTGCATGTGCACATCTTCGGCGGCAAGGCGCTGGGACCGATGCTGGCGCGCTAACCCTGCGCGTGCGCCTCGCCCATGCGCCTGATCGCGGCGATCTTGGTGTGGAGCGGTGCCCAGTCGTCACGCTCGGCGATGGGTGCCCACAGGGCTTCCAGCTCGTCGATCAGCATGGTGCAGGGGGCTTCGTCTGACCAGTAAGTGTGTGACGGCGCGCCGGCCGCGAAATCGGGGATGAGCGCCAGGAAATCCGTGAAGCCGTCGTGGCTGTAGTGCGGGTCGGCCACGGATGCCCCGCGCCGCACGCCGCCGCGCCAATCGAAGAAGAAACGATCCGGGTCCATCTGGGTTGTGACCAGTGCCTTCTGGATGGCTTCCACCAGCACTTCGTCCTCGCTTGGCCCCAGCCGCTTGACGCCGAGCCGGCCCAGCACCGCGTCCGACAGCGCCGCGCGATAGCGTAGGGGATAGGTTTCGAGCGGGCCTTTCAGCTCGTCGGTCTCGGCGATCAGCCGCAACGCGCTGCCCAGCTGATACAGGTTCCATTGCAGGGCTTCGGCCTGGCGGCCAAAGGCATAGAGGCCGCCATGATCGAAATAGGCGGCGGTGAAGCCGGCATCCCAGGCCGGGGCAAAGCGCCAGGGGCCGTAATCGAAGCTTTCGCCGGTGATGTTGATATTGTCGGTGTTGAGCACGCCGTGCACGAAGCCGGCGGCCATATATTGTGCCGCCATGCGCGCCGCGCCCTTCACCGCGTGGTCAACCAGCGCCGCCACCGGCGTGGGGCCGCTGGCTTCGGGTGCGAGATGGGTGAGGCCGTAATCGACCAGTTTTATCAGCCCCTCGCGGTTCTGGTGGAAGGCCTGGCGCTGGAAGCTGCCATAGCGCACGTGGCTGTGATTGAGGCGGACCAAGACGGCGGCGCGGGTGGGCGAGGGTTTGTCGCTGCGGATCAGCTTTTCGCCGGTCTCGATCACGCTGAACGTGCGGCTGGTGGCGACGCCCAGCGCCTCCAGCATTTCGGTGGCAAGGATTTCGCGCACTGCGCCTTTCAGGGTCAGGCGGCCATCGCCCATCCGGCTCCACGGCGTGGTACCGCTGCCCTTGGTGCCAAGATCCATTAACCGGCCTTGATCATCGCGGCACTGCGCGAACAGGAAGCCGCGGCCGTCGCCAAGATCGGGGTTGTAGGTGCGGAACTGGTGGCCGTGATAGCGCAGCGCCAGCGGCCCGGTCAGGCTGCCGGGCAGGGGGGTGAAGCGGCCGAAATGCTGTACCCACGCATCATCACTCAGCCCGGCCAGCCCCACCTGTTCGGCGGCGCGGTCGTTGCGGAAACGCAGGATGGTCTGGGGAAACGGGGCAGCTTCGACGGGATCGAAAAAGTCCGCGCCCAGTTCCAGGATGGTGGTTTCAGGGGTGAAGTCGGCCATGGCGCAAACCTATGACCGCAGCCGGCACCTCAATCCAGTGGATATCCGCTGGCGGCGCGGATGTAGCGCACGGTCTCGCGCTCGACGCGGTCCGCCTCTTCCGGGGAAGCAGCGCACAGCCAGCGATCGATGGCATCGCCAACGACATGGTGGGTGAAGCTGGCGGCGATCTCGATGTCCACACCGGTCACGCCGCGCTTAACCAGGGCGGCCTGCATGTGGCGCTTGATCCAGTCGGTCGTGACCGCCTTGGCGGCATGATAGAAGGGTTCGGCATCGGGGTTGGAGGCCATCGCTGCCTTTGGCCCGCAATCGGCGCATTCTGCTTCCGCGCCTTCCCAGATCATGTTGTCGCGCACGAAACGCAACACGCGCGGGACGGTGATGCCGGGTTCCAGATCTTCGAGTGTGTAGCCCTCTTCCATGGCGGCGATCATCGCTTCGCCATGGCGTCGGCCCAATTCCTGGAGCAACGCCTTCTTGGAGCCGAAATGATAGAAGATCGAGCCTTCCGAAACGTCGGCTTCACGGGCAATGTCGGCGGTGCCGGTGGCGGCAAAGCCCTGGCGGGAAAACAGCATGTGGGCCGCAGCCAGGACCCGCGCCTTGGTTTCGGTCGGGTCATACCGGCGGGCCCGCATGTCGGCCACGCCTGATGCGGCACGCGGGGCAGCGCGGCCACCGGTGCGGGCCGTGCTGGCATTGGAACCACGAGAATCGAGCGCGCGCGTTGCCACTTTAGCTGTTCTTTCTTACCCCCACGGTAATGGCTTCCTATAACAAGAGAGTTGAGTCAGAGTCAAAATATGGCCGTCGCCCCCTTCTCTGCTCCGGCTTCACGGCCCGAACCGGCACCCGGCTGGCAGAAAGGCTATGCGTTCACGGGCGATAGCGTGCGGCTGTGCTGGCACGAACATCATGATCCTCGCGTTCCGCCCGGTCGCCCGGCGCTGCTGTGCCTGGCCGGCCTCACCCGCAACGGCGCCGATTTTGCCCCGCTCGCCGAATCGCTGGGAGCCGATTGGCGCCTGATCGCGCCCGATCTGCGCGGCCGCGGCGAATCGGGCTGGGCGCGCGATTCGCTCACCTATGTCTCGCTCACCTATCTGCGCGATCTGTCGCTGGTGCTGGATGCGGCCGGGGTGGATCGCTTCGTGGTGATCGGCGCCTCGATGGGCGGGCTGCTCGCCTTGCGGATGACGACCGCACACCGCGCCCGCATGGCCGGCGTGGTGCTGAACGACATCGGCCCGGCCATCGAGCCGGCGGGCCTCAAGCGCTTGCAGGCCAATGTGGGGCGCGGCGGCAACTGGATGACCTGGGTGCATGCCGCCCGCGAACTGGGGGTGCGCAACGCGGCCATCCACCCCGATTGGGGGCTGCACGAGTGGCTGGCCTTTGCCAAGCGCCTGTGCCGGGTGGGGCCGCAGGGCCGTATCATCTTCGATTATGATCCACGCATCGCCGAACCGCTCCGGTTGCCGCACGGCGATGCCGGCGCCGATGATTGGGCAGCGTTCGACAGTCTCAAGGGCCTGCCGTTATTGTCCTTGCGCGCCTTATTGTCGGACGTGTTTTCGGCGGCGACACAAGCCCAGATGCAGCGCCGCCTGCCCGGTGTGACGGCGGTGACGGTGCCGGGCGTCGGCCATGCGCCCACGCTGATGGAGCCGGTGGCGGCCGCCGCACTTCGGGATTTTCTGGACGACATCAAACGGGGAGAGGCATGATGATACGCAAGGTGTGGAAACTGGCGCGCCGGCCGGTAGGCGATATCGCCGACAGCGATCTGGAACTGGTGAACGAAGCTCTTCCGGAGTTGGCCGATGGCCAGTTCCTCCTTGCCGTCATCTACATGTCGCTCGATCCCACCAACCGCATCTGGATGAGCGATCAAGAGCAGTACATGCCGCCTGTGGAGCTGGGCGCCCCGATGCGCGCCGGCGTGTGCGGGCGGGTTGTGGCCAGCCGCAAGGCCGGCGTCGAACCGGGCCAGATCATGGCGGGCCTGGGCGAATGGGCCGATCACATCATTTCCGATGGCAGCTTCATGTCGCCGCTTCCGCAATTGCCGGGCGTGCCGCTGGCGGCCAGTTACGGCACATTGGCGCTGGTTGGCCCCACGGCCTATTTCGGCCTGCTCGATATCGGCCAGCCTAAGCCGGGCGAGACGCTGGTCGTTTCCGCTGCGGCTGGCGGCGTCGGCCAGATTGTTGGCCAGATCGGCAAGATCAAGGGCTGCCGCGTCATCGGCATCGCCGGCGGCAAGGCCAAGTGCGATTATGTCGTGAACGAACTCGGCTTTGATGCCTGCATCGATTACAAGAACGAAGATGTCGGCGCCGCGCTTGATCGGCTGGCGCCTGGCGGCATCGACATCAATTTCGAACAGGTCGGCGGGCCGATCATGGTCGAAGTGATGAAGCGCATGAAGCTGTTCGGCCGCATCGCGCTGTGCGGGATGATCTCCAGCTACAACGACGTCACCCCTACCGAACCGCCGGGTTTCTGGACCATGATCCTGATGCGGCGTTTGCTGATCCGCGGCTTCATTGTTACCGATTTCGCCCCGCGCTTCGGCGAAAGCGGCATGGCGCTGGCCGGCTGGATGCTGGGCGGCCAGCTAAAAACGCGTCAGGACATTCGCCCTGGCCTCGAAAACGCCGTAAGCGCGGTGAAAGAGCTCTACACTGGCGGCAATTTCGGCAAGCTGCTCATCGAGGTATCGAAACCATGACGATCAATCGCACCCTGGACGAGGCCGAACTGGCCGTCGCCCGCACCCTGTTGGCCGAGTTCAGGGCGCGCATTGACGAAGCGGCGGGAGAGGACGAGCGGCTGCGCTTTGCCCTCAACCGCAAGATCTACAAGGAATTGACCTATGACGAGCGCGGCAAGCCCAACGCCCGCCAATCGTTGAAGGCGCGCACGGCCAAGGCGCAAAACGGCCAGTGCGCCAAATGCGCCAAGCCGTTGCCGGAGCATGACACCGTGCTTGACCGTCTGGCCGCCGAGAAGGGCGATGTTGATGGCAATGTGCGGGTGCTGTGCCGGCCGTGCGACCTGACCATCCAGCGCGAGCGCGGCTACGCCTGACCGGCTCTATCCCCAGCCGGGAAAGGGCAGGATCGGCGCGAGCCGCGCCAGCGTTTCGTCGTCGTTCCTGGCCCGCGCCCGGAAGGCATGTTCAACGATGCAGGCCTGTTGTTCGATGCCGTAGCGGTGGAACGGCTTGCCCGGCGTGATGGCATAGCCATAGCGCGCAAAGGGCGGCCGGCGCAGCGCCAGGTGCCCGCCGGTCTGAACCTGCCAGACATGCACCAGTTCGTGGATGAGATGCGCCTGGGCCGAAACCGGCTCGGCTGCATAATCGGCTGCCCAGTTGAAACCATTGGGATGGCACCAGACATGGCCATCGGGCGCCATCGTCACCCACCACGGGTGCAGCGCCCAGAACTTGGCGCGCCGCACAGTGACCGCAGCCACATCCAGCGCCGGCCCGAACACGCTGGCGGCCAGTTCAATCTCGGCGCTGGTCAGCGCGCGGATGGTCGCAGGGTGGGGATTCGACATCACCTGTGCAGTTAATCGCATCGCCGCCGTCTTGCAGCCCCGGAATCGCTTCCTATATCGCCGTTACGACATTCATCGGCCGGGGCACCGGCCAACAGCATCAACCGGGGACGGACCGTGCCGCGCTGCCTTCATGGGGCGCTTGGGGTTCGGGCCCACAGAACAGGAAGTGACAGACCATGGCGAAGGTTATCGGGATCGATTTGGGCACCACCAACAGCTGCGTGGCTGTGATGGAAGGCTCTGCGCCGAAGGTGATCGAAAATGCCGAAGGCGCGCGCACGACGCCGTCGCAGGTCGCGTTCACCAAGGATGGTGAGCGCCTTGTAGGCCAGCCGGCCAAGCGCCAGGCCGTCACGAACCCGTCCAACACCGTCTTTGCCGTGAAGCGTCTGATCGGCCGCCGCTTTGACGATCCGCTGACCACCAAGGATTCCGGCCTGGTGCCCTACACCATCGCGCGCGGCACCAATGGCGATGCCTGGGTGAATGCCGGTGGCCAGGATTATAGCCCGTCGCAGATTTCCGCCTTCATCCTGCAGAAGATGAAGGAAACGGCTGAAGCCTATCTGGGCGAAACCGTGACCCAGGCCGTGATCACCGTGCCGGCCTATTTCAACGACGCCCAGCGCCAGGCCACCAAGGACGCCGGCAAGATCGCCGGCCTTGAAGTGCTGCGCATCATCAACGAGCCGACCGCCGCTGCGCTGGCCTATGGCCTCGACAAGAAGAACGACGCCAAGACCATCGCCGTCTATGACCTTGGTGGCGGTACCTTCGATATCTCCATCCTCGAACTGGGCGATGGCGTGTTCGAAGTGAAGAGCACGTCGGGTGACACCTTCCTGGGCGGCGAAGACTTTGACGCCAAGCTGGTGGAATTCCTGTCGGCCGATTTCAAGAAGGCCGAAGGCATCGACCTGACCAAGGACAAGCTGGCCCTGCAGCGCCTGAAGGAAGCCGCGGAAAAGGCCAAGATCGAGCTGTCGTCCTCGGCCGCGACCGAAGTGAACCTGCCCTTCATTACCGCCGATCAGAACGGGCCGAAGCACCTCGTCAAGAACCTCACCCGCACCGATCTGGAAAAGCTGGTGCTCGACCTGATCGAGCGCACCCGCAAGCCGTGCCTCGATGCCATCAAGGAAGCCGGCGTGAAGGCCAGCGATCTGGATGAAGTGATCCTGGTCGGCGGCATGACCCGCATGCCGCGTGTGCGACAGTTCGTGAAGGAATTGTTCGGCAAGGAGCCCAACACCAGCGTCAACCCGGATGAAGTGGTGGCCATGGGCGCCGCGATTCAGGCCGGCGTGCTGCAGGGCGACGTGAAGGATGTGCTGCTGCTCGATGTGACTCCGCTGTCGCTGGGCATCGAAACGCTGGGCGGCGTGTTCACCCGCATGATCGATCGCAACACCACGATCCCGACCAAGAAGAGCCAGGTTTATTCGACCGCTGACGACAACCAGTCGGCCGTGACCATCCGGGTGTTCCAGGGTGAGCGCGAGATGGCGGCGGACAACAAGATCCTGGGCCAGTTCGATCTGGTTGGCATCCCGCCGGCCCCGCGCGGTGTGCCGCAGATCGAAGTGACCTTCGACATCGACGCCAACGGCCTTGTTTCGGTCAACGCCAAGGACAAGGGCACCGGCAAGGAACAGCAGATCCGCATCCAGCCGTCGGGCGGCCTTTCCAAGGACGATATCGACAAGATGGTGCGCGATGCCGAGGCCTTTGCCGAGGAAGACAAAAAGCGCCGCGCCGCCGCTGAAGCCCGCAACCAGGCCGACAGCCTGGTGCACTCCACGGAACGCCAGTTGGTCGAGCATGGCGACAAGGTTGGCCCAGATGTGAAGGCCAGCATCGAAGCCGCCGTCGCCGATGTGAAAGCGGTGCTGGATTCGGGCGATGCCGATGCCATCAACGCCAAGGTGCAGGCACTGGGCCAGGTCGCCATGAAGTTGGGCGAGGCCGTGTATCAGGCCGAGCAGGAGAAGGCCGATGCCGCCGGCAGCGAAGCCAAGCCGGCCAGCGACGACGTGGTGGACGCCGAGTTCACCGATGTTGATGGCGGCGGGGACGAAAACAAGAAGTAAGTCAGTCGCCGGAGAGCGCCCGCAGCGATGCGGGCGCACTTCTGCGTTTGTTGTGGGGCGACTGAAGCATGGCCACCGAAATCGACTTTTATGAACTCCTGGAGGTGGAACGCGGTGCCGACGAGGCGGTGCTGAAATCCGCCTATCGCCGGCTGGCGATGAAATGGCATCCGGACAAGAACCCCGGCGATGCCATAGCCGAGCAGAAGTTCAAATCGATCAGCGAAGCCTATGACGTGCTGAAGGATCCGCAGAAGCGGGCCGCGTACGATCGCTTTGGCCATGCTGCTTTCCGGCAAGGTGGGGGCGGCGGTGGCGGCGCTCAGGATTTCGGCGGTTTTGCCGATATCTTCGAAAGCGTGTTCGGCGAATTCATGGGCGGCGGCGGTGGCCGTGGCAGGCGTGGTGGGCCGACGCGCGGCAGCGATCTGCGCTACGATCTCGAAATGTCGCTGGAGGAGGCCTATAATGGCCGCCAGGCGACACTGACCATAGATGTCGCTGCAGCCTGCAAGCCCTGCGGCGGCAATGGCGCCAAGCCCGGCACCTCGGCCCGCGCCTGCACCACCTGTGGCGGCAATGGCCGCGTTGGTATGCGCCAGGGCCTGTTCATGGTGGAACGCACCTGCCCAGCCTGCCACGGCCAGGGCCAGGTGATCGCCGATCCGTGCGAAAGCTGCGGCGGCGCCGGCCGGGTGGAACAGCAGAAGACCATCAACGTCAACGTGCCCAAGGGTGTGGACGATGGCACCCGCATCCGGGTGGCCGGTGAAGGCGAAGCCGGCACGCGCGGTGGCCCGGCGGGCGATCTCTATATCTTTGTCCACCTGAAATCGCATGACGTGTTCAAGCGCGACGGCACCACGCTTTATGCCATCGCACCGCTGTCGATCACCCTGGCCGCACTTGGCGGCGAGATCGACGTGCCCAGCCTCGACAAGCAGCAGACGACGATCAAGATCCCCGCCGGCACCCAGACCGCCAAGCAGTTCCGCGTGCGCGGCAAGGGCATGCCCAGTCTGAACGGCGGCGGCGCCGGCGATCTGGTCATCCAGGTCGAAGTGGAAACCCCGGTCAAGCTCACCGCCCGCCAACGCGAACTGCTGGAGGAATTCCGCGCCATCGAAGGCACCGAAGGCGGCCGCAACACGCCGAAGAGCCAGGGCTTCTTCGACAAGCTCAAGGGCGTGTGGAGCGAACTGACGGAGTGAGGTGTCATGCTGGCTCAGGCCAGCATCCACCGCACCGCAAGCGCACAAGCGGCCATCTTTGTGCAAATCGGCACAATGGATGCTGGCCTGCGCCAGCATGACAAACGCGGCGGCCTCCGCTACACCGCAGCCATGCAACGCCTCCACAACCGCCGCTATCTCATCACCGGGGCCGCCCGCGGCATTGGCCTCGCCATCGCCCAGCGCCTTGTGGCCGAAGGCGCGCGGGTCATGCTGGCCGACGTGCTGCCGGAAGGCGCCGAGCGCGCCGCCGAACTGGGCGAAGCCGCCGCCTTCATCCATTGCGACGTGACCAGCCGCGACCAGATCGCTGCCGCTATCACCGCCACTGTGGAGCGCTGGGGCGGCCTTGATGGCCTGATCAACAACGCTGGCATCGCAGTGAAGGGCGACATTCTCACCGAAACGCCCGAACAGTTCGATCGCGTCATCGCCACCAATCTCACCGCCGCTTTCCACGCCACGCAGCTGGCCGCACCGCACCTGATCGCGGCCGGCGGCGGCGTGGTCGTCAACATGTCCAGCGTGAATGCCGTGCTCACTATCCCGGCGCTGCTGGCCTACAACGTCGCCAAGGGCGGGCTGAACCAGTTGACGAAGAACACCGCCATCGCGCTGGCGCCGCACAATATTCGCGTGGTCGGCATCGGGCCAGGCACCATCCTTACTGATCTCGCCAAACAGGCGGTGATGGCCAGCGAAGAAGCGCGCCGCCAGATCATGTCGCGCACGCCGATGGGCCGCGCCGGTGAGCCGGAAGAAATCGCCGCCATCGCCGCCTTCCTGTTGAGCGACGACGCCAGTTACATTACCGGCGAGACCATCTATGCGGACGGCGGCCGGCTCGGCCTCAACTACACCGTGCCCGTTTCTGGAGAATGATGCGTGATTGATGCCGAATGGTGGGAATATGACGACGCCGACGAGATGGCCGAGGCCGTAGCCGGCGACATCGCTTATATTATCGGCCAGGCGCTGGAAGCGCGTGGCCGGGCGCTGGTCGCCTTTCCCGGTGGCGCCACCCCGCTGCCGGCGCTGAAGCTGCTGGCCGACATGAAGATCGAATGGGCCGACGTCACCATCCTGCCCACTGATGATCGGCTGGTACCGGTGACGGATCCGATGTCCAATGCCGGCGCGCTGGCACGGCTGTTCCTGCCCAAGAAGGCCCGCGTGGTGCCGTTGACGGCTGGCGAGAAGGATCCGGTCGCCGCTGGTCGCGCAGCGGACGAACGCATCGCCGAATTCGATTGGCCGCTCGATGTGGCCTGGCTGGGCGTGGGCGAGGATGGCCACACCGCCTCGATCTTCCCCGGCCCGGATTTCGATGCCGCCATCGCTGGCCCCAAGGCGCGCCGTGCGCTGGGCGTGCGCCCCGATCCACTGCCCGCCAATGCCCCGGTGAATCGCGTGACTCTTACGGGCCCCACATTGGTGACGGCCCGCACCGTCACGTTGGTTCTGCAGGGCAAGGCCAAGCGCAAGGTGGTGGAACAGGCGCTCAAGCAAGGCGCGAGTAGCACGCTCCCGATCGGCCGTTTGCTGGCCGAACTGGACATGGACATCGACATCCACTGGTGCCCCTAACGGCGCTCACCGCACCGTCACCCGCACCCGGTCATAGGTTGTCTGCCCGTCGGTCAGGCTGATTTCGTGCCGGCCCGGCACTGGTGCCCAGCGCGCCGGCAGGCCAGGCAGGCGGCGGCCGTCCACGGCGATGAACAGTCCGGGCCGCTGGCCAATGCTGCGGATCACCAGCAGTTGCCGTGCCGGCGGGATATCGGGATCGATTGCGATCAGGCTGCCATCGCTGGGCGCGACCAGGCGCGGCGCCTGTTCGGCCGGGGTGGCCAGCGCGAACACCGGCTGCCACGTGCCGGGCAGGAACAGTTCCTCACGCGGCGGTTCGACGGCAGGCTGAAAGCTGACGCGGCGGCGTTCGACTCCAGCCGGCAGCGACCATCCAGCCGGCGGTGCGCCATCGTGCAGCCCCAGCATGATCGCCGCCCATGCGGGCGCGGCACCGCTTGTGCCGGAGACGCCGATCATCGCATCGCCTTCGAAATTGCCCACCCACACCGCCACGGTGAAGCGCCGCGAAAAGCCGATGCACCAATTGTCCCGCATGGCCTTGGATGTGCCGGTTTTCACCGCCGCCGGGAACGGCAGCGACAAGCCGGATTCCTCGCCGAAACTGGCGCTGCGGGCGGCCGTGTCGGCCAGAAGTTCGCGCACGATGGCGGCGGCCTGAGGGTCGATCACCTGCGCGGTTTCTGGCCGCGTTACTGGATCGAGGCTAAGCGGCCCACCGCGCCCGCCGAGCGCCAGCGCGCGGAAAGCGGCGGCCTGTTCCAGCAATGTCACCTCCGCAGAACCCAGCGCCAGGGAAAAACCATAATAATCCCCCGGCCGATCAATGCCGCGATAGCCGACGTCGAACAGACGCTGGCGGAAAGGTTCGACCCCGGTGAGCAGCAAGGCGCGCACGGCCGGCACGTTCAAACTGTTACCCAGCGCCGTGCGTACCGACACCGCCCCACGAAACCCGCGATCATAATTTTGCGGAATATAAAGCCCGGTGGCGGTTTCCAGATCGACCGGGCTGTCATCGAGCAGCGACGCCGCCGTGAGCAACCGCCGTTCCAGCGCCAGCGCATAGAGCTGCGGCTTCAGCGTCGATCCGGCCTGGCGCGGCGCGGTGACGCCATCCACGGCCGCCGCCCGGCTGGCCGCACCGGCGCTGCCCACCCAGGCCAGTATGCGGCCGGTTTCATTGTCCACCACCACGGCGGCGGCATCGCGCACGTTGCGCTGGCCAAGCGCCGTCAGTTGCCGATCGAGCGCCGTGCGGACCAGCCGCTGCACATCGGCATCGATGCTGGTGCGCACCACGCCGCGCGTGCCGGGTGGCAGCAGGCGTGTCGCCAAATGCGGAGCGAGTTCGTTACTGTCCAATCGCTGGCGCGGCCCCAGCAGGCGCGCGGCGGCCAGCGCAATGCTGGTGCAATCGAGACCGGGCGCGGCCCGGCAGGCGCGCCTGAGCACGGATTCGGGCGGGGCGGACGGGCGGCGGGCCAGCGCCACCAGCACGGCACTTTCCTCGGGCGCAAGCGTTGCCGCCGGTCGACCGGCGAGCAGGCGCGCGGCGGCATCGACGCCCACCACGTCGCCGCGCAGCGGCAGCAGATTGAGCCAGGCTTCAAGGATCTGCTGCTTGCTCCACCGTGCCTCCAGCGCGCGCGCGGCGCGCATCTGGGCGAGCTTCTGCAGCGCCCCGCGTTGCCCGGCGCGGCCAAGGCCGGGATCGATCAATGCGGCGACCTGCATCGAGATGGTGGAAGCACCGCGCCCGTCCCGTGCCGCAGCGGCCACCGCCCGCCAGTCGATGCCGCCATGCTGCCAGAAGCGCTTGTCCTCCGCCGCCACCAGACGGCGCACCAGATCGGGGCTGATGGCATTCAGAGGCAACCAGTCGAGCCGGCGCGTGTCGGGATCGGTGCGGCGACGGGCGAGTTCGCGGCCCTGCCGGTCGAGCAGCACGGCTTCGCTGCCCGGCTGCGCCACCAGCGACGCGAACTCTGGCACCGCCGCCGGCTGCGTGCGCCACAGTAGCAGCCCGAGCAACGCCAGCAGCACGAGGGGCAAGGCGCGCGCGCGCCGCAAGTCTGGCCTCATTTCGGCTCGGCAACCACCAGGGCGTTGCCCGGCAACAGGGCGTTGATATCGGGCGCATAC
>JAIXQM010000126.1 GCA_027485735.1 Sphingomonadales bacterium | reverse complement strand
TCTTCACGGGCACGGCGGGTGCGGGCTTCCCAGACCATTTCGGCATAGAAGCTGGGCTTCTTCACTTCGAACGTGTCGCCATCCACTTCGCCGATCAGATCGAAATCGACGAAACTGTCGTTGATTGGTGTCACCAGCGTGTCGGCATGGGCCATGGCGGCGCGGGCCAGCGCCGAATCGCGGCCGGGCGAATCAACCACGATGAAATCTTGGCCGCGCGCCTGCTGGAAGCGCATCGCCAGTTCGGCTTCGGCGCCGTCGCCATCGGCCACCACAACCGCAGCCGGGCCGGGCAGGGTGATGCCGTGGCGCTGGGCGTGGTTCCAGCGGTTTTCCAGATAGCGGGTGGAGGTGCGCTGGCGGCTGTCGAGATCGATCAGCGCGGTCTGCTTGCCGGCAAGTGCCAGGGCAACGCCGATATGCACGGCGGTGGTCGATTTGCCGGTGCCGCCCTTTTCATTGGCGAGCACGATCACATGAGCAGTCACGATTATCCCTTGTTCTGGCTTGCACTGTGGTTCCGTATCGCCCACAGCGCCGCCAGCCTGTCAACGCCCCTTGCGGGTGCTCCTTGGTGAAGACTGCATGACCAACACACTGCCCACCCTGCGAACGCCCGCCGAACTGCGCGCCCAGGTGCGGGCCTGGCAGGCCGCTGGCAAGCGTGTCGCCTTCGTGCCGACCATGGGCGCGCTGCACGCCGGCCATCTGGCACTGGTGACGAAAGGCCTCACACTGGCCGATGTCGTGGTCGCTTCGATCTTCGTGAATCCCAAGCAGTTCGGCCCCAACGAGGATCTGGCCCGCTATCCGCGTGATGAAGCCGGCGATGCCGTGAAGCTCGCCGGCGCAGGTTGCAGTCTGCTTTACGCCCCGGATGTCGCCACCATGTATCCGCCGGGCTTTGCCAGCTTCGTGCGGGTGGGCGGCCTGCCCGATCTGTTGTGCGGCCGGGTGCGGCCGGGGCATTTCGATGGCGTGGCGACCGTGGTGGCCAAGTTGCTGAGCGCCGCTGGTGCCGATGCGGCAGTGTTCGGGGAGAAAGACTGGCAGCAGCTGGCCATCGTCAAGCGCATGGCAGCGGATCTGGATATCGGCACCGAAATCCACGGCTGCGCCATCGTGCGCGATGATGATGGATTGGCCCTGTCCAGCCGCAACGCCTATCTTTCGGCGGATGAACGCAGCCGCGCGCTGGCGCTGCCGCAGGCGCTGCAAGCGACGCGGCAAGCTATCCTGAATGGCATGCCGGTGGCTGCAGCGCTGGCCGCCGGTGAACGCACCGTCAAGTCTGCCGGTTTCGTGCGGCTGGATTATCTGGAACTTGTTGATGGCGAGACGCTGCACAGCCTGGGCACCCCGGCGCCGGGTGCACGGCTGATGGTGGCCGGCGTGATCGGCACAACGCGGCTGATCGACAATATTGCCCTGCACTGAGGGATTGACCCATGCCGCTGATCAGGCCGGACGCGATGCCAACCGAGAATGAGGATGCGCCCGGCGGCACCATTCGGTCGCAGTGGATCAGTGGGCCAGATGGGCTTCAACAACTCGGCGCGCTCATCCAGACCATCCCGCCGGGGGCTTCCACGTCACGCAATCACTGGCATGCCCATGAAGACGAGATGCTGTTGCTGCTGGAGGGTAGCCTGCTGCTGCACGAAGGCGGGGTGGTGACGCCGATGCAGCCTGGCGATGCCGCGACCTTTGCGGCCGGGGTGGCCGCCGGGCATCATCTGGAAAATGCGAGCGATCAACCGGCGCGCCTGCTGGTGGTGGGCACGCGTGCGCCCACCGATATCATCACCTACACCGAAGACGGCCGCCGCTGCGTGCGGGTGCGGACGTTGCCGGATGATCTGTGGATCGATGCCGCAGGGCAGCCGATTTAGCGCCGCCGCATCCGCAGGGCTGGCTGCCAGGTCTGACCATAAGGGGTGGTCCAGGGGCCGCCGAACGGGCCGCCAAAGGCACCGAAGCCGCCATAACCGCCGAAACTGTTGCCGATGATCATATTGTTCTGCGCATCACCGCTGGTGTAGCCGAACCCGAAACCCGACATCCCGCCCCAGCGGCTGGTGCCCTGCATTACGGATATGGCGGCGGTGCCGGTCTCCCCTAAGGGCACCAAGGCGGTGCCGCTCACGCCGAAGGTGCCGCCGCTGCCGGCAAACATGCTCATTTCGCCATGCACCTTGCGATCCCGCACCGCGCCGCCCCCGTCCTGATAGAATTCCGGGTAGAGTGAGCGATCGAGTACCGATTGCCGCTTGGCCTGTTCGGGGGTGAGCACCGGGGTTCGTTCGGGGCCGTTGGCGGCTGCCGCGATCACCGCCTCGCGCTGTGCGTCAGACAGGCGAACCACCTCGGTCGCCGTGACGGGAGTGGCCAGCACGGCCAGCAGAAGCATGAGTCGCATGAGTTACCCTAGCACGGTTCAGGCTTGCGGCTGCCTGAACGGGCCATGTTGATCCAGATATTCGATTTCCTCGATCACCGCCTGGGTTTCGCGGGCGAGATAATCGGCCACCGCCTGACGGAATCCCGGGTTGGGGATGTAATGCGCAGAGATCACCGGGGTGGGGCGATAGCCGCGCGCCAGCTTGTGCTGCCCTTGCGCGCCGGCCTCAACCCGGGCGCGGCCATTGGCGATGGCCCATTCGATGGCCTGATAATAGCACAGCTCGAAATGCAGGAAGGGCACCTCTTCGGTGCAGCCCCAGTAACGGCCATAGAGGCACTCATCGCC
>JAIXQM010000086.1 GCA_027485735.1 Sphingomonadales bacterium | reverse complement strand
AGGCTGCCGCCGGTGATGGCAAAACCGCCAAACACCATGACGATGAGCACGACAAGGCCGATGATGGACAGCATGCAGGGGCCGGCTCCGGGGGTTGAGGGGTTCCCCCGGATTACGGCCCGTTCATTCCGGACTTAATCGCTGCCGTGTTGGAATCCTTAGCGGATATCGTCCCACAGGCTCAATCGCGACACCCGCGCGAAACTGGCCTGCGCCGCTTCCAGCACCACTGACAGGCGGTCAAGCCGGGCAATCGCCTCAGTCATGTCGGTGTCCTCCAGCTTTGACAGGCTGGATTTCATCTCCAGCTGGCTGCGGTCCAGCCGTTCCGTCTCGGCCTCCAGTCGCGCCGCCCGCGCGCCCAGCAGCGCCTGCGCGCCGGCCAGGCCACCCACATGATCGTCGATGGCCGCAATCGCCTCGTCCATCGCCGCATCGAAGAACAGCGGGCGGGTCTCCTCCAGGCTGTCGGCCAGATGGGCGAGGCTGTCGAAGACATTGCGCTGGCGCGGGGGCGGCGGCACCTCCGGATCGGGCGGCGGCGCCAGCGGATCGAGTGGCGCTGTCACGCCAAAGGCTTCCGGTCCGGCGATGCCAGCGGCGATGCGGCGGCCGATGGTGGCCACTTCCGGTGGCAGGCCCAGCCCGGCCCACACGGCCAGCCCTTCGTTGTCATCGGTGAAGGTGGGCGCCAGCCCAACCCCGGCAAACAGCGCCTCGCCATCGGCGCCGCGCGCTTCGGCCAGCCCGCGCGCGGCGGCCAGCAATTCGCGCACCTCCAGCGCCAGAACCGTGCGATCGCCGGCATTCAATGCGCCGTTGCGCCCGGCCAGCGCCAGTTCCTTGGCCCGCGCCGCCAGATCGGCAATGCCGGCCAGCGCGACTTCACTGGCTGACAGGCGCGCACTGGCCGCATCCATCGCTTTGCGCTGCACCTCGGCGCCGTCATTGGCGCGGCGCAGCGTGGCGATGCGGGCGAAGGCGATGGCATCATCGCCGGGCTTCTGCAGCTTCTTGCCGGTGCTGATCTGCTCCTGCACCTGCGCCAATTGCTCCGAAAGCCCCTTCAGGCGGCGGACGGCGGCATCATGGCCCACCCGGGCGGAAAGCGGCGGGATCATCGGGCGAGACCCAATATCTGATCGAACAGATCACGCGCCACGCCGATCACCTGGGCATTGGCGCGATAGGCGGCCTGCAGACGGGTCAGCTCGGCTGCCTCCCGTTCCAGATCAACGGCGGACACCGCGTCATTGGCGCGGGCGGCATCTTCCTTCAGGCTGGCAGCAGCGGCTTCCAAGCGTCTGGTATCACTCACATTCGCGCCAATCCGCGCCAGATCGCCATCCAGCACGGCTTCGATCGTGCCATTGGGGCCAGGCTGGGCGCGCAGCCGGCCCAGATCGAGCAGGTTGCGATTGTCCTGGCTGCCGGGCGGGGTTGGCGCGATGCGGAACAAGTCGCCCTCTGCGGGATCGGCCGGGATGCGGAAGCGCACACCGGGGCCTTCCACCGGGCTGCCATCGGCAGGCACGGTGGCCAGCAGATTGACCCCGGTGGGGTCGCGGATTTCGGCCAGCCCGCCGGCAATGACCGTGATGCGCCACGGTGGCGGCGTGGTGTCGCCACCGGGCAGCGCCAGCGCTGTGGCATCGTCGAAAATCTCGGGCAGGCCACGTGCGGCATTGGTGGGTAGGCCATCGATCTGCCAGCGGGCGGCGGCGGCCACGTCGGCCGGCTGCAAGGGGCGCAGCGACAGGCCCTGAGCGCCGGTGAGCGGTTCGATGGTCCACTGGTCACCGCTCACCCAGCCATTGCCGATGGTGACAGTCAGGCCATCGAGCAGCAGCGGCGACGTGCCGGTGATGCTGGCGCTGTTGTCAGTCCGCGCCAGCGTGAAGCCGCCGGCCTCGGCAATCAGCCGATAGCCTTGCGGGAAGGGCGTGGCGCCATCGGCCAGCGCCACGTCAACCGGTGCCTGGCCGGCATTGGCCTTGCCCACGGTGGTGCGCGTGGCGGTGGTGGCGAAAAGCGCCTGGCCGGGCTGGCCGGCCGCATCGATGCCCCGTTGGTGCCAATCATTGGCCAAGGTGGCGAAACTGGCGGCGCTTCCATCCAGCGCGGCACGGGCACGGATGATCTGGCCTGTCGCTTCCATCAGGCCCGCCAGCCGGCCTGATGCCGGCAGCCGCAGCGGCACCGGCGCATGATCGGGATTGAGCAGCACCGATTGGCCATCGGGCGCGACGCCGATGCGGCTTGAATTGCCGGCCTTTGGCACCAGCAGCACCGCTGAAGGGCCGGAACCGAGCTTGACCTCGACCACACCGCGCTCGCCTTCCTTCACGCTGATCCGCACTTCGTTCGCCAGATCAGCCAGCAGCCGGTCGCGATTGTCGAGCAGGCCGGCGGCAGCGATGTCGCCCTTGTCGCCGCGCCGCAGTTGATCATTCACCCGCACCAGTGCAGCCGCCAGATCATTCACCCGGCGGGTGGAGAGCGATGCTTCGGCCCTGATATCGCCTTCCAGCTGCTCCAGATCGCGGCCGTGGCCCGCAAATGCGGCGGCCGCATCTTCGGCGGCATCAAGGAAAACGGCGCGCGCCGCAGGCTGGGTGGGGGCGGCGGCGAGGCGGGTGGCGGCATCGAAGAACGCGCCGACGCGGCCCACCACATCAGCAGTGGTGGCCAGTGATTCCAGCCGTTGCAGCCAGTCAAGCCGCGCGCCCATGCGGGCCTGATCGCCGCTGGCGATGCGGGCAGCGTTGGCTTTCAATGGGTCAACATCGCGCACGAGGCTCGCCACCCGCACGCCGGCACCGCTGAGTGAGGCGCGCTGGAACGGCCCGCCGCTGCCCGTGGGCTGCGTGGCCAGCACGATGCGGCGGCGGACGAAACCCGGCGTATCGGCATTGGCGACATTGTCACCCGTGGCGTTCAAGGCATTCTGGAATGCCAGCACGCCGGAGCGGCCGAGCGACAGCAGGTCCATCATTTCCCGGCCTCCCTGGCCAGCAGTTGCGCCAGCCCGAGCGGTGCCGCTTGCGCGATGGCGCGGCCGCGCTGATCATCAACCATGTCCCGGATCTGATCATTGTTGCCCAGCATGTCGTCGCCCAGCTTGGCCGCGCGCGCCGTCTTCAACAGGCGGGTGACGAGCAGGGCTTCGAAATCCTGGCCGGCCTTGCGCGCGGCTTTCACCTCATCAGGCTGGCGCGTGATGGGCATCGTGGCAGGCTTGATCTCCATCAGATCACCACTAGTTCGGCCCTGAGTGCACCGGCGGCCTTCAGGGCTTCAAGGATGGCCACCAGATCGCCCGGCGCAGCGCCCAGCGCGTTTACCGCATCTATGATCTCGCCCAGCTTCGCGCCCGGCGCAAACAGGTTCATGCGGTTTTGCGCCTCGCCGGCCTCCACGGTGGATTGCTGGGTTACCACTGTCTGGCCGCGTCCGAACGGGCCGGGCTGGCTGGCCTGCTGGTTCTCCGTCACCCGCACGGTCAGATTGCCGTGGGCGACAGCGGCGGGCAGGATGCGCACTTCGCCGGAAATCACCACCGTGCCGGTGCGCGCGTTGACGATCACCTTGGCGGCCGGCGGTTTCAGCGTCACTTCCAGCGCCTCCACCCGGGCGGCAAGCGCGATGCGGGCGGCAGGCGCATCGGGCGCGTTGATGGCGATGCGGATGCCATCCTCCGCGCGGGCAGCCTCGCCGCCGAAATTGCGGTTGATGGCATCGGCCACCGATTTGGCGGCGGAAAAATCGGGTTCATTGAGATCGAGGAAGAGCGGCCCGCTGCCGGTGAACGGCGAGGCGACGGCGCGTTCGATGATGCCGCCCGACGGCACGCGGCCGGTGGCGGGCGTGCCGACCACGATACGGCTGCCGTCACGGCCTTCGGCACCGAACCCGCCCACCGCGAGGCTACCTTGCGCCAGCGCATAAATCTCGCCGTCCGGCCCTTGCAGCGCCGTCAGCAGCAGCGTGCCGCCGCGCAAGCTCTTGGCCTGGCCCAGCGCCGCCACTGTCACGTCCAGCCGCTGGCCGGGCTTGGCGAACGGGGCCAGTTCGGCGGTGACGATCACGGCCGCGGCGTTCCTGAGCTGCGGGTTCACGCCGGGCGGCAGCAGCACGCCCAGCCGGGCGGTGGCGGATTTCAGCGACTGGATGGTGAATTCCAGATTCTGATCGCCGGTGCCCGTCAGGCCCACCACGATGCCATAGCCGGTCAGTGCGTTGGCGCGCACTCCGGAAAAGCGCGCAATGTCCTTCACCCGCTCGGCACTGGCCGGCGTGTTCAGCAGCAACAGTACCAACAGGGCGAACAACCGGATCACAGCGGGGCAATCTTCGCAAAGAAGCGCGCCAGCCAGCCCTGGCGGCTGTTGTCTGCCACCTGGCCGGTGCCGCCAAAGCGGATGCGGGCATCGGCGACGCGCGTTGATGCCACGACATTGTCAAACCCCAGATCATCCACCCGCACCAGGCCAGTGAGCTGCAGATGCTCTTCACCGCGGTTGAGCATCAGGCGCTTTTCGCCCGCAATGCGCAGCACCCCGCCGGGCAGCACTTCGGCTACCGTGACGGTGATTTCGCCAAACAGTTCGTTGTTCTGCTCGGCGGTGCCACTGCCCTTGAAGCTTTGCGCCGATCCGCCCTGCGTCGCCTGATTGAGGCTGTTGGCAAAGGGGATCACCGGCGGGAAGCGCAGCGCATTGTCGCTGTCGCGCCCGGATTCGGCGCTGGCCGATTTGCTGGCGCGGGTGCGCTCCACCAGCCTTATGGTGATGAGATCGCCTACCCGCCGCGCCCGCCTGTCGGTGACGAGCCCCGCGAAACTCTGCGCGTTGAACAGGCTGCCGGTGGCGATCAGTGTCGGCACCGGCACGGCGACGATGGCCGGCGGGATCGGCTTCAGCTTCTTCGCCAGCGCCGGTTGCGCCACGAGAAAAAGGATCGCCGACGCCAGCAGCCAGCAGGCCAGCGAGAGTTGCGCCGACTGCCGCTCAGACATTCTGCACCACATACCGGCTCATCTCGTCGGCCGCGTTGATCACCTTGGCGTTGATTTCATAGGCGCGCTGCGTCTCGATCATGTCCACCAGTTCCTGCACGGTGGACACGTTCGATCCTTCCAGCATGCCCTGGCGGATGTTGCCCATCCCGGCCTGCCCGGCGACACCCAGCGTGGGCGGCCCCGATCCGGCGGTTTCGCGATAGAGATTGTCCCCCACCGGCATCAGCCCGGCCGGATTGAGGAAGCGTGTCAGCTGCAACTGCCCCACCTCCACCGGCGCCGCCTGGCCGGCGACCGTGGCGGTGACGATGCCATCGGGTGATATGGTGATCTGCTGCGCGCCATCCGGGATGGTGAGCGGCTGCGCCAACCGCAGGCCGGATGCCGTCACCATTTCGCCATTGGCCGAAAGCTTGAAGCCGCCATCGCGGGTATAGCCGACCGTGCCATCATTGAGCTGCACCGCGAAGAAGCCGGCGCCATCAATCGCCAGATCCAGCGCATTGTCGGTGGTTTGCAGGGTTCCCTGGCTGTGCATGCGTTCGGTGCCCACCACGCGCACGCCGGTGCCGGTGCCGAGCCCGGTGGCATATTGCGTGTCTGCCCCGCTCGCGGCGCCCGGATTGCGATCATCCTGGTACATCAGGCTGGCAAAGCTCGCCCGGTCCTTCTTGAAACCGGTGGTGGAAACGTTGGCGAGGTTGTTCGAAATCGTCTTCATGCGCTGGTCGAGCGCATCCAGCCCCGAACGGGCAATCTGCAAGGCGGTCGTCATGGTCCTGCTCCTCAACCATCCAGACGCATCAACCGTGCGCCCTGTTCGTCCATGTCCTGCGCCAGGCGGATAAGCCGCGCGTTCACCTCGAACCCGCGCTGTTCCTCCACCAGTTCCACCAAAGCCTCGGTGGCGGTCACGTTGGCGCTTTCCAGCGCGCCACTTTCCACGCGCGCCGTGGCATCGCGGGGCAGGGGCTCTTCGGGCAGGAACAGGCCATCGCCGGCCTTGTCGCGCCCGGTGAGCCCGCTGCCGTCCACCAGCTTCAGCTGCCCCACCTCGGTTGGCCCATCGGGCAACAGCGCGCTGATCCGGCCATCCTGCGCGATGGTGAGAGCGGCCCCCGGCGGCACGGATATGGGCGCATTGTTCGCTCCCAAAACCACCCTGCCGTCGCCGTTTGTCAGCAGGCCCGTGGACGAGACCGACAGATCACCGCGCCGTGTGTAGCCTTGCCTAACCTCGCCGCCGATCACCGGCCCCTGCACGGCCAGCCAACTCCGCGCCGAAAGCGCTACATCCAGCCCGCGCCCGGTCGCCTGCACCTTGCCCGGCACCGCCGGCGTGGCGAGGCTGGGCGAACCCACCTGTGCCCGCGCTTCCCACGCCCCATCGGCAGCGCGGGCGGCATCCAGATAGCGGCCTTCCTGTGCCACGATTTCGCGGCGGAAGCCCGGCACCGATGCGTTGGCGAGATTGTTGGCGGTCACCACAGCCTCGCGCGCCCGGGCGTTCAGCCCGGTGAGCGCCGTATAGATCAGCCGGTCCATCGCTCATCAGTTCCGCAGGTTGATGATGGTCTGCATCAACTGGTTGTCGGTCTCGATGGCCTTGGCGCTGGCCTGGAAATTGCGCTGCGCCGCGATCAGATTGACCAGTTCGGTGGTGAGATCGACGTTGGACCGCTCGATATTGCCCGAAAGGATGGTGCCGATACCGTTACGGCCGCCTTCGCCCATCAACGGTTCGCCCGATTGCGGGGTCACCACCCAACTGGCATCGCCGGTCTGCTTCAGTCCCTGCGGGTTGGAGAAGTTGGCCAGCGCCACCTTGCCCAGCACCTGCACTTCGCCATTGGAAAAGCTGGCGCGCATCAGGCCATCGGGTTCCACCGACACGCTTTCCAGCTGGCCCGAAGCCACCCCGTCCTGTTCGATCAGGGCGACGCTGAACGGGCCGGCCTGCTGCACCGTGGCGCTGCCATGATCAACGGCCAACGCCATGGCGCCGGCGCCGGTATCGGGCGTGAAGGCATCGAACACGAACGGCGTGGTGGGGTTGGTGAGATTGCCGTTGACGTCGAATTCCATCGGAATGCCCGGCGTGCCGGCCACGTTCAATTCCTGGTTCCCCACATAGGCCCGCGCCGTCCAGCGGTGGAACGGATCGCCATTGGTGGGTACGCTGTCCTTCACATAATAGATGGTCGCGGCCAACGGATTGCCCAGACTGTCAAACACCGTCACCGATGTGCTGGCGTTGAACGTTGCCGGGTCGCTGCGATCGAACACATAGGGGTTTTGCGGCGTGTAGATCGGCCGATTGGCGATGATCGGCGCATCGGCCGGCAGATTGGCGGTCAGCCTTATTTCGGTGCTGGCCTGCGGTGCGCCGCTGTTCAGGGGCAGGCGGGCCGGCACCGTGCTGGCCAGCGTGGTCGATTGCAGCGCGCCATCGGTGGTGGTGGGGAACAGCTGCAGGTTGCGGCCCTGGTTATCCACCACGAAACGATCGGGCGTCACGCCAAAGCTGCCGGCGCGGGTGAAGTGCGTCTGCACGCCGCCCGCGCCGGATTTCACCACGAAGAAGCCCGGTCCGGCCAGCGCCATGTCCAGCGCGCTGGTGCTGGTTTCGGTGGGGCCCTGCTGGAATTGCTGGGTGATGGCGCGCACCGTGGTGCCCGAACCGACGATGCGATTGGGGTTCTGCAGCGCCGATGTGGAGATGATGTCGCCAAAGGCCACGCGGCTGCGCTTGAAACCGCTGGTGCCGACGTTGGCGATATTGTTGGCGATGGTCGCCATTTCGGTCTGCGCGCCGGTGAGGCCGGAGAATGCGGTATAGAAAGCCATGCAACAAAATCCTTCAGTTTGACGCTTCGGGAGGGGACGTTTGGGCGATCAACTGATCCAGCCGCGCGATCACCGCATCCAGTTTCGTGTTGGTGGCGCTGCCGCCCTCGATTTGCGCAAACATCGCCATCTGCTGGACATATTGGAAATTATCGACCGGCTTGGTTGGATCCTGGTTCTGCAACTGCGCGGTGAGCAGGCGCAGAAAATCACCCTGATCCAGCGTGGATTTGGGTGCCTTGGCGGTGGCCGGCTGCGCGATCGGCAGGCCGGCGGGCAGGGCGGGATCAACGCTGCTCATTTGCCGATCCGCAGCGTTTCGAGCATCAGGCCGCGGGCCGTGCTCATCACTTCGACATTGTTGGCATAGGCGCGAGCGGTTTCGACCATTTCGACCATCTCCTGATTGGGATCAACGGCAGCGGCCCACACATGCCCCGTGGCATCGGCGAGCGGGTGATTGGGATCGAGCTTCTTCTCCGGCGTGCCGGTGCGGGCCATGCGGGCGACATTAACGGTCGCAGCCGGGCCATCGAACGTGGCGCTGAACACGGGCTTGAGCGCGCGATAGGCGCCCTGTTCGCTGCCGGCGATGGTGCCGGCGTTGGCCAGGTTGGACGCGATGGCGTTCATCCGCACCAGCTGCGCCGCCATGGCGCGGCCGGAAATATCGAAGGTACTGAGGCCCGAGGGGTTGATGGGCTTCATCACTCACCACCCTTCAGCGCGCTCATGATCGTCTGGATGCGGCTGGTGAGGAAACCCAGCGAGGCGCGATATTTGACGGCGTTTTCGGCGAAGACTGCCTGTTCGGTGGCCATTTCCACCGTGTTGCCATCCAGGCTGGGCACCAGTGCGGCGCGATACTTGATGTCGCCGCTCAGTTGATTGGCCATCTCCGCGCCAAAGCCAGAAGACCGCGCTGCCTGCAGCCGGGCCAGCGTGCCATCGGCATCCAGGTCACGCGCCTTGAAACCGGGGGTGGCGGCATTGGCGATGTTGCCGGCAATCACATCCAGCCGCTGCGCCCTGAGCTTCAGGGCATCGACAGAGAGACCAAGGGCGGTGTCGAGCATCGTCATGCCCGTTGCTCAGCAACAAGCGTGCCAAAGCCGGGCGACGAAGGTGAAGGGGGTGGGGCGGCCCGGGGCGGCGGCAAGTTCTTGCCGGGGGGAGCGGCAAGGGCTTGCCGGCCCCGGGCCGGCGAAAGGCGCAACCGAGAGGGGGTCGGCGGTTGGCGCGCTTCTTGCTGGTTGGGGGTAGCACCGTTCGGGGGACTGCACGGGTGCCAAGCCAACCAGCACCAGGAACAACGGCCCCATGCGCCAGATGTTTAAATCGCCTTCCGTTCGCCACATCCTGTTGGGGCTGGCCGGGCTGGGCGCGTTGATCGCCGCCCGGCCGGCGCCGGCGCAGGCATTGCACGATGTGGCCGCGCTCAAAGCGCAGGTGCAGGGTTTTGCCGGCGGCGCGCCCGCGCGGATCGATCCGCGCCTGGTGGTGCCGCGTTGCCTGGCCCCGGCGCTGAGCTGGGCCCGCGCCGACGTGGTGCGCGTCGATTGCGCCAGCCCGGCGTGGACGCTCTATGTGCCGATCGATCAGCCTTTTGCCCCCGGTTCAGCACTTAGTGCGCAGCCGCAGGCGCGGGCGCGCCCGGCAATCAAGCGCGGGGAGCGCGTGCTGGTCGAAGCTGGCGGGCAGGGTTGGGCGGTGAGCATCGAGGCCGAAGCCGAACGCGACGCCGATGGCAACCGCATTGCCTTGAAAGGCCCGGCCGGCCGCCGCTT
>JAIXQM010000089.1 GCA_027485735.1 Sphingomonadales bacterium | reverse complement strand
TCCACTCGGCTGTGCGGTGCCGCCGGGCTGGCAATGGCGCTGGCCGGCATTGATCTGTGGTTCGCCATCGGCGCGGTGGGCAGTGCGCCGAAGGACGTCACGGCGTTCTTTGCCACGCTGGCCGGCTGGCGCGTGTTGATCGATCTCACCGTGCTGGCGTTGGCCGGAGGGATGTTTTCGGTGCCGCTCTATGCCGTGCTGCAAACCGCGGGCGAGGCCGGCAGCAGAGCCAGCGCGATTGCCGCCAACAACATCATCAACAGCCTGTTCCAGGTGTCGGCCGTGCTCGGTGCCGGCGCGGCCGTGGGGGCAGGGCTGGGTGTGCCGTTGGTGCTGATGCTGGCCGGGCTTACGGTGCTGCCGCTGCTGCCGGCGCTGAGTCGGCTGGGTCGGGCATAGCGGCGATCCATTTGCGGATCAGCGCGTTCCCCTCTTCATGGGCCAGCGCGCGGCCGAATTGGGGCATCATGATGCCGGGTTCGGACGAGGTCATGCGGTGTAGAAGGATGGATTTGTCGGGCTGGCCGGGCAGGATCGAAAATTCATGCCCGCCCGAACCGCGCCCGGCCGCTACCGGACGTTTCAACACGCCCAGATGGGCCGGCGTGACTTCTTCCGGCACCAGATAGAGGCCGGAGTTGGACGCAAAACCGCCCCGACTGTGGCAATGGGCGCAATTCACCGCCAGATAGGCGCGGGCGCGGGCGTTGAGCGGCTCGGCCGCATTGTCCCAGCGTGCCAGCCTTGGCCAACCATCAGCGGGCAGCCCGGCCAGCCGGCCCGATGTGGCCCATGTCATCAACTGGTTCGGCCCGGTGCCATGCAGGCTGCCGTTGAGATTGCCCGCCGTGGGCCCGATCGGCGTGATCGCCTCGCCATCCTGGTGGCAGGTCTTGCACTGGTTCTGGTTGGGCACGGCATAATCGATGGCCTGCGCGCGGCCCGCCTTGTCGATGAACTCCACGGGCACTTTCACGCCGGCGCGCTTCAACACGGCGCCGCCGTCTTGCTCGACAAAGCTCAGCGCCACCCAGCCGGCTGGGCGGTGGATCAGCAGGCGGGTCTCGATGGCACGAAGTTTCTTCGTCGGCCGCCGCAGATCGGCCGGGAAGGCGAAGCGCTTCACCAGCACCGTGCCCACCGGAAAAGCCAGCGCGCCCGACGCACGATAGTGCGCCTTGGTGCCAGGCGGCAGCCAGGCAAAGCGGAATTTTTCGGCATGATCCGAAAACAGCGGCGTGTTGAGCGTATAAGGCTGCACCCCCGGTGCGGGCCGGCCAGCAGCGTCGAACAGGCCGTAATCGGCCAGCTTCGGTGCGTCGGTGGCCATCAACAGATCGCTGCGCACGCCGGGCGCAGGCGCCGCCCCCAGCAACAGCAGCGCCGCCCCGATTCGTCTCACTTGGCGCGCGCCTCCAGGGCGGCCGGCAGCACGATGGCCGGGCGCGTGCTCACCACCAGATTCGCTTGCATCGGCGCCGGCTTGGCTTGGGTGGCAGGTGTGCCTTGCAGGCCAAGATTGAGGCTGATGCCCGGTGCATCGCTGTTGATGCCGCCCTCGGCCACCTTCTCACCGCCGCCGCCAGGCACGGCATAGTGGGTGACACCATCCCACAGCACCGGCGGCAGCGTGCCGCCCACCGCCGCCGCAATCTCCTTGCCACCCTTGAAGGCCGGGGCCTTGCCATTGTCCATGAAATGATTGCCGGCCACCGAGACATCGCGCGGCAGCGGATTGTAGGCCTTGTCGGTAAAGGCCTGCGTGTAAGCGACGATCATCACGGCGCTGCCGTTGTTGCCCATCACATGGTTGTTCTCCACCATCACTCGGGCATTGGCCATCACCATGATGCCGGTGCCCGATGGCACGCCGGCAACGATATTGCCGGGCGCGGCAAAGTTCACATGATTGTTGGCGATCACCTGGTTGTTCGTCAGCTTCACGTTGCGGCCGCCCTGCTGCGGCAGATCGGGCAGATCGAACACCAGGATGCCGCCGGCATTGTTGGTGGCGGTGTTGCCCACCACGTCGGCGTCATAGCTGTTCTCGATCTCGATCCCGGCGACGTTCATTTCGGCCCGGCTGCCCCGCACGATGATGTTCTGCGACTGGCCCACATAGATGCCGGCATCCGAAGCGCCTTTCACCACCGAACGGTCGATCAGCACGTTCTTCGAGGAAACCGGATACAGGCCATAGGCGCCGTTGGTGGATTTCGGCCCGCCGGTCCATTCCACCCTGAGGTTGACCAATGCGATGCCGTCGCTGCCCTTGGATTTCACCCCGTTGCCGGCGGCATTCTCGATACCCAGATCGCGCACCACAACATTGTCCGAGGTGATCAGCAGGCCTTCGCCGGCGACTTTCTGGGCGGTGAAATCGAGGATGGTCTTGTCCGGCCCGTCGCCCTTGACGGTTACGCCATCGACATCGAGCGACAGCCCGTCGGCGAGCGCATAACGCCCGGCCGCGATATGTACCGTGTCACCCGGCTGGGCTTCGATCAGCGCGGTTTGCAACTTTTCCTGGGCGTTGCCGCCCGGCCCGACGTGGATCATCTTCGCCTGCGCCAGCGATGAACTGGCCAAGAGTGCAATCAGAAGCGCCATGCGCATGTGGTGATCCTTCCCCGGTTCCTATTCTTGGGCATGACTTTCCGCCCTTCTGCAGTGCCACTCAACCCCTGAATTCGTCCGGTTAACGCCCATTTATCGCATTGGCGTCGGGGGTTTGTTATCGATGCGCCCATGCACGCTCTGATTCCTGCCCTACAGATCCACGGCCTGGCCAAGGCCTTTGACGGCTTTCTGGCCGTGAATGGCCTCGATCTCGTCGTGCCGGCCGGGCAGATCTATGCGCTGCTGGGCCCCAATGGCGCCGGCAAGACGACAACGCTCAGGATGGTTACGGGCCTCGCCCGCCCTGACGCCGGGGATATCAGCGTGTTCGGGGTGGATGCGCTGGCCGATCCGATTGCTGCCAAGCGCCTGATCGCCTGGCTGCCCGACGAGCCCTTGCTCTATGACAAGCTGACACCTCTAGAGTATCTGGCCTTTATCGCCGGCCTATGGAAGGTGCCGGCCGCCGCTGCCGAACCGCGCGCCGAAGCCTTGCTGAAGCGCTTGACCCTTTGGGATAAGCGCGACAGCCGCTGCGAGGGCTTTTCGCGCGGCATGAAGCAGAAACTGGCGCTGGCTGGCGCGCTCATCCACGAACCACGCCTGCTCATCCTTGATGAACCGCTCACCGGGCTTGATGCCGCCGCGGCGCGTTCGGTGAAGGACATTTTGCTTGAACAGGTCGCGGCGGGCGGCACCGTGATCCTGACGACGCACATATTGGAAGTGGCCGAACGCATTGCCCAACGCATCGGCATCATCCGCGCCGGCAAGCTGGTGGCGGAAGGCAGCATGGCCGAGCTTTCCGCCGGCCGGGCTGAAGGCACCACGCTGGAACAATTGTTCCTTGAACTGGCACAGGAAGACGTGCCGGCATGACTGCGCTGGCGCGGCCGGGCAGCCTGCCGTGGCTGGTGCTGCACGATGTGCGGGTGAAGGCGCGCGGCCGCGAAGGGCGCTGGGGCCGCATCATCGCCATGCTGCTGCTGGCGCTGTTGCCGATTGTTGGCGGTGCGGTGTTGGCGTGGCGTGTGCGGGGCGGCGCGGATCTGCCGCTGGCCGCGCTCGGTTCGGTCGGCGCGGTGCTGCTGGGCATGATGCTGGTGATGGTCAGTTCCGCCTATGCCCATGTGCTGCGGCTGGGCCGGGATCGCGGCGAGCTGGAATTGCTGCTCACCGCGCCGCTGCCGGTGGCGCGGGTGGTGGCGGCTCGGGTGGCGGGCGTGCAGGCGGTGGTGGCGCTGCCGTTCCTGCTGCTGACAGCGCCCTTCTTCTTGTTTTCCGCGGCTTTTGGCCATGTCACCTGGGTTGCCGGCCCACTGGTGGTGGTGTCCGTGGCGCTGGTTGCCACCGCGCTGGCACTCACCATCGCCACGCTGCTTGATCGGTTGCTCGGCCCCAAGCTGGCCAAGCTGGTGGCGCAGGTGACCGGAGTTGGCCTCGCGGCGGCGGTGTTTGCGCTGGGCCAGGCGCCCAATTTTGCCCCCAAATGGTTCGATGCCCAATTGACCTATTTTTCACAGCGCCCACCCGCACCGCTTGATTGGCCAGCGCAGGCGGTGTTTGGCCAGCCGCTGCCGCTGATCACCGTGCTGGGGCTGGCGTTGGCGGCATCGCAATGTTCGGCGTGGCTGGCGGCGAGCCGGATGGAGGCAGCGCCGGCCGATCCCACCGCGGTCCCCCATGTGCCGCGCCGCGGCCGGGCGGTGCGCTTTGGCGGCAGCGCCACGGCCGTGTTGTTCGGCAAGGAACTGAAATTGCTGGGTCGCGATCCGGAACTGATTTCGCAGATCGGCCAGCAGCTGGTGTTCATGGTGCCGATTCTGGCGCTGATCTTCACCGATGGCCAGGTGACGCCGGCGCGGCTGGCGGCGGCCGGCGTGTTTCTGGCCGGCGCCTTATCCTCGTCGCTGGCCTGGCTGGTACTGTGCGCCGAAGATGCGCCCGATCTGATTGCGGCTGCCCCCTTGCGCCCGGGCGTTGCCATTCGGGCCAAACTGGCAGCGGCGCTTACCCCGCCGTTGCTGATGGTGTCCGTGCTGGCGCTGGTGGTGCTGCCGAAGTCCCCGGTCGCGGTGGCGGTGATGCTGCCGATGGCGCTGGTGGCTGGCCTCGCCAGTGCGGCCATGCAGGCCTGGACCCAGCCGCCCGCTCGCCGCAGCGCCTTTCGCAAACGCTACCGCAGTTCGCTGCTGATGGCGGTGGGGGAATTCGTACTGCTGGGTAGCCTCGCCGGTGCAACGCGGCTGATTCTGACTGG
>JAIXQM010000231.1 GCA_027485735.1 Sphingomonadales bacterium | reverse complement strand
GGATCAGACAGATCGATCACGCCCAGGATGATGGTCTTGCCAGCCAGATTGGTGAGAATGCTGGTATCGAGATTTGATTGTGCCGTTTCCAGGCTGATGCCGTTCACGGTTGACCCGGCCAGCTCGG
The DNA here is from genome assembly GCA_027485735.1 of Sphingomonadales bacterium. Classification (GTDB taxonomy): domain Bacteria; phylum Pseudomonadota; class Alphaproteobacteria; order Sphingomonadales; family Sphingomonadaceae; genus Sandarakinorhabdus. Next base: position 8,556 of record JAIXQM010000231.1, on the reverse strand, counting down.
GCAGGAAGTTGTAGCCTGCCGGCCGCTCGTGGATGATGGCGGCATAGCCGAAGCAGATGTGCAATGCCGTCTCGCCCTTGATGCCGTCCAGCGCGGCATTAACCGCCTCCAGGCCATATTCGCGGGCCTTGTCGGGCCGAGCCTGCATGTAGGGTTCATCAATCTGCACGACGTCGGCCCCGGCGGCGAAAAGATCGCGAATCTCGGCATTTACGGCGGCTGCATAGTCCAGCGCCATCTCGCGTTCGCTGGCGTAAAAGTCGTTCTGGGCCTGCTGCGCCATGGTGAACGGGCCCGGCACGGTGATCTTGATGCGGCGATCGGTGTTGGCGCGCAGGAACTGCACGTCGCGCACTTCCACGGCGTGGCGGCGGCGGATCCGACCGGTCACGCGCGGCACTGGATTGGGATGGCCCGACCGGTCCAAGGCGGAGCCGGGATTATCCAGATCAACCCCATCCAGCGCCGTGGCAAAACGGTTTGAATAGCTTTCCCTGCGCATCTCGCCATCGGTGATGATGTCCAGTCCGGCGCGTTCCTGATCGCGAATGGCGATGATTGTCGCATCGTCCTGGGCCTGGGCCAGATAATCCGGCGCCACCCGCCACAATTCCAACGCCCGCACCCGCGGCGGGAAACGGCCAGCCAACTTGGCCCGGTCGATCAGCCAATCTGGCTGCGGATAGCTGCCCACCAATGACGTCGGAAACAGCATGTTGAAATCTCCCCCGTTTATGCGTGATTGGGTCCATCATAGTCGATTGCGGCAGCACCTGCACCTGACATGATGAAGCCGATCGGGCGTTCGGTTTCTTCTTGCAGGTGGGCGATCAAGCTGGCGGTGCGGGCAAGCAGGGAAATGCCCTTCAAGGCCGCCAACGGGAAGCCGACATCAAGCATGACGGCCGGGATGGCGCCGTTGACGTTGATCGGCAGGCTGCGACCAATGGCTTCGGGCAGGGCGGCCCGGATGGCATATAGCGCTTTGATATGAGCGCCTTCGATGCCGTGATCGGCCGCGAGCTTGAGCAGCAGGTTGGCGCGCGGGTCGCCTTCGCTATGTTGTGGGTGACCGAAGCCGGGGATGGCCTTCTTTTCGGCGCGCAGGGCTTTGACTTCGCCAGCGGGTTCATTGGATTCGACCACTTGCGCAAGGAAACGACCGGCAACTTCGGCTGAACCCAGTACGACGCTGCCGCAGCCGAGAAGGCCAGCGGCGACGGCGCCGTGGAAGGCTTCCGGGGCGGCGGCATAGGTCATGCGGGTGGCGACGACTGAGGGCACCAGGCCATGTTCGGCGATGGCGCACAAGACGGCGTTGGCGAAGAACTTCTGCTTCTCGGTCGGCATCTGGCCGGTCACCAACAGCCAGAAATAGCTTGTGAAATCAGTGTTGCCGATGATCTCGCCCACCAGGTCGTGGCCACGCACGGTGATGCTGTGGGCGTCTGACGTGCAGATGGCGGTGAAGGGGGCGTCCTGCTTGCCGATGCGCATGAGAATATGGTCCTTGAAACTTCGAAATACGAACTTGCCTTCGATATGCGAAAAGATTAGACACGGCAAGCGTGGTTGGCTGTTGGAAACATCCTACAGCATCCGAAATTTCATGGTTTTTAGCAGGGACTCTGCGATGTCAACGAACGCAAACTCCCAATCCGGTGCGTTGCCGCTGGCGGGCGTGACCGTACTGGAAATGGGCACCTTCATCACCGGGCCGTGCGCCGGCATGCTGTTGGCCGATCTGGGGGCCCGGGTCATCAAGATCGAGCAGCCGGGAAGTGGGGATCCGTTCCGGGCTTTCAAGGGTACGCTGTACAGCCCGCATTTCCAGACCTGGAACCGCAACAAGCAATCGGTCACGCTTGATACGCGTGGGGCTGATGATCTGGCGGCGTTCGATGCGCTGGTGGCGCAGGCGGACGTGTTCATCCAGAATTTCCGCCCCGGCGTTGCCAAGAAGCTGGGCGTGGACTGGGAGCGGCTGCACGCCATCAACCCGCGCCTTGTCTATGCCAGTATCTCTGGTTTCGGTGCCACCGGCCCCGATGCCGATCGCCCGGCCTTTGATACTGTTGCTCAGGCGGCCTCCGGCTTTCTGCGCCTGTTGGTCAATCCGGTGCACCCGCGTGTCGTCGGCCCGGCCATCGGCGACATGATGACGGGCTTCTACACGGCGCAGGGCGCGCTCGCCGCGCTGCTGCAGCGGGCCACGACAGGGCAGGGACGCCTCGTGGAAACCTCGATGTTCGAAGCCATGGCGCACTTCAACCTCGATGATTTCACCCATCTTTTTGCCGCCGATCAGGTGATGGATGCCTACAGCCGGCCCCATGTTTCCCAGTCCTATGTGTTCCAGTGCAGCGACGGCCTGTGGCTGGCCCTGCACATGAGCAGCCCGCCCAAGTTCTGGGAAAACTTGGCCGAAGCGGTCGGCCAGCCCGACATGCTGCAACTGCCGGCCTTTGCGGATCGCAACGCCCGCATCGCGCATTACGAGGACGTGGTCGCCCACCTCGCCCCCATCTTCGCCAGCCGTCCGCGGGCCGAATGGCTGGCCACGCTGCGCCGCCTGGAAGTGCCGTCGGCGCCGGTGGCGACCAGCGTCGAAGTGCTGGAAGATGAACAGGCGAAGCATCTGCAACTGCAGATTTCGACGCCCGGCCCGATGGGTGAGTTCCGCACCATCCGCTCGCCGATCAGCTTTGATGGGCAGCGCAGCCTTTCCGTCACTGCCCCGCCGCTGCTGGGGCAGGACAATGAGGCCATTTTGGGCCGTCGCGCTGAAGCGGCCGAGTAGTTGACCCGCGCGGTGAAACCCGGCCTAACCAAGCCTATGACCGCCGAAAAGGATCCCGAGTATCTTTCGACCCTGGAACGGGGCCTGAAGGTGTTGCGCGCCTTTGATGCGACCCGGCCCGAAATGGCCTTGTCGGACGTCGCGGCCGCCACCGATCTTTCACCTGCCGTTGCAAGACGCTGCCTCAACACCTTGGTTGCATTGGGTTATATAAGGCAGGATGGCCGCCGCTTCCTGCTCACACCCGAGGTGCTGACCTTCGGCTCGGCCTATCTTTCGTCGATGAACATCGAAACCATCGCGGTGCCTCCACTGCAGGCGCTGGGCCAGGCCACCGGGGATTCGGTCAGCCTTGCCGTGCGTTCGGGCCGCGAAATCCTGTATGTCTGCCACATCCCGTCCAACCGGCGCATCCGTCTTGGTGCCGGGGTCGGCACGCGCTTTCCTTTGAACGCCACGTCGATGGGCAAGGTGATCCTGGCATTCCAGGGCGATGCGGCGATCGAGGCCTATCTGGCCGGTGGATCGCTGCCGCGCCTCACGGAGCGGACCATCATCGATCCCGACAGTTTCCGCGCCCGGCTGCAGTCCATCCGGGAACGCCGCTATGACAGCGCGCTTGATGAGCTTGATTACGGCATCGTCTCAGTAGCGGTGCCGCTGTTCGACGTGGCCGGGCAGGTGGTTGGCGCCATCAACTGTTCCACCAGCACCACCCGGATCAGTCAGGATGAGCTGGTGCGTACCCGGCTGCCGTTGCTGGCCGATGCAGCCGGCACGATTGCCAGCGAACTGCGGCGTTTTCCGCAGTTGGCACGGTCTCTGTCTGGCAGCTGAAGCGCGAATGCGGCCGGCGGTGGCGGTCATGTGCCGGACGGTGGCCGGGTGGTGCCGGGTGGCTGCCGACCCGTGCCGGACAGGTGCCATAATGCGGCCGGCTGGGACAGGCACCCCCGTCTGAGCGTTGCAGCCGCGCCACAGCGGCCAACTGCCGCGCTGAGTTTCGCATATCGAACTTGACTTCGCATGGCGAAAGGGTAATCGCCGCAACGTTCATCAATGTGTCATTGGCCGTTCGGGCCAGCACACAGGGCGTCAGCGGCGGTTAACAGCCGGGGTCGCCATTTCTGGGGAGGCAGTTTCCATGCAGATCAAGTTCGCCCGTAATGCCATGCGCCTGGCCAGTGTTTCCGTTCTCGCCCTGGCGGCGTTGCCCGCCTTCGCCCAAACTGCGGCTGCTCCGGCAGACAGTGGCGAGATCATTGTCACCGCCACCCGCCGCGCCGATACGGTGCAGAACACGCCTGCCGCCATCACCGCCTTCAATGCTGCTGCCATCACCTCGGCCGGCATCGAGCGCCCGGGTGATTTCATCGGGCTGACCAGCAACGTCAACCTGGTCGAGACGCAGAACGCCGGCAACGCGTTTGTGATCATCCGCGGCATCACCCAGGCCCGCAACAGCGAGCCGAGCGTTGCCGTGATCGTGGACGGCATCCAGCAGGTGAACCCGGCGCAGTTCAACCAGGAACTGTTCGATATCGAGCAGATCGAAGTGCTGAAGGGCCCGCAGGGCGGCCTGTATGGCCGCAACGCCATCGGCGGCGCGATCATCATCAAGTCGAAGGCGCCCACCGACGAACTGTCGGGCAAGATCACTGGCGGTGTCGACAATGGCTTTGGCTATTATGTGCGTGGCAACGTGTCGGGCCCGATCGCCGAAAACCTGAAGTTCCGCCTGTCGGGCAGTTGGTATGATACCGATGGTTTCATCCAGAACACCTTCCTCAACGAGAAGGCCGATCCGATCAAGGATCTGAACCTGCGCGGCAACCTGTTGTGGACCCCGGCCGAAGGCCTCGATGTCGATCTGCGCGTTGCTTACTCCAACCTTCAGACCCAGGCGCTGTATTTCAACATCGTGGGCGATGTGAACGACACCAGCCTGCCGGTGCAGGTCAACAACCGTGGCCAGAACGACCGCGAGATGTGGAACGCCGCCCTGAAGGTGAAGTACAGCGGCGACTGGGGCAGCGTGCAGAACGTGTTCAGCTATGATCGGCTGACCGAGGTTCTGACCGGCGACGCCTTTGACTTCAAGCCGATCAGGCAGAGCTTCTTCTTCAACCTGTTCGAGAGCATCTTCGGCACGGGCAATGGTTTCGATCTCAACCAGAGCCAGTTCCTCGAAGTCGATGCCTGGTCGAACGAGCTGCGCTATGAATCGCCGGCCGACAAGCCGGTGCAGTTCACCGTTGGTAGCTACATGGTGGGCACCAAGCGCTATATCTCCACCGGCAACATGATCGATACCAACAACGGCGTGTTCCCGGTGTTCAAGGCGCCGAGCACCAATCCGCTGAACCCGCAGTTCAGCTTCCTTGCCGACTCTCAGGACAATTTCGCCTGGGCGGTATTCGCCAACACCAGCTGGAAGGTGAACGAGCAGCTGCGCGTGGACGCCTCGCTGCGCTATGACCGCGACAACCGCGAGAACACCACGCTCACCCCCACCGCCTTCTTGCCCAACGTGCCCGGCTTCCCGCAGGGCCGCACCGGCGAAGTGCGTGAGCGCAGCTTCCAGAGCTGGCAGCCCAAGGTGACCATCACTTATAAGCCGGTGGACAATGTCACGCTTTATGGTGGCTGGAGCCGCGGTTTCCGTTCGGGTGGTTTCAACCAGACCGGCGTGGGCGGTGTTGCCGCCAGCAACGGCATCGTGGGCGTGAACGACGTGTTCAACGCCGAAGTGGCCGAAACCTTCGAAGCCGGCCTGAAGACGCAGACCAGCGACAAGCTGCTCACCTTCAACGCTGCCGCCTTCACTACGCGCACGGAAAACAGCTATTTCTTCGTGTTCCTGGCTGCCAACTCGACGCAGAACCTGGGCAACGTGCCGCTGGCGCAGATCAAGGGCTTTGAAGCCGATCTGACCCTGCGCCCGACCAAGGGGCTCGATATCAATTTCGGCCTTGGCTACACCGACAGCGAGATCAAGCGCTTTTCCGACGCCCGCCGCATCGGCAATGAACTGCCGCTGATCAGCCGTTACACGCTCAACGCCGGCATCAACTATGTCACGCCGATCAGCGATGATCTCGATCTCAACGCCCGCGTTGATTATCGCCGCACCGGCCGCACGTGGTGGGATGTCGAAAACTCCACCTCGCGCAACCCGGTGAACATCGTTGATGCGCGCCTGGGGGTGTCGAACAAGCGCTGGAGCGTCACGGCGTTCAGCCAGAATTTGTTCAACGAAATCTACAACGCCGAATTCTCGCCGGGTGGTTTCGTGTTCAAGGCGCGCCCGCGCCGGTACGGCGTCGAAGCCAGCTTCAACTTTTAGGGTTCAAACGTAGTCAGGATGGGGTCGGCATGGGCTGGAGCGGCAATATGGCTAGGCGCGGGCGCGCTGGCGGGGCTTCGCCCCCCGGCGAGCGACCGCAACGACGCAATATTGCCGCTCCAGCCCACCCTGCGGGCGAAGCCAGGAAGGCCGATGGCGCGCTCGCTCGATTGCCGGGTAGCTCTGCTACCCGGCTGCACTCGCTCACTCCCATCGGCCTTCCTGGCTTCGTGACGACCCCATCCTGATTACGTTTGAACCCTCGATCTGAAAGGCGCTCACATGGCTCGCGTTCTCGTTCTCTATTACTCCTCATGGGGTCATGTCGAAACCATGGCGAATGCCGTGGCCGAGGGCGCAGCCAGTGTGAACGGCGTCGAAGCCGTGGTGAAGCGGGTGCCGGAACTGGTGGCCGCCGATACCGCCGCGGCGTTTTACTACAAGACCGAGCAGGGCGCCCCGATTGCCGATCCGAACGAGCTGGCCGATTATGATGCGATCATCATCGGCACGCCGACCCGGTTCGGCAACATGGCGGCGCAGATGCGCAACTTCCTCGATCAGACCGGCGGCCTGTGGGCCAAGGGCGCGCTGATCGGCAAGCTGGGCGGTGCGTTTGTCTCCACCGCCAGCCAGCACGGCGGCCAGGAAACCACGCTGACCAGCATCCACACCACGCTGCTGCATCACGGCATGATCATCGTTGGCTTGCCCTACAGCTTTGCCGGCAACACGATCATGACCGAAATCAGCGGCGGCACGCCGTATGGCGCGTCCACGCTGGCCGCCGGTGATGGCAGCCGCCAGCCGTCGGCCAACGAGCTGGACGGCGCGCGTTTCCAGGGCAAGCACACCGCCGAGATTGCCCAAAAACTCTTTGGTTGAGCTGTTTGGTTGAGTATCCTTTCGGGGAGGAGGAGAGCATCATGACCATCATTCGTCGTCCGAACCGCCTGCATCACACCGCCTATGTGACCAAGGATCTGGAAGCCACGCGCGCCTTTTACGAGGACGTGATCGGCCTGCCGATGATTGCCACCTGGACGGAAGCCGACGAACTGTTCGGCAAGATGCGCACCTATTGCCACGTGTTCTTCGAACTGGCCGATGGTTCGGCGCTGGCCTTCTTCCAGTTTGCCGACGCCGATGATCAGGCCGAATTCGGCCCGGAAATCCCGTCCAGCCCGTTCATCCACATCGCCCTGCATGTGGACAAGGCCACCCAGGACGAGATCGCCGCGCGCGTTGCCGCCGCCGGTATCACCGAGCCGCAGACCTATGTGCTGGAACATGGCTATTGCCGCTCGCTCTATGTGACCGATCCCAACGGCATGATCGTGGAATTCACCCATGATCTGGCTGAAGCGCTGGATCCGGCGCTGGACGCGACCCGCCGCGCCAACGCGCGTGCCGAACTGAAGCGCTGGCTGGCCGGCGATCACACCAACAACAACAATTTCCGTCGCGAAGCGGCGTGACCGGCTTGGCGCTGTCCGCTCGGGTGGATGGCGCCTTCGCCGCCGGGAGGGTCCATCGCGTTGCGGTGCCCGGCGGCGAGATTGTGGCAGAGGTGGCAGGGCAGGGGCCTGCTGTCCTCCTGCTGCATGGCTGGACGCTGGACCGGCGGCAGTGGCGCGGGCAGGCGCCGCTGGCCGACCGGTTCACGCTGGTGGCGGTGGATCGGCGCGGCTTTGGCGAATCCAGCGCGCCGGCCGACCTGGCCGAAGAGCCTGCCGATGTGGCGCGTGTGGCCGCGGCGCTGGGCATTTCCCGTTATCATCTCGTTGGGCTGAGCCAGGGTGGCAAGGTGGCCCTGGCGCATGCGGCGACGCTGCCGGCCGGGTTGGAGCGGCTTGTGGTGATTGGTGCGCCCATCGATGCCGAATTGGCCGTGCCGCATGAAACCGTACCAGCCGCCGAGATGGCCGCGCTGGCCCGCGCCGGCAAGCTGGCCGAGATGCGGCAGTTGTGGCTGGCCCACCCGCTCACCGCTGGTCGCCCGGAAGTGCGCGCGGCGATGGCGGCGATGCTGTTGGGCTACGATGGCCGTGATCTTGTGTCTCCGGGGCGGCCGTTGACGGTGACGCTGGACGATGTGAAGCGCATCACCGTGCGGGCAACCGCGCTGGCCGGGGAAGACGACACGCCGTGGCGGCGCGCGGTGGTCGCTGCGCTGGGGCAGGCCGGGCTGGCCACCGGCTTCATCCGTGGTGGTGGCCATCTGGCGCCGTTGGATGCGGCGGCCGAGACCAACCAAGCCATCATCGCCGCACTGGCCTGAGCCTGCCACAGTCGCAGGTTGACGCCGGCAACGCTTCGCGGTGCAGTGCATCATGGGCAAACTTTCCGGCATCCGCGTCATCGATCTCAGCATGTTCCTGCCCGGCCCGATGCTGACCGTGATGATGGC
>JAIXQM010000007.1 GCA_027485735.1 Sphingomonadales bacterium | reverse complement strand
TCATCCGCGCCGGCTGCCGCACCGCCATCGCGGTGGCGAAGCGGATTTAATTGCGGATCTGATCGCGCAATTGGTAGCGGCCGTTCACCCGGCCGGTAAACATCTGCGTCACGCCCGGGTGGCCAATCGGATCGCCTTCGCCATCAGGCAGCAGATTCTGCTGGCTGACATAGGCGACATAGGCCGATTCCTCGTTCTCGGCGAACAGATGATAGAACGGCTGGTTCTTGTGGGGCCGGATTGCTTCGGGGATGGATTGCCACCATTCCTCGGTGTTGTTGAACACCGGATCGACATCGAAGATCACACCGCGGAAGGCGAACACCCGGTGCTGCACAACATCGCCAATGGTGAAGGTCGCCGGGGTCGGCGTTTCAACGGAGGCTTCGGGGGCGGCGCGGGCGATCATCGATTTCCAGTCGGGCATCATGCAACTGCAATATAGGAGGTCGCGCGCTGACGTGAAGGGGTAGTGGTGTCGCGCACGCCTGTTCAAAATGCCGCAAAGCCGGGCTTGGCAGGCCCCGTCCCCTCCGCTATACGCCGCCCCTCGACCCGGACAGCGGCCCAGCCACCGTCCGGCGCACGTCGCGGAGAGGTGCCGGAGTGGTCGATCGGGACGGTCTCGAAAACCGTTGTGCCTTTACGGGTACCGTGGGTTCGAATCCCACCCTCTCCGCCAGCCGCCCTGTTTCAGGGCGTCTCGCCGGGTCTCAGAGCGCCTACAACATACTGAAAATGCTTGCGTGACAGCCGAGCCTGTGGCCTCATTCCGGTAGGCCATGTCTTCCTGCGACTCATCTGGATGTGGGAAAGATTGTGGGAGAACGGGAGTTGGTGCTGTGGGAAAACTCACTGCCAAGCAGATTGCCGGACTGACCCAGCCGGGCCGCTACAGCGATGGCGACGGGCTGATGTTGTATATCGACTCTGGTGGCAGACGCTATTGGCTGCTGCGCTACACCCATGCTGGCAAGCGGCGTGACCTGTCCCTGGGTCAGGAAAAGGTGCTGTCTTTGCGCGATGCGCGCGCGCTGGCGGTTGAGGCCCGGCAGCAACTGCAACAGGGCATTGACCCCGTCGCGGAGCGGCGGAGCGAGAGCAAGCACCACATCAGCTTCGCCGAAGCGGCAGAGCGCGTCCATAAGGCGCGACTGGCCAGTTGGTCGAACGGAAAGCACCAGGACCAGTGGATATCGACCTTGCGGAACCATGTCTTCCCCGTGTTCGGGACCAAGCCCGTCGCAGAGGTCAGTCGGGGTGACGTGGTGGCGGCGCTCGCCCCGATCTGGCTGACGCTGCCTGAAACGGCGCGCCGGGTGAAGCAGCGGATTGAAGCGGTGATCGACTGGGCCGTGGGCGAAGACATTCGCGAGGATGGCATCAACTTCAAGCTGGTGACACGCGCGCTGCCGCGCCAGAATGATCAGGTCGTCCATATGAAGGCGGTGCATTTTGCCGATATGCCAGCCTTCATGAAGGCACTGACCATGGCAAAGTCCCACCCGAAGGTGCGTGCAGCCATCGAAGTGACGGTGCTCACAGCGAGCAGGCCGGGCAACGTTCGGTTCATGACATGGGATGAGATCGACCTCGACGCCGCCGTCTGGCGTATCCCCGCTGCCAAGATGAAGATGAAGCGCGATCATGTCGTCCCATTGCCGCCGCGCGCGGTTGAACTGCTCCAGTTTGCGAAAAACTGGCGACGGGAGGACAATCCTTATGTCTTCCCGGCCGACAAGGGTGACAAACCGCTCAGCGAGAACACCAAGACCGGCGCGATCAAGGCCATGGGTTGGCCAGCGACAGCGCACGGCTTCAGGTCAAGCTTCAAGGACTGGTCGCGTGCGGCGCGCTGGGAGGACTATCTATCGGAATTCCAGCTGGCTCATGTCGATACCAACGCCTCGCGCGCGCCTTATGGCCGCGACGGTCAGGTGGCGCTGCGGCGAGCGATGATGGAAGATTGGGCTGCGTATGTCGCCGGCCTGGCACAGCCGCCAGCGGTTGAGCAAGCCGAAGTGCCACCAGCGCGCGCCAAGGGGACGGCCGGAAACGTCGTGGCACTGTCCTTGGCGAAGACGACCAACCGGTCGCGGTAGCAGTCGATGCGCCGAGTTCCTGTCGATTCAGCGCTGGGAGCGGAAGCATCTGTAAAACTTGAAGACGTGCTGGTGCCGCTTGCCGCCCGCGTACGGCGGCTGCGCGTCTGGAACCAGGCGATTATCGTGCTTGCCCTGTCGCTGGCTGCCTTGCTGGCCGCGCAGGTGGCGCTGGGCCAGGTCCGGGTTGCGCCGGCGATGGGTGCGCTACTGCTACTGGCCGTCGCCCGGCAGCGGCGCACGGACATGTTGTGGGAGGGCAAGACAGGCGTCTTTACGATTGGTGCCGATCCAATTGCACCGGTCGTCCTGCCAAAGGTCGCCGTGCAGGTCCTCGCGGAATTGCGCACTGGCCAGCGCAAGATGTACTGGCGGCGCGGTGACGGGGCAGGCTGGACAGAGGTGTTCCCACAACAACTGAAGGGTCCATTCGGGCCGCTGCTGCTGTCGTACGACCCTGCCGTGCAGGCACTGGCACTATGGTCATGGTATGGAGGCAGCCGGCTGTCTGTCGAAGTGGAAGCAGACGATGGAGCAACTCCTCCAGCAATCGGAAATGCGCTGCCTGTCTGGGTCGACCCTTGCCTCGGTCTACCCCCTGAGGCGCTGTCCAATCTGCTTGCCGCTGTGCTGGGCTGTATCGAAGCTGACGCCTCGAAGACGCTGAAATATGATGCAATGATGACGGCAAATGAACTTCTCCAGCGGGGTATCGGCCGTGAGTCTGTCAAGGCATTGCTTGATGCGACATGCCGGGCCCTCCAGACCGCTGATGGTGAGCCTGTCGTTCTTCACCCTGCGACCCGAAACGGACTGCGGCACGAACCTGTCGTACTCAATTACCGCAAGCACCGGGTGACGCCCTATGGAAGGAAGCTTGGATTGAGGGGCTCTGACAGCGTCAGCTGGTTGGAAGACATGTTGACGGGCCGCTACCCCAATGTGTCTGAAAAGTTGCAGGCAATGGCCGCACGACTGGAGGCATGACGGGGCGATTTGCGGCCCTTTTGCGGCACGCAAAACGGACTTTCCGTGCCACATCGGGCAAGCTTTGCGTCTCTGCCACTCATGGAGGACGCAATGACCAGAGAGCCCCAGATTCTGCTCACCCAGCGCACCGTAATGGTAATGATCGGCATTGGCTCACGCGAGACACTGGCGCGCTGGATGCGGCGCGGCCAGTTTCCGAGGCCGATCAAGGTTGGCGGCGGAGGCTTGCGCTGGCTGCCAAGCGATATCGAGACGTGGTTGCGCACTTGTGCCATTCAACGCGATCAACGGTCGCAAGCGATGAGCAGCACAGGCCGGACAGTGGCAAAAGCCTTCGGCGCCCGTCGCGGCAACCGCCACGGCTGAGGGATGATCTTCTCGCGCGAAGGACGACGTCGGCCCGAGCGTTTCCCGGGCCTGCGGCGCGCACCAGCGCTTCGCAGCCCTTGGCGCGCTCACTCCATCGTCGTGTCAGCGACCCAGTAATGTCAGTTTTGGCGGAACAGGACCTCGCAAGCACCGATGACTCAAGGCCCCACCAGCTCCTCGTGGAGTTGATCTGCCAGAAAAAGACGCCGACGCGCCCGCGTGCAGGCGACATAAAGCAGGTTGATCTCCTGATCGATTTCAGTGCGCAGCTCCGGCTTCTTCTGCCGGCGATCCCTCAGGCCGCTGGGCAATGGAAAATCGTCGAGGACAAGGACGTCATCGAATTCACGCCCCTTGGCCTTGTGCGCTGTCGATACCACGATCTGGGCCTCATGTTCCTTGTCCCGGTGCAGGGCACCAAGCCGCGCCACAATCGCGGGCAGGTCATCGGCGTAAGTTTCAACAATCATCCGCCACCGCCGTGCCTCGCCGTCTCCGCGTTCCGCTGCCGCGTCGAGATGCGCCCACGTCGCAAAGCGCGCTACCGCCTGATCGACCACATCACGCACCCGCCCGCAGCGCAGCGCCCACGCCGATGTGATCTGGCGTTCCAGATCACGAAACCCCCCGACCAGATGAAACGGTCGCGCCAGCGGCGCCAGGCTCATGAACAGCCGGGCGTTGGTACGGGCAAGGACGCAGGTGCCAAGCGATATGTCGAGCCGTCCGCCATAGCGGACGATTTCAGTCTTCAGCGCCGGGTTGCCTGTCAGGCGAAACTTTGGCCGCCGCGAGTGTGATTGGAGGATGCGATTGGCGAGCTGGGCCACACTCTCGCCGAACCGCCAGCTTTGCGAGAGAGGCAGAAGGTCGGCCTCGAACTGCTCCATCGCATCGACGGCACCCCGAAAACGGTAGATGGACTGGTAGCTGTCGCCGACAACCAGCAAAGGCCGCTTCGCCTTCAGTGCAATGGCGATCAGCACCGGATTGAGGTCTTGGGCCTCGTCCACCATGATGTAGGCAAAACTGTCGTCGATGCGCTGGCGCAACTCGAACGCCTTCAGATAGACATCGTGGGTGATCGGTCGATCATGGTGTTCGAAATTCAATAGCTGCTCAAGGATCGGTTTGGCGATAGCGCGGATGGCATTGCTGCGAACGGGGTCGGAGATGGGGCAATGATCGCCGTTGAGCCGGCGGCCTGAATCGATCAGAAAATTGTCGATCGTGGCCAGCACTGCAGTGCGCACCTGGCCTTCACGCATGCCTGGCACCGGCCGAAGCAGATCACGATAGTCGTTCAAGTGCTCATGCCGGAATTTGCCGACCACCTCGCGCCTGCCGACCCTGAGGGCGCGATATGCCAGTCCGTGGGCGGTCGTCGTATGGATGTTCTTCGGGAATTTGCGCCTGGCCTCATCAGCGATGGCCTTGTTGAACGCCAGATACAGCCCGCGCAGTGCCCAGCGCTCGCCATAGGCCAAAAGGGTGGAAGTCTTGCCGCAGCCCGCACCCGCGGCGATCTTGATGATGCCCTGGGGCGGGCGCTCAAGAATTGCCATCTGTTCGGCAGTATGGATCATCGAGCACTCGTAACAAGTTGATTTGGAGCCGATTTACGGTGGAACCGTATCTATGGAATCGGGTCATGAATTGCGGTATAATCACTTGTGTTTGCTCCATCGGTGCCGACATGACCGAACAGGTGACCAAGGCTGACCTCGACTCTCTGCACAGCCGCATTGCGGACCTCGAAGCCGTGCGCGCTGAACCGGTCAAGGTCGAAATCGAAGGTCTCGACGGCCTCAAGCGCTGGAGCCATGCGGTGGAGGCCAAGGATCTGGACAATTTCTATCTCAACCACAGCGTGCCGGACCGTTCATTCTGGGGTTTGTTTTGGTTTGTTTTTGGTGGCGGTGTCCTGTTTGCATCAGTGTCTGTAGCACTATACTGGTAAACTACTTCTTGGGTTTTTCATCACTTATAGCTGACTTGACGCCATCCACGAAGATTTCTCCAGCGTTGCGCTCGTCCTTCCCAACCACATTGTCCATGGTGACCTGCGGCACGTCAGACAGGTTCTTGTCGACGCCCTTAAATTCCTCTTTACGCTCATCAATGTAACCGCCAAGTCGGGCTTCCCCTGTCTCTGCAACGTTGCCCTGAATATCGCCCCGGCCACGATAGACGTCACCCGGTAGACGCAGATTGTCGGATGTTGGCACCGGCGTGCTGACCACGCGGGCTCGGGCGGCGTTGGCAGCAACTGCCACGTCGCCGGCGCTCTTCGGCGCGGGCCACACCAGGCCAACGGGCGTTGGCGGCACAAAGTTTTCATCGATACTGTTGGCGATGCGGGCCTTCTCGGCTTCCATAAACTTGTCGAGATACATGTCGCGCTCCATCAGTTCGTCGCGGGTTGTCGGCATACCGCGCGTGGGGTTCCAGTCGTGTTGCAGCCATGGCGTTCGCGCCTGCTCGCTCAAGACGAAGTTGACGAACCGCTGACTCAGATTGTCGCTGATCGAAGCGCCCTCGCTGTCGCGCAAGGTGGCGGCTTCTTCGTAACGCTTTGCGGTCTCGTAAGTGGACCGGGCTTCGCGGGCGGTGCTGTCAGCTTCTGTGTAGCTTGCCGACAGACTCTCCGAGCGGGCGCGTATGTCGGAGCTGCTGCTGTTGGCAGTGGCGCGGAAAAAGCCTTCACGAGTGTTAGACCAGCTCTGCGAGCGTGAAACGCTGGCGAGCAGGTCCTGTGCCTGGCTGATCGCGGAACTTGCTCCCACCGACATGCTGGTGCCGGCCGATTTGCTCGCAGACGTGTTCACGCCAGCGCCGGCACGGCCGGTTACCGGCGAGCCGTTTGCGGCCGGGCCTCCGGCACTACCACCCGCCGCCGGACCCCCCGGCCAGCCAATGCCGGTATTGAGACTGCCCGAGAACATATACTGCGTTGCCGCCGTCTCGGCCGTCTGTCGATCGAATCCAAGGCGCTCCTGCAACAGCTTCGCTGCTGAATCGATCTGAGACCAGGTCTGGTTGATCGACTGCTGATCAGCTGAACCGAAGCTGGTGTCCGACGCGGTGCCTGCCGACAGCGTGCGGCGGAAGTCGGCGGCCTGCGTATTGGCGGCGCTGAAGCTCGACGATGCGCTGTTGGCCAGCGTTTCGGCACGGCCAAACAACTCCGTCGCGCTCTTGGTGAAAGTCGCCTGATAGTCGCTCGTCAATTGCGGCGTGAACGGCAGTTTCGAGGTGGCCGCCATGCCGTCGATCACCGTGCCAGTGGGATAGGTTGCGGCGCGCGAGCCATCAGCATTGGTCTGGGTGTATGATGGCACGCCGTAACTGTAGCTCGGCAATGTCGACCAGAGGTTGCCCTGCCTCTGATTGAACGCCGAAGTCTCCATGGAGGTGTTGCCGAAGCTGATGTTGCCGGTCGAGGCCTCGCGCGCGGCTTCTTCAGATGCATTCTGGCTTGGCGCCAGATAGGAGGTGGCTTGCGTCGAGATGGCCAGAGCTCCGCGCGCAATGCCGGCAGCGAGGAACGGGATCGAGGCGATGAGATAGCCCGCCAGCAGCCCCACATCGTCGTTGACCCCCTGGATCCCGACAAAAGACGATACGGTGACACCCCCGGCACCCGGTGCGCCGGCAGCGAGCACATCGCTCTGGGCCTTCAGGCTCAGTATCATGTTGAGGATCACATAAAGCGGCCCCCAGGCCGCCAGATAGAAGAATCCGGTCGTGTAACCCTTCAGAACTGCCGCTCCGGTGCGCGGAAACAGGAACAACGGGAAAGTGATCGGAAAAAGCGCATAGAACACGACCGTCAGCACGATGTTCAAGAGCGGTACCCACTTCATCGCAGTCGAACTGATCGCGCTGTAGGTGTTGCGTGTCTGGATTTCGGCTCTGGTCTGGGCATAGACATCCACCGCCGAAGGCGAGCCACCCGACTGCATGGTGTGCATCGCCTGGGTCATCGCGTTGATCATCAGATTCTGGCGCAGAATTTGCGAAGCGGAGCGGCTGACGCCGGTCAGATAATCGTACGCACCCGGCAGATCGGCCACCAGCTTCGAGCGCGCGGCGTCTGGCAGCAGGCGCGGATAGAGCTGAACGCCCAATTGCCGCTCAAGCGGGGTCTGCATCGTGTCCCAGCTGGCCACGAATCTGCTATACGCATCACGGCAGGTGATTATCTCAGAGGAAACCGTGCCATCACCATTGCGGGTCAGCCAGCGTTGGGCCCGACTTATTGCGCCGGGGCCGAACGCTACCAGCAGATCGTCCGACCGCGCCAGATTGTCGATCGACTTGCGCCCCAGCAGCACATCATAAAAGACGCACTGCTTGAAATGCTCATCAAGGTTGCTCGCAAACTCGGCATCGTTGATGCGCACGGCCATGGTGGCTTCGAACAACCGCGAGCCATAAATCATGCCGTTGCGCGAATAGTTGAGATCCGTTGGCAGCCCGAACACCAGTTCGGAGCCTCGCACGAAATAGTCGCCGATCTGGCTGGTGAACGCTGCAATCACGCCGAGTCCCAGCGGCACGTTGGCCACCGCCGCGCCAGGAAGGCCGGGATTGATGCGATCTGTGACCAGGACAGTCACGCGCGGCACCATCAGGCACATGTAGATGAGCGTCGCAGTCATGAACCAGTTGATGAACGCTTTCCAGTCGAAGGTGAACGCCATCATCAGGAGGCCATAGGCGAGGCTCATCACCATCACCGCCTGGATCAAGGATGCGAACCCGCCATCGCCAGTCCACGCCGCCACCGCATTCATGACGTTGACGATATACTCACCGCCGCCAATGGTGATGATCTCGAGCATGACCTGTGCTCCCCTTCGCGGTCAGTTCACGGCGCGGGTCTGGACAGCACGGCTCCAGTCGTAACTGGCCATCATGCCCGGCGACATGGAGCTTTGGAGAGCCGACTCGAGAAATGCAGTTTGCTGGACAATCTGCATGATGCCGCTGACCCGAACCTGGCTTGTTTGCTGGCGCTCCATCAGTGCCGCCCGCGCATCGTTGAGGCCCTGCTGCCAGGTGTCGA
The DNA here is from genome assembly GCA_027485735.1 of Sphingomonadales bacterium. GTDB lineage: Bacteria > Pseudomonadota > Alphaproteobacteria > Sphingomonadales > Sphingomonadaceae > Sandarakinorhabdus. The sequence goes on along the minus strand of JAIXQM010000007.1, from coordinate 102,961 downwards.
TGCGGTCCTGATCTGCGGCAATGAATCCACCCTTGGCCTTGCCAACCTCGCCGGTGAGCTGGTCGAGGATGGCAAACAGCAGGTCGACGGACGCCAGTTCAGCGAGCACGGCACGATTGTCGTTGGTCAAAGCCCGGCTGTAGGCAGCGTTGACTGTGAGGATCTTGTAGAGCGGCAGCGTCGCCACCTGCAGCAGGGCGATCTCCTGCGGCGCCAGCGCGGTGTCGCTCACGATGGCGGTCACCATGTTGTCGAGCATGGCCGCTACCCGCGTGCGCAGGGCGGCACTGCCCGAGACAGTCAGGACGCGCCGGCTGGGGTTGATGCACTGATCCTGTGTGTCGCACTGCCAGATCTCGACCGGGCTGGCGCCAGCCGTGCCATCAAGCAGCGCGCTCACCAACGTCGAGCTGGTATCACCTTTAATGGGGTTGAAGCTGCCTGCGCTGTTGTCGCCAGCCGGGACATAGATCAGCGTGCCAACCAGCGTCATGACATATTCGGCTAGCTCCTGATCAAAGCTGCCGCCAGGCGAGAAAAACGGGCTTCTGCGCAAAATATGCCACGTGTAGTTGCGCGGCACGCCGGGATTGACGTCCTGCCATTCGGCGTCGCCTGCCGCACTTTCCAGCGTCGATTGGCGCTGGCCGCGATTGCCGCAACCGTGCTTGGCCGCCGCCCAGTCCGAGAAAAGCCCCGATGAATTGCCGATCGCCTCGCAGATAGAGCGATCCGCCATGTCGGACTTTGGCCACATGCCGCCGACCAGGGCCTGTGCAGTCTCACAGCTGTTGATGTTCACACCGTTCATCAACTGGGCAGCCTGGCGCATCTCCTCCATGATCTTACCGCACTCGGGGCATACCGTATCGATGGCGAGCTTGAAGGCAAACCCGACCGCATTGTTGGCCACTGCCTTGAGCAGGGCGACAATCTCGGAGGCATTGATGAAGGAAAAGCTGCCAGCAAACAGATCGATGCCGCCGCACCCTGCCCGCGCGCGCGGAAGTTGCAGGTTGAGCAAGCTGGTCTGCCGCTGCGGGAAGCGTGTCCAGACATTGCCCAGGCTGTAATAGCCCGAACGCTGGCCACTGAACGCGGTCGGGCCAGTGACATTGGCGGCTGCTCCCATCTCGTCGAAATAACTCGACATGGCGCTCTCGACATTGGCGGCTGCGGGCTGTTCCACCAGCGGCAGCGCCGCGAGGTTCATCGCTGCCAAAATCGCCGCTGCCCCTGCCATACGTGCAGCACCCGCGCGCAGGCGCTTTCGCAGTGATTGATGGCGGGGACCAAAGGGCGTGGATGGGGGGTGTTGAGGCCGTTCGGGCGGAGCTGAGCACCGGCACCGGACTCTGGTATTTGCATTTTGAGGCGTCGTTGTGTGCGGATCAGTAGTCACGGCCAGCCTCCGTGGCGACAAGGGTGAAGATGCGGTCCATCAGCTCATCAGCAGCAAGAACGCCGTAGCCGATCGGAATGGCGCGTTTGGTGCGGCTGTCGAACAGGACGATTGCCGGAGTGATCTTGCTGTCGAGGCCCATGCGCTCGCGTTGGCCTGAGTCGACGACATAACGCGGGAATATCTCAGACGGCCCGCCGTCAGTCGAAACCGCCATCACCGGGATGCGGTGACTGTCGGCAACCGATTTCAGGATTGGGCTCATGACCCCGCATGGCGCGCACCCTTGCGCAAAAAAATAAAACAGCCCGTAGCGGTCCCTGAGGCTGTTCAGGACCTGATCCCGATCAAGCTTGCGCTGGTCGAGCCACTGGCGCTTGCCCAGCGTCGAAACGGGTCGGACCTGAGTATAGTCGAGTTCGGGATCCTGCCAGACCGCGCGCTGCCAGACATCGGAGAACAAAGACGAACGGTCCAGCTGCTCGCGCTGATAGCGAATATAGGCTGTGATATTCTCTGGACTCGGCTCAAGGATCGCCCGCGCCTTCAGTTCGCGCAGCGCCGCCGTAATCTTGTCGAGCCGCGCGGTGGCAGTCTCGGGTGCGGGAGTGGGCGCGAACGGGGCGGGTTGAACCGGGACCGTCTCTTTTGGCTTCGGGCGGGCGCAGTAGAACCAGGTGCCGAGCTTGCGCTGCTCGCAATAGAACGCGTCGGGCCGCGAAGGTTCCTCGATCATGTTCATCGGGCCAGAGACTGCGGCCTGTGGTGCTGCGAGGAGTAGCGTTGCCGCAAAAATGCTGAACAGATCAGTGCAGCGCCGGCGATAGGCCATCATGGTCAGCCTCCTCATCATTGGCCGAGATTGGCGGGTCGGGTTCGCGGTCGAGGGGACGCCTTGCGGCGGCATCATGCACGCTGTGGGACGCAGGCCCGGCAATCAGCAACAGCTCGTGCGGGCCGTGCCTGAGGGCGGGAATGCGGATGTGGCTGGTGAAACAGTCCAGCAGCCGGTCGCAGCCCTCCAGTGTCGGCAGACAGATGCAATGACGTTCAAGTGCCTGTTGGGGTTTCAATACCAGACTGCTGCAAGTGCGCGACAGCTGGACGGCAAGCAAAAGCGCGCAATGGCTTTCGTCCTGCAGCAGATGACCTGCACTCACATCCGCTATCGCGAGCGACTTGAGGGGCGGGAAGGTCTGCATCACGTCCCCCTAGCGGTTGGCTGCAAAGTAAGCGGTGATCTTCGCCTGCATCGCACTGACCGTAGATAGTTCCTCGGGCAGCCGGGCGGCGTCGGTAAACTCGGCATAGACTTCCGAAAAATCCATGCGAGACAGGTCAAGCTGCTGGAATTCGGCGATCGTGAACCCCGAGCATTGCTCGTCGCGTGGATTGGCCCAGACCTTGCCAATCTGGTTGCGGCCCTGTTCCTGCAGGATACGGCTGATCTTGGAGAGGAAGCAGCAATGCCGCTCCCGGCGTTCAAGACAGACGCCGAGGAACCGCGACGAGCACCACGTGCCGACATAGGTGCATTCGCCCTTTTCGCGTCGATCCTTCAGCGCCTGATCGCCGGCATCGCAACCGCCAAACAGCGGAAAACCACGAGGCACGCAGCAGTTCTTCAGGCCAAAGATCGCCTTGGTGCACGACATGGCCTCACCTTTGAACACCGTGAGGTTGTCCGGATCGAACTCCTTGCCGGCCTGGGCGATGGCGTTCAACGCCACCACCGCATCCTTGAATTCGGTGTTGGGCTCGCGGTCGATCTGGTCGCACTCGCCATTAAGGCAGACCACGTCACCATCGCAGATCTCGCCCGATTGGTTTGGCACCGGCGGAATCGGGCAACTGTAAACGCGCTCGACATTCATGCATGGCGCGTCCTCGCTCAGGCAGTTCTCACGCACAAAGCTGCACCCCATGCCTTCGAGCTGGCTGCAATCGCTCATCTGGGTCATGCCGCTGCACTGGTAGGTGCGCGACCAGGCCCAGCAGGGCTGGGTGACGGGCACGCCATTCATGGTGCGGGTCACCGGGCTGCTGTCGGTGCATATGTCAGCTTCCGGCTGGCATTCGGGATTGGAGGACCAGGACGCGCAGGCAGCTTCGTTGCGCGTTGTCGCAATAACCGGCTCACCCGTCGCAACAGGTGCATAGCCAGGGATGAGGCTGGAACACTGATAGATCTGAATTGGTTCGCCCGGTTCAGGACACCAGCCATTGGGATCAGGAGTCACCAGACAAGGGCCGGGTCGACTGCCAGTGAGCGAGCAACCCTGAAACAATACGCAGGACGGCGCTCCCTGTCCCAAAAAGGAACACTCATAGATGTAGCTGCTGGTAATGGTGACATCGAGCGGAATGGCGCAGGTGTGCGTCGATGTGGTGACAGAGTAGCCGCTATCGCAGCTCTGTTCGTAGCGGCCTGGTGAGGCTTCACTCGGCGGCAGCGGCCGGCACACGCCGAGTTCACCATTGGCTGAGAAGCCGGAGACATATGTGTTGGGATCGGCCTGGACGGCCCTGCCGAGACTCGTCGCGTCGCTGATCTCCTGCGGGTCGAACGTCGCCCTTGTCGTGATGGATTGCTGGACCGTGCTTGAGCCGGGATGCGTTGGTGCTAGGGCCATGGCGTCAGCTTCGAGCGCTGCCGGATCGCTGTAGTAGGTTTGTTGGGTCGGATTTGTCGTGAACTGCGGGATGCGGTCAGCATCGGGCTGGGTGGTTGCTTCGGTCTGCACACGGGGCACCAGTGTTCGACCAAAAGCGCGAGCCTCGTCGCGGATTTCCTTCTGCATCGGCTGCTGGGCAAGGCCAGGCGCCAGTATGACACCTGAGAGCAATCCGCATACCAATGCGCCAACGCGAATGTGAACAACAAGGGCGAGACCCTGCATCCCTCATTCCTTCCGCGCGGCTGCCAGACGCCGCGCGAAGACTTTCGACGCCGCCGCGCCCGGCCCACCGCCACCGGAAAAACGCTCCAGCGCATAGCCGGTGGTAACATTGCCGCTGAGCCGGTCATGCGGTGGCAGCGGCGTCGAGCAATTGAACCCGTCGCACAGTTCGACATCGCTGGTGGTGACCACATAGGTCGGGACGGCCGCCACCATGAACGCGCGAAACAGGCGCGGGTCGATACCGATGCCACTGGTCTTCTGGTCCTTTTCAACGACTTTAGCCATTGCCGTCATGAAGGCCTTGGCACTGTTTTGCGGCATGCCACGGAACACGACCACGCCGCCGGCGTCACCAACATCGCGGATGAGCGCACGCAGGCTTGCCACCGGCAGTGCCATACTCGCAAAGGCGATCAGGCGGGGAGCATTGGGCTTCAGGCTGCCATCGGCGATGCGACCCGCATCGGCGACCATCTGATCGAAATCGAGGATCCCGTTTGATGGTTTGCCGCCGGTCGCCACCGGCATCCGGTTCCGCATGGCCGCGTCACGCGTGTGCAGCGCCTGGGCGCGCACCTCCTCGCCGCGACGCCTGACCTCATCGGCAAACAGCTGCGCATCGTCTGCCTGACGTTTTGCTTCCGCTCTCAGTCGGCCAGCATCAACGCCTTCAACCACCTGAGCTCTGGCTGCAAAGAAGCAGCTGGCGCCGAGGCCGACGGCGGCGAGCGCACAATGATAGGCTGACGTTCTCATAACAGGCAGCAGTTGCGCTTGCGCCAGACCAGATAACCCATGTCTTCTCCAACAGCAGGAAGCATGTTGCCACTACCCGGCACGATGGAGGCACCACCCATCGGCAGGCAGGCGCCAGGGCCGAAGCCGGGAATGGGCACGGTCGCCTGCACCCGATACTGGCTCTTCTTGATGATCGGCATGAGATCGCGGCTGCACAGCGCACTCTGCCCGGAGGTCCCCCACAGGATGAGCTGGCGGTGCAGCTTCGACATGAAGCGGTTCAACGCCAGTCGGCTGCCCTGAACATGGCCGATCTGGGCCGGGATGTTGCCATTGAGAGGATACATGGTGCCCTGGCAGCCAGCGCACCAGAACAGCGCGTTGATCGGGCCAACGGTCGTCGAAGCCACACAATCAGCGGCGCAGGCCGCTGTTGCCAGCATGTTGGCGAACACCACAGCTTCCGGGTTGATCAGCAGGGTCAGCTCACTGTCCTGCCAGAGCGGGTCGATCTCGGTCAGGTAGAGGATGTCGATATCGCCGGGCTCAAGGCAGAGGAAGTCAGCGACCAGTTCGAGCCAGTAGATCAGCGGATACATGTACCAGTGGACATGCCAGCTGCCGTTATATTGCTGCTTGCCCCCCACTGCCGAGGGCCCCGCCATCGGTTTGAAGCCGATATCGAAACCGGGATCGAGCTTGATGCCGCCGAGATTGACAAAGCACCATGGCTTCATCGTGACGTCGGCAAGTCGTACCGGCTCCCAGAAACCGATGGCGATGCCAAGACGCGGAATGGGATCGGCACACGCGCAGACCGGCAAGATCGGATTGTCGGTGTCGGGTCGCGGGCTCGGCCAGATCGGGATCGGGCCGACTGTCAGCGGAAACAGGCAGCTCCAGCACACATCGGTGATGGGGTTGACAAAGCGGCCCGTGCAGACGCCCGGAACTACCGCCTCGACCGGCTTTGCCGCGAACAAGGTCAGTGGCAGCAGTAACGCCGGGAGCCAGGCGAAGGCCCGACTGCGCAGGTGCCGCCTTGGCTGCTTCGGTGGCGCCGTCTCACACCAGAACTGCGCGAACACGGCGAGGATCGAGAGGCTGGCCAAAATGAGCATTCCGATGACGCACAGCGCAGCGCCCACGGGCGCAATCCGGGCGGACGGGATTGCGATCATGATGGCGGCGACGCCGAAACCAAGCACCAGCACAAACCCCACTGCGAACGCCGTTCCGAAGCACCGGAGCGCAAGCGGACGAGGGGGCATCTGGCGTGGGGCCAGTGAGGGGCCGTTATCGGTGCTCATGTGGCTGTCCTTTCGCCGTCATGATCTGCGGAGCACCCCGAGGCTGGAGCAATCGGCAGCAGCGGTTCGGCCGGCACAGGCAGGGCCGGTTCCAACAAGGGCTGCTCGCTGATCGCAGCGATGCGATCCGTATCGCGCTCGCCTTCATTCCAGGCGCTGATGCGGTCCGCCGTCCAGTATTCGAGGTCGTTCAAGAACTGGGCGTGCATGAAGCCGTAGAGAAGACGCATGGCCTGGATAACGACGAGGATCGTCATCACTGCGAGGGTCGGCCGGCCCTTGAAGATCATGTTCGCCAGCAGCATGATCATGCCAAGGCCACACCACATCATCGCCCGCGGCCGCTGGACCCGCATTGCCGGCGTGAATGGTGCCGGCGGCCGCAATGGCGCCCATCGGCAGGTTGTGAATGCTTGCAGGCCCATTATCCGTCCTCCCGCGCGTCAGCGGGCTGGGGCGGGGTCAGATGGTAATCCGGCGAAAGGCCAAGGTGCTGGCGCGCCCGGCGAAGACGTCGCAGCAGGCACTGGTCATCAAGCGCGCCGATTTCCCGCCACAGGCCGGGGTAGGGCGCCATGAAGCGCACGAAGCGTTCATGATGAAAGGCCTTGATCATGATGCCGTTCTCCCGCCGGGCACCGGTACTTCGCTGACCTTGAGGACCCGGCCATCGGCCTCCACCACTGCCGGGACCGCGCGGATGTCGAACTTGCCTGTCAGCTTGCCCTCCTGATCAAAATAGAAGCGACGCCGGGCGGTTCTCATGTGCTGGAAGGGCGAGCCGCTGGTCAGGATCAGTTTTGCGTTCAGCGCCGTCGTTGCTTTCAGCGCCCAGGCAACCTGGGCCGGATCATCACCATCGATGAAGACGAGGCTCTGGCGCAGTGGCACATGGTCAAGGGGGTTGATCTTCTGGCCTTTGGTGGCGATCACGCGGCCCCTGTCATCGCGGATGTCCTGAGCAATGGTGATTGTCGGATCATAGGCCCAGCTGCGCGCCTTGACCGCGCGCATGATGCCGGCAACCGGCTTCGGGCGCACAACCCGCGCCTTCGTTCTGGCGACGAGTTTCTTCTGCATCGCTGCGATCCTGCCCGACGCTTCGGCCGCCTTGAGGCGCTGCTCGATGACGCTGAGGAAGTCCGGCTCCATGACCGGATAGACGGTGCCCAATTGGCCGTAATCGCGCGCTGCAACTGGAAAGGGCGCCGCTGCTGCGATGAGCGTGGAGAACAGGACAGCGCGCATGTTACAGCACCGCCGTTCCGGTGCCGGTTATCGCCGGCAAGCAGACAAACCCGATCAGCGCATAGCGGCTGTCGAACCCATCGCGGTGCGATGTGCCGACATAATAGCAGCCGGAAGGGATGACGCCAGTTGGCCCCATCGCCAGCGGCTCGCCCTTGCGGCTGCGCGGCTTGGCGACTGCAACCTGCCGGCCATTGATGAACACGGCCCGGCCGCGGTGGGTCACAATATCGCCTGCCACGCCATAAACCTGCTTGCCGAACAGCTGGGGCTTGGCCCCGAAATTATTGATGAGGACCGGCGAGGACGGCGGCCGGAAGAAGATCAGCGCGCCGCGGCCCGGCGGCGCTCTGGATTCGAGAACGAACGCCCAGTTGGGCAGCGACGGCGACACGTTGATCAGAAAGGCGTGGTTGCGCTGCCAGGATCGCAGGCTCTGCCACACACCGAATCCCAGCACGAGCAGGGCAGCAACACCATAGAGGCGCATCCGCCGCGCCATCGAACCGGTGGCGCTTTGCGAGGGCACCGTTGTGGTCATTGGGCTGGCTCTGCAAACGGGTTGGTGGTCGCCCCGGCACTGTCAGCGGCGGCTTTGGCGTCAGGCATCGACATTTCGGGATTTGGCGCCGACGGGCCGGGGAGGGGTGGCAGGCCGGCAAGTGGTGCTGCGGCCGCCGACGGCGCTGCCGGGGACGGCGCCAGGCCAAGCCGGCTGTTCACAGCCCTCATGACGGTCGTCGTCACATCGGGAACGCTGTTGCCGAGCACTGCTTCGGAAACCAGGATGGTGGTGCCGTCCTCGGAAATCGCCCGCATCGCCGCATCGATGGCGCCGAGATAGGCCCTCGTCCGGGCCGCGGCATCCTGCTGGCTGGCCCCGCGACGGGCTTCTGACGCCACAAAATCCTGCACCATGGTAGCCAGACTGACGCTGACCACCCGGCGCTCCTTCAGTGCCAGCAGCTCGCGCGTCGCCCAGGCGGCCCAAAGCAGGAGCACAGCAATGAGCCCCAGCAACAGCAGTTCGCGTCCGCCAAACAAGCCAGAGCCACGCGGTGACGGCACGGCAGCGGTCGGGGCCGCACCGGGCATCTCCGCCTCCGTGCGGTTATTGCTGAGAGGCGCGGATGAAGGCGGTGATGGACTGACGGCCGCTGACAGCGCCAGCTCGGGCTGCCGGGCGCTCATGGCTCACCTGTTTCGGCAAGGTCACGCCGGATGCGCTTGACGAATGTCGGCAGCCTGAACACCACCAGCGCCAGAAGCACCGTTGAGAACACCTGGACGATGTGGTGATGGAACTGCGCCCGTCGGCTCGGATCAGCAGCGAGATAGCGGGAGGTCAGATTGTCGATCTGCAGGAACGTCGCTGCCCAGTCACCACCGCCCAGCATCGCAAACGCCACCACCACACAGCCGGCCACCGCCAGGATATTCAGCGTCAGCCAACCGCTGCTCATCAGCACGATGTAGAGGACATCAGCAAACTTCCGGCGCATGCCGGTCGACTGCGGCGCCTCGCCGGACTGGTGCGCCGAACAGGGTGGCGGGGTGTCGCCTGCCGGCACCAGCGCGAAGTCGGGACGCTGGCGCGCGGGATCACTGAGCGGCGACGACATTGGCGCCTCCTGTCTTGCCATAGGCGATGCGCTCGATCGCCTGTTCGGCAGTCAGGCCCTCGGCCTGAAATTGTTCGATCAGTGCGAAGGTCGCAGGCGACGACGAGTAGATCGTCGCCGAATAGGGATCGAGGACGAGGCGGCCGACCGTCTGCAGGTCCGGGCCTTTGATGAAGATTTCTGAGTATTCAGTGCCGTTGCGCTTCAGGCTGCGGATGATACTTTCGGTCGACGCATCCATCTCAAGCCTGCCCAGGCGCTTGAAGTCGGCGATGGTCTCGGGCTTCTGTTGCAGGATCAGCGTCCAGTCGCTGTTCTCGAGCGCGGCCTTGGCTCCGTCGGATTTGTAATAGTCGTTGACCGACTGGGTGGCGGTCGCCAGGCTCCCGCCATATTTGCGGCAGGTGCGGGCATAGGCCTCAACAAAATCCGCCATCTGCCCACCTTTCAGCATCTGCCAGGCCTCATCGATCAGCAGCATCTTGCGGGTCGAGCGATTGGTCTGGACCATCATTTGCGTCGTCATGAACATGATTGCGGTCAGCACCACGCCGCGCAGCTCCTCGCGCGTGGCGAGATCGGAGAGCTCGAACACGGTGAAATCAGCATCCAGCTTCAGTGACGCCTGGCCGATGAAGAATCGGCCATATGTGCCGTTTGCCGTGAACGGCGTGATGGCGATGCCGAGATTCTCGGCATCCTGATTGCCCATTGCACGCAGCGCCTGAGCGACATCATCGACCGATCCGCAGTTGCCTTTTGCATCCCACACCGCATTGACCGCGCCATCGATGAGGCCACGCTCCGTATCGTTAAGCCGGTCGACAAACCGTGCCATCTGGCCAACCAGAGCCTTCAGCATGGTCAGGCAGTCCAGCTTGTAGTCCTCGTCGCGCGCCACACGCTCGGGATCGATCATCGAAAACGGGTTGAGGCAGAACCCCGACGCCATCGTGAACTCGATGAATGCCCCACCCTGCAGCTTGACGCTGTTCATGAATGAGCGGCCGTCGTCGATAACGACCACCCGCGCACCGGCGCCGACCATGGCGGCGCACAGCTCCTGCAGCGCCACCGACTTGCCAGAGCCGGATTTGCCCATGATCGCCACATTGTGGTTGCCGGCCGGATTCTCGAACGGCGACCAGAAGAAGGGCTGGCCGCGCCGGCCGATCAGCAGCATATGCGCCAGTGGGCCACCAAGATATTCGCCCTGCATCGGGGCGATGTTGGCTGCGGTCGACGACAGCATCGTGCGGAAGCGCTTGAGTCGCTCCATGTCGTCGGACAGACCATCAGCGAGGGTCAGAGGCAGCGTCGTGAACAGGCCCTGCAATTGCAGAAAGCGCTCGTCGACAAGGTCCCAGCCTGCCGAGCGATAGATCGATTTTACGGTCCGCTCGTGGCGATCGCCTTCGCCGTCGGGTGCGAAAATGGTGACGCCATAGAAGGCGCGCACCAGCTTTCTCCCTTCCCGCATTTGCTCCTGCACCGAGCGCCATTCCTGGGCCTTCTCGGCGATGCCGGGCATCCAGCGGCCACCCCGGCTTTCGGCAAGACTTTGCGAACGCACCGCCTTGAACCCGGCTTTTGCAACCGCCGCTTCCTCATCCGGATAGGTGAGGCACAGGACGGTGGCGGTCGGGCAGGGCAGGCGCAGCTTGTCGGCAAACATGTCGCCGATCAGCCGTGCGCACTCCCATGGCGACCAGCGCGGCGGGTAATTGCGCACCCCGAAGTGGCGCACATCGAAGCTGTCAGGGTAGACTTCGCCAACTTCCGCCACACCATCAGGATGGAAACTCGTTGGCCGAAACCGCTCGGTTCTGAGCCGCATCCGTGCGTCCTCGACCTCGAGCTGGATATCGCGGCGGATTGCCTGATCAGCGATGGGATCGAGCGGGCTATACTGGTGGGCATCGATCTCGCAGGCGGTGGTCGGCGAGGTAATGTCGTCAACGAGCTCGATGAGCATCTGCGGATCGAAATGAATGACCTCGACATTGATCGACTTCAGCACCGATGCCAGACCATCGCGAGCGGCTATCAACTCGGCGTAGCCCGCGCGAGATTGTGCTGGCACGCCGCAGCTGACGATGACGCGGTGGTTGCGCAGGTGGAATGGCGCGTCTTTCGACAGCGACGTCCAGACGCCATTGGCCAGATAGCGCGCCCGGGCCCGGCCGATGGTCTGGTAGATGCCGCCAGCCTCATAGCGCGGCTTGAACCAATCGCCGAGGCGGCGATAGGTGCGCGGGCTGCCCCAGGACAGAATTTGCAGCTGGGCGCCAGCAGGCAGGCCTTCCTGAAAGAACTGTGCGAGGATATCGGCGGTACGTTCATCCGCGCCGATCAGCGGCGGCAGTTCCATGATGAAACCGGTCGAGGCCGCATTCAGGAACAGGCCACTGTCAGGAAGATATGTCCGCCAAGGCAGCCATGCCGAGATGGTGTCGAGATGGATGGCCGGCCGCGCGACATCAGTGCGGGCATCTTCGCCGGTGAGCAGGCCGGCAATCTGATCGATCAGCTTCATGGCCTGGGCTCCTGACTGACAGGCGAGGCCGGCGCTGACGCCCGATCGATGACGCCATCCTTGCTCGCCCGAGGATCAGGCTGGGGGCCAGCCATCGCGCGGACCCGCGCTGCGACATTGCCTTGTGCGGACGTGGCTGAAGCCGGTTGTGCTGGTGTTTCGGGAACAGCTCCAGCAGGCGCTGAGCCGAGCCGCTCCTCCTTCATCGCTTCCGCGCGCAATTGCGGAGCCAGGTCACCTGCCTTCAGCAATGCGCGCCGGTTGAGCTCGGCCGTGGTGACGCCGGGAGATTCAGCGGTATCGCGGGTGGAGAAGGCTCGGGCCAGTGGGATGGTAAAGGTCTTGCCCGTGCTGCGGACGGTTCGCGTACCGGCATCCGTGCTGGCGGACGTGCCCGCAAGCGCAGACGCTGGCCTGGTGGACACAACTTCCGGTTGCGCTGGGCGCATGGCGGCCGTCACGTCAGGCGTATCGTAATTTCCGGGACCGGACGGATCGAGGGGCGGCAGGGGCGGCGCTGCAAGCCCGGCGGCCGCTTCGGCCAGGCTCAATGCCACGCCAGCACGCGACGGGCCAGTAAACGGCGTGGAGCCAGCTCCGGCTGCCGGATTTGCGACCTGAACCGGGGCCGACCGCGCGACTGGCGCTGCCGCCGGGGCAGCAGCTGCGGCAGCGCCGGTGCGACGAGCAGCGAGAGCCGCCACAACTTCGTCCATGCCGGCCAGCAGGCCGGGCGCGGGAACCGCTGCCTGCTGACCGGCTGCGGGAACGGCAGGAACGGCTCCGCCCTGCCGCAAGGCGGGCAGGCGGCGCGGCTCGGTCGCGGGCACACCCAACGCCCGGGCCCAGGCTGAAGGCTCAACAACCGCATGGGCAGCCGATTCCTCGCGATAAACGCCGTCGCTGTCGATATGGGCCGGGAACACCACGCGCAGCACCCGCTCGGCCGAGCGAACCGGAGCCGTGTCGTCAAGACCTGCGATCGAGCCGGCTCGGACAGGAGCGGTGGGTGGCGGCAACGTGCCGGGTGTCCGGATTGCGCCGATGCCACCCGACGACATGCCGGCAAGCGCCTCGCCGTCAATGATGGTCATTGGTGCGCAGGTCCCGCCGGGCGTCTTGCAGGCAAAATCACCCTTCACGTTGGATCCGCGAAAACAGCCGGACAGCGAAACCGAGAGCAGCAGCAGAACAAGCGGAATACGGGTCATGGCTCAGACTCCCAGCGCAAGATCACAGAGGACGGCGGGAACAGCGGTGGCGATTGCCCATGTGGGGCGGGCCATCATGCCAAAGATGCCAGCGGCAAGGGTGGTGGCGCCGGTCATGCGACGGGCTTTCCAGCAAGCCAGGCGGCCAGTGCTGGCGCCGGGTGATAGCCGCGCAGCACCGTGCCATCGGCACGCACGATGATCGGCGTGCCGGTGAACCCGTGTTTGCGGGCAAAGGCCTCATTGGCATCAAGTCCGGAGGTGTCGCAGCGCGCCGGCGCCGAGACCTCCTCGCCCCGATAGGCAGCGTGGAGGGCCTTGACCGGATCCTTCGCGCAATAGACGGCTTCGGTCAGCGCGCGGGTACCGAGCACCGAAATTGGTCGCTCTTCAACCTCGACATCGAGCCCGGACAGCCCCTCCGAAAGCTGCCGGCAATAGCTGCAGCGAAAGTCTGAAAACACCACGAGGCGCGGGCCGCCCGGTTTGCCCCAGCGGATGGCACCAGCTTTCGGTAGATTTGCCAGCGGTACTCGCGTTGGCGGCGCAGCTGTCGTTGCGGCCTGGGCCTCACCCCTCGCGTCCGCGTTATTGTGTGCGGCACCCGCCAGCAGCGTATCCGGGTTGAGCTCAAGGAGCCGGGTCGCGGTCAGATCGGTGCGGCTTTCCATGTCATAGACACGGCCGATGACGAGGTAACGCGCGTTGGGATCAGTGTAGAACAGGGTTTGCCCGGCTGCGATCTCGCACAATCCGGGCAGCTTGCTGCAATCAACAGCCGAGATCTTCGTCTTCGGGAGACGGAACTCAAGCGCTTCGCGCACCGCAGTGCCGGTGTCGCGCTTGGCCCAGGCCATGGTGCCAACCATACCAGCGCCAGCGCCTGCAAGCCCGATCGCAGCAGCGATGGCCCACTGGCGGCGCGAGAGCGTCCAATCGGTCTGTGCAACTGTCGAAGTGCTTGTGCTGGCCATGGTCAGGACCCCCTCACATAGACGCCATCAAGAAAGACGATCTCGACATCGATGCCGGTGGGCATTTCGATGATCGGCTGATATTGCTCGGCGCGCTCGATGAGGTATTTGCTGACCATATCGGCGGCCTGGCCCACGCCTTGGCCGATGCCAGCGCTGGCGATCTGGCCAGCGTCGAGCTGCGGAATGGGCTGGCCCGGCGCCGCGACCAGCCCGCCCCGAAAGATCGCGTTGGCGTTGGCGGTGAACCCGCGGCCGAACCCGCCAGCGATGCCGGCAATGAAGGCCTGGGTGACGAGATTGCCTTCACGGCTGACAACTTTACCGCGCACGCCTGTCTTGCCTGCGAAACTGATGAACCCCTTGACTTCGGACACGGCAACCCGGCCACCGGGCTGGTCGCAGGTCATTTTGGCCAGCTTCACATAGACTTTCTCGGCCGACAGATCGCCGCGCGCCGCACCATTGACGACGCAGCCTTCAAGTCGGGTGGTCAGCAATTTTCCGTTGTTCACCACAGATCGCGCCGGACCGGTGATGCGCAGCACGACCGGCAGCGGATCAGTTTGCGAGCTTACACCAGCGCTTGCATCTACACCGACTATGACCCGCGCCGGCGCGTAGCTGTTGGGCGGCAGATAATCGGGTGAATCCTCGATGACCGTCGGCGGCGCATCCGGCCGTCCCCGCACGAAGCCCCCGCCGGCGTCCTTGTCACCCGCCTTGCCGGATACGGTGAAGCTGATGGTCTTGACCTCGGCAGGGGTGGCCAGGCTGTCAAAGCCCGGCGCAGCCCCCGCTTCTGCGCCGGCACCTGCCCAGCGCGGTCGCGGTGCTTGCGCCCCGGCAGCGCCGGCGACCCTGAAGGGATCATTGGCTGGCTGCTGCCAGCGCGCAACGCCGCTATCGGTTGGACCACTTGGGGCACCACCACCACTGGCCGCTGCGCGCCCCCCGCCAGCTTCCAGTTCGGCGATTTTTGCTGCCTGGCCCTTGTTCTGTTGCTCATAAATCTGGAACAGGCGCGCGCCATCAGCCTTGATGCGGGCATTTTCCTGCTCAAGCTGCGCAATGCGCGCGTCATAGGCGGTGACCCTGTCGACTTTGTTTTCAGCGGTCTTGAGGCGACCATTGAGATCAGCGATCTGGTTTTCGGACTGGGCGACCCACTCTTTCTGAGCCAGCTTGCGCCCGACCATCTGGTCGGTGGAAATTCTGATCTCCTGCGCTTCGGTTGGTGCCGGGCCGCCGCTACGTTTCGATTGGGAATTGATGTAGATGAGACCGGCCGCCAGCAGCACCGAACTTCCTGCAAGCAGGAGCATTCGCTGTCGCGCGGCCACTCTTGCATTGACACTCCCGAGCGGTTCAGCCGCCGCTCGCGAACCGTCATTTGATGGTGCTGCTGTGCCCGCGTCGCTGCCGCGCGGCGTGACCGTGCCCTGGAACCAGTCGAGAAGGGACATCAGCGCTCTCCCTGTCCAACGAGCCAAGCTGAAGTCGCCTCGCCGGGGGCGAGTTCGGGTCGGGCAATGGTGACCGCCAGCGTGCCCTGCGGTGCTAGCTCGGCTTCCTTCAGCACAAGAGGCACAGCACCTTTGTTCTCGATGCGCAGCGACTTGCCGATCAGCCGGGCGCCGCGATACTCGGCGATCAGCCGAACCGACAGCGGCCCGACCGTGACCGGTGCAGTGCTGGGTTGGCGAATCTCATAGCCCTCGACGGTTGCCTGCGTTGCCATTGCCTGAATGAGACGCATCGCAGTTGTCTGGATCGGGGTTTCCTGTTCCCAGTCGCGGGCCTTTGTCTGGGCAATCGCGGGGTTGGTCAGGAATATCTGCTGCGCCTCGACCGGCGCCACCTGGCACACGAACTTGTAGACATATCCTTTCTTCGAAGTGGCGAAGAAGTTGATCGTGCGAGCGGCATAGGTCTCCGGCACCGAGATGTAGATGTCACCGCGCACCGGCTCGTTGACGACCGTGAAGTCGTTGTAGGGAACGCCGGTTGCGACCTTGGAGACCGAAGCAAACTGGTCGTTCACGAGGCTGATGCGGGTGAGGTCGCGCTTGGAAGCCACGCACTCGATGCGGGCATTGTCAGCGGCCATGCGATACTGATCGGCAGCGGCGGGTGCGGCAGCGCCGGCACAAAGCATGAGGATGAGAGGCTGGCGCATCGTCAGAACTCCTTCGCGCCCTTGGGGAGCACCTCGCCAAATTCGACCATGGCGAGGCTGAGGCCCTGATAGGACCAGCGAAAACGGAAAGTGCGCTTGTCCGACGCGATGATCTTCTTGCCGACGAACACGGTCACGACCCCGGTCACCTCGGATGTCAGGGCCTGCGGATCGACTTTCATGCCGGTCATCGAGAAGGCCTGGGCGACATCGCTGTCCTTCTGCTCAGTGACGATCTTCAGCAGTTCGGCCTTGATCCGGCCCTGATAGCCGGGATCAACAACGCGCAGCACCTGCTCCATCCAGTATTCAAGGGCCGTGGGTGAGCGGTTCAGGATCACAGACGCCGTGTCGCGGGTGACCAATTCCAGATAGTCGGCGGTCGGTCCGGCTGAAGAAACCGTCATCGGGCGGCTGAGAATGGGCTGCAGGATGACCTCACGGTCTTTGGCTGAGAACAGCATCACGACAACCAGCATCACACCGACCAGCGCGAGGCAGAGCATCGCCAGCATGTTGCGCTGCTTGAGGATCGCCTGGGATTTCTGATGAGAGACTTCAGCGAGCATCAATCTTACCCCGCCAGCAGCCGGCAATGAGAAGGCGGCGTGCGCTTCAGTCCGAAAAATCCCGAGGGCAGATGCCAATAGCCAAGATGCAGCAGCCAGGAGGAAGAGCGTCCCGATTTGAGTTTGCGGAGTGCCACCCACGCAACGGCTGCAAGACCGAGTCCAATGACGATGTGCTCCGAGAGTACCCCCCACAGGAACGGCCCGACCATCGCCACAAACTCATCGACGGTCCAAAGTCCGATCAGCTCGGGATCGTCGAGCCGGCGGGGAATGAGATATTTGTCGGACATGCGCGCAACGCCGCCTTCAGTTGACCACGAACGATCAGATCGTCGCGGTGACGGCGGCGGTGACGATCGGCACACCGGTGCCAACGCCAATGCCGGTAGCGACTGGCACAGCAACCTGACCCAGGCTGAACCGCCCGGAGGCCATGCCGATGATGCCGCCCGCCAGGCTGAGCACGGTGATGATGGCACCGCCCGAACCCTCGAGGTAGTTGGTGAAGGTGGTCAGCGCCGGCGCGAATGTCGCGTCGGCACCAGCCATGGCCGCCGCAGCGCCGAGCGCTGCGATGGTCATGACCGCAGTGACATCGGCCAGGCGGCCGACCCCACTGCGCAAGGCACGAATGCTGGTCATGATGATCTTCCTCCAAAGGCGGTCGGATTGACCGCAGGCCATTGACGCGCAATCACCGGGGTCAGGGGAAGCGGGCGAGAGGAGCAGGGGTGAAAATCAGGCCTGACCGTGTTCGATCCGTTCGCAAACGCGACAGAAAATGAGCACAGGCAGCAATAAGGAGTGCGTTACATGACTGTCGATGACATTTATGTCAGTAATTTGTGTCGAAAATGCCATTCAATTGTGACATTGATGTCAGCAGCCGCGTAGGGCAATGATTCGGAGAGGGGTGTCGACAAAATGGACAACGCCGACCGCGTTCAGCTCCAGAATGTGCCCAAGTCCCGCGCGCTCATGATTCACGCGGCGGCTGCGATCCACCACGTCACCATCCTTCAGGACCGGCCGGCCTCGATCCGAACAGCCGCCCTTTATGGTATGGACCGCGTCATTGACGACGATCGGCTGCTTGTTGAGCTGCTTATCCGTCGGTTCGAAGCGGTCAGCTGGAAGGCGCCGCAGTATATCCACGTGGGTCTCAAGGCCCAGGATGTGCTTGCCGTGAAAGAATGCCAGCGTTTCCTCGGCCTTGTCGCAAACCGTACTCTTTCCAAGCCTGAGGCCCTGATCGTCGGACTGGTCCGCATGGCCCGCCCGGAATTTGGCTGGCCTGCGCACATGACATATCTAGATCTATGACATCTTGATGATAATACATTTATAGGTTATTCTGCTGTCTCGTTGTGGAGGTGGCGATGTCGCAGGGCGTTGATTGCCGGTCCAGGAAGCCGGGTGGAGCACGTTCCTCCATGACCAGCGGCGGACATCGCCTTACCAAGGTCATTGCTGCACGTCTGGGGATCTCGGTCCGACAAGCCTACAGGATCACGGCGTCCCTCGAACACACAGTTGACCGGCGCCACGAATGCCAGGCGCTGCTGGCCCGTTACATCCTGCTTGAAGTGCATGACCCGGCTTATGCTGCAGCAATGACCGATTTTCTGGACGATCTGGTCCACACATTGCTTGAGCACACCAGCTCGGTGTCGCCCGACATGCTCGATCAGCGCTGGGCAAAACAGGCGGCGCGGCAGATGGCAAGAAGCCTAATCGAGGCAGCCGCACGCCGCGAACAGCGGCTAAATGACCTCTTGGAAAATCTTTAGTCTTCGACATATTGCGATACGGCTCAAACAGAACAGGGATTGATGTCAACCAACCATTAAGTGGTGGACTGCGTATGACACAGGCCGGAATTGGCAACCTTGTTGCGTCCATCAACAGCGCTGATGATATGCACTGTCTTGCCGACTGCTGCGAACAAGCGGCGCGCGCAGCAGGCTACCATCATTACAGTGTGTTTCAGCCTGCGATGTCAGGCGGCATTGGCTCGGGGCTTGTCCTGACCAATTACCCAAATGAATGGCTGCGAAGGTCTGCCAGAAACCTGGCCTATCTCGACAGCCCGGTGATCATGCTTGCAGCCCGCTCACCAATGCCGTTCCAATGGTCGGAATTGCCCGAGCGGATGCGTCTGACGTGCAGCCAGCAGGCCTATCTTCGACAGATCCGGGCCATCGGAATGGTGAGTGGCTTTACGATGCCCGTGCACCGGCCGACAGAGGTGCCGGGCTTTGTATCCTTTGTTGATCACGAACTGGTTTGCCTCGGTGAACAGGAAACTGCGGCGGCAACCTATGTTTGCCTGCTGCTGTTTAACAGGGCGCGTCAGCTAAGGGACCGGTCAGGGCCGGTGCTGGTGATAGCCGATCCGGCTACGCGGGAAATCGCCAAGCTGATGCTGCGCGGCCGCTCACTGCGCTTTATTGCCGACAGGACCAGACTGCCCGTTGCCGAAGTGAACCAACGTATCGATACCTTTCGGGACCAGCTCCCGCTGGGCTCCAACATTGAGCTTCTGGCAAGGGTGCTTTACCCGGCGCAAAAGCGCGGACGCCACGCAACAGCTGACATACTTGCCGGTGGACCGCAAGTTGCGCGCAATGTTGCGGCTTGACCGCTCTCGCTGCTCCCAATGTCGCGCTTTGATCTCGCTCTCTGGACCGATATATACGCTGCGATGGGTGTGTGTTGCACCATTGCTGCCATCTTCTCCGCAATCCGAATTTGCTGGTACTGCCAGACTGATGACAGACGGCATCCTGCAGGCGTTCGGGGCTGGATATTGGCTGCACCGCTACTCTGGTGGCGCTGGCAGAAAGTCTATCTGACCTCCGCGCCTGTGACGCTGGGCATTATCGTTCTGTTTGGATGGTCTCTACCGTGGACGCGAACCCCAGAAGCTCCGCTGTCGCCCGCAGTGATCGCCTCGGGTCGCTCGACAGCGCAGACCAGAAACTGAGGACGCTGCGCACATAATTCTGGGTTTCGGAAATGGCCGGAACTCCCCGCGCGGCTTCGACCCGGCCGGGGCCGGCATTGTAGGCGGCAAGCGCCAGACTGACCGACCCGAACCGGTCCAGCATTGTCCGCAGAAATCGGGCGCCGCCCTCAAGATTGGCCAAAGGATCGAGCCGGTCGTGTACACCAAAGCTGCGCGCGGTGGCGGGCATCAGCTGGGCCAGGCCTACCGCACCGGCGGCGCTCATCGCATCAGGCAGATAGCGGCTTTCCTGCAGGACAAGCGCGTCGAGAATTCCCGATGGTAAGCCATGACGACACTCGGCATCGGCAACATGGCGCCAGTATTGCTGGCGCCGCAGCGCCGCTTCACGCGTAATCTGCATGGTCAGAGCTGGCATCGGTTGGACCGTGCAGCTGGACGACAGCCCCCGATCATTGATTGCCTGTCCGACGACAGCTGCCTGTGGCGAAAATGCAGGCGTGGTTCTCGGCAAGCCTCGGTACGGGGGCGGCGTACCAAGAATGTTGAGAACAAATCCAGTGTTGCCCAGCGTCTGGCCGGGCTCCGCACTGTTCCCCGTCACGCTGAACTGCAGAACGGCGGCCTCCCGCGCCTCAAGAACAGCGGGCAGACAGAACATTATCGGAGCCAACAGCCAGCGCATGACCTGATGATCGCTCAACTTCAGCGCCAGTCAACTGTCCTGCGCGACATTTCGGCGACGAACCGAATGGCCCGCCCGACAAGTGCCAGAAGAGGAGGGCGGGATGGCTATGAACACTTGAAGGAACGAGTCATGTCCGCAACCGATCTTGTTTGTCAGGGCCGCACGATTGTCGAGGCGCTGGGTGGCAAGTGGCAGAGTCGACAAGGACTGTGCTGCTGCCCTGCGCATGACGACCGCACCCCAAGCCTGTCAGTGCGGGTTGGCGATACCGCACTGCTGTTCACCTGCTTTGCCGGCTGCGACACGCGCGATGTCATTGCAGGATTGCGCAGGCGCGGCCTGTTTGGCGGCGGCGTTGCCGTGTCATCTGTTCCGCAACCGCGCCCCATCCAACGGCACTATGATCCTGCATTTCTGCTAAAGCTCTGGAACGCCGCCGCACCGATCGCCGGGACTGTCGCCGAGCGCTATCTCGCCGCTCGCGCGATCAGGACCAACTGCCCCGAACTTCGATTCGCAGCTGCCGCGCGGATCGGGCGCGGGGCCGGTGCCTATGTCGGTCCTGCACTGGTAGCGGCTGTGCGGGACGACCAGGGCCTGCGCGCCTTGCAACGGACATTCCTCAACCCCGACGGCAACGGCAAAGCAAAGATCGCCACACCGAGGCGGATGCTGGGAGAACCCGGGTGCGGCGCGGTGCGTCTGTCTCGCCCTGACCGTATTCTCGGGCTGGCCGAAGGCCTTGAAAACGCCATTTCGGCCCAGGCTATCCTGCGCATTCCGGTCTGGGCGTCGCTGGGCACGCGGCGGTTACCCCATATAGCGATACCGCCCCAGGTTGAGGAACTGGTGCTGCTCGCTGATCCCGACCGCGCGGGGCGGGAGGCGGCAGCCTCTTCGCGCCAAACCCTTGCACGCCCCGGCTTGGAGATCCGCTATATCTGGCCACCGGCAAACGTCGGCGACTGGAACGATGTTGCCTGCGCAAAGAGAGAAGAGGGGGCGGGAACAATATGACCCTGTGGCATGGTGCGACAGGGCAAGGAGATCTTCCCCATGACCATCCAGATGATCGAAGCGCGGCACTGCACCCTCAGCCGCCTCAATGTCCGCAAGGTGCCATCCGAGCCGGCGCTGCTGGCCCAGTTGATGGCGGATATCGAAGCGCGCGGCGTGCTGCAGAACCTGATTGGCGTGCCGGCCCCGAAAAAGTCCGGCAAGTATGAAGTGATTGCCGGCGGGCGGCGGCTGAACTGTGTCAAGCAGCTGATCGCAGAAGGCAAGCTGCCCGCCAACGCAACCGTACCGATGCTGGTCCTGGACCAGCGTGACAGGGCCGCAGAGGTTAGCCTTGCGGAAAATCTTCAGCGCGAGGCGATGAACCCAGCCGATGCCTGCCTCGCCTTTCGCCACTGCATCGAGGTCGACGGCGCCACGGTCGAGGACGTGGCGCGCCGGTTTGGGGTCGCCGCCCGCTTTGTCGAAGGCCGTCTGCGTCTGGGCCAGCTTGCTCCGGCGGTGTTCGACGCGCTGCGCAATGGCGAGATCAGCCTCGACGTCGCCAAGGCCTATGGGGTGACCGGCGACCATGCCAGGCAGGCCCAGGTGTTTGAAGCTGCACGCCGGTTCAACTACGCCCCGCACAGCATCCGCCGGATGATGGTCGACGACACGATGAACGCCACCGACCGTCTCGCCCTGTTGGTCGGCCGGGACGCTTATCTGGCTACCGGCGGGCGCATCGAAGCAGATCTGTTCGGCGACGCCGGCGAGATCTGGCTTGATGCCAGCATCGTTATCGCGCTGGCTGATGCGAAGATGGCAACCGCGGCGGCCCAGATCGAGGGTTATGCCGCTGTGGTGCCGGTGGCGGCCGCACGCCCCGGATATGAGCAGACGCGTGAGATGCTGGCGCTGAGCCGGACTCGCCTGCCGCTGACCGATGAAGAAACGGCACGCGCCGACGTCATCGAAGCCGAGCTTCAGGCGCTGCAGACGGCTTATGACCAGGCCGAAGACGCTGCGAACGAGGAGGCGATCCAGGCCCGGTTCGACGCCCTGGAAACGGAACTTGCATCGCTCAGGGACAAGTGGGCCGAACCGGCCGCGCAGGACAGGGCGACGGCCACCGCCTTTCTCGTCATCGATAAGGACGGAAAGATCGTTGTGCACGACACGCTCTATGTGTCGGGCAACCCCGACAAGCAGCGCATACCTGGCACGACCCACAGTGCCACTTGCGCGACGGACGAGGGGGATGACGACCAGGGCGCTGTCCTTTCGCGCGGCCTGACCGACGAACTCGCAGTTCAGCGCCGCGATCTCCTCGCCGTGCACATTGCCCATAATCCGGGCATGGCGCTCGACCTGATGATTTTCATTCTTGCTGACGCGCGCACGCGCACCGCCTTTGGTGACAACACAGGAGTCAACATTGCGGCGCGGCCAAACGGGCGCGGGGCTGCCGAGTTCCGCACCCGGGGGCCGATTGCCGAGGAACTTGGCCGGATCGGCGAGAGCCTTGACCAGAGCTGGTGCACCCACAGCGACCTCACTTCGCGCTACGCCGGTTTCTGTGCGCTTGGCGAAGAAGAGCGTGCGGCCTGGGCGGGGTGGGTCGTCGCCCACAGCCTTGAAGCAACGCTGCGCGATGAGCGGCACGGCCAGTTCCAAAACCATCTCGGGCAGCAGCTCGGGATCGATGTGGCGGCCTGGTGGCGCCCTACCGCCGACAATTTCTTCGGTCGGATCAGGAAGCGCGCGATTCTCGCCATCCTTGAGCAGATCGGCGGTCCCGAGCTGCGTGGCCGCTATGCCGCGGCGAAGAAGACCGAGCTGGCGGTGGCAGCCGAGAAGATCTGCGCCGGTTCCGCGATCATCGAGCCGCAGATCAAAGTCGCCGCCATCGCCTGGGTGCCCGATATGATGCAGTTTGCCGGGTCCGCGGGCCGTGCCGCCAGTGACGCGACCGAAGAAGCCGGCACTGGGCACGTCGAGGCCGACCATAAAGGGGAGGAGACTGAAAACCCGGACGAGTCGCCTCTCGCCCAGCCGGCCGCGAACAGTGATGCAACCGCGGTTCACGCGGACGAAGTGATCGAACCGGCGGACTGATCACCCGCTTCCATACGCATGGCCATCCTGAACGGGCTTCCGGACAACCGGGAGCCCGCTTCTGTATTGGCATCGAATGCCCGCGCCCCGCTGCTCATCCCGCGCGCTGCCAGCGGCGAGGAGAAGAGGGGGCGAATCAGGGGTGGCGTGGGGATGAGCCCTGAGCGCCGCTGCTTGGAGCCTGTCATGATCACACCGCAACTGTTCGATGACCTTTGCCCGAATGTCCCCAATGTCCACCAGACGCGTGCTGCGAGGCTGGTGGAGGCGGCTACCCGCCTTGCCGACGAATTGGACGCCGACAGGGCGATCAGCCGCACAGCGCTTACCGACCTCATGACCGGGGTGATGGGCGGCTCCGACGCCGATGGCGCCTGGACCATGCGCGATGCCTATGACGCCTGCGAGGTCGCCCAGTTGCTCATGGCACGGCGAACCGGCCTCGCTTCTGCCGGGACCGATCCCGCCAGCCTTGGCGCGCGCATCAACCTGGCCGTGCGCCTGCTCGCGCTGCTGCCGACCCAGACGGTGCGTTCCCAAGTGCAGATTGCGCGGCAGCAATTCTCAACCCCGCTGCCGATCACGATGCTGACGGCGGCGTTGGCGCAGCCCCGCGCCGGCGAGATGTGTCTCGAACCGTCAGCCGGAACAGGCCTGCTCGCGGTGCACCTGGCCGAGGCAGGCGCACGGCTGCTGCTCAACGAGATTGATCCCGACCGTGCGGCTCTGCTGCGGGAGCTGTTCCCCACTGCAATAGTCAGCTGCGATAATGCGGTGCTGCTGCCGCACCGACTGACCGCCAGGCCAAACCTAATTCTGATGAACCCGCCGTTCTCCCGGTCAGCCGGCATCGGTGAGGATGCCCATGCCGGGGCCCGTCATCTGCTGGCAGCACTCAAGCTTCTCGCGCCGGATGGCCGCTGTGTGGCGGTAATGCCGCAATGGTTCAGTGCCGACGGCAGCGGCCGTGCCGGGCGGGCTGCGGTTGAGGAAATGCTGCCACCCGTGTTCGATCTGTTGCTCGATGGCAGCTTTTACCACGCTCATGGCACGTCAATCCGGGTGCGGTTGCTGGTGTTCGACAAGGGCAATATGCAGCCAACGATCGACCGCACCGCAACCAGCTACATGGACGCCGCCGCGGCCTTGACCAGTTGCCCGGTCCGCACCGCCGCACCCGCATCGCGCCCGAGCCCCGCCCGCCTCCTCTCTGTGCCTCCCCGCCAGCCGACCAGCGCCCCGCTACGGCCAGGCCTGCTTTCCAGCCAGCGTCCACGTCCGGCAGCGCCTCGACCGCCGCAATTGGCGATGACCACCGGCAATCCCACCCCTCTGGCCTACACGGCGCTGGCCGAGCCAGTGCCGGCGGAGGCGGCCAGCGGTCTCTATGTCCCGCACCGGGTGGCACGCATCGCCTTCGAAAGTGCCGCACCGCATCCTACACCACTGGTTGAGTCGCTCGCCATGGCGGCCATCGTGCCGCCTGAGCCGTCCTATCGCCCGCTGCTGCCGGCCTTCGCATTGAAGGGCCTGTCCAGTGCCCAGCTGGAAACCATTATCTATGCCGGTCAGTCGTTCGAGCGGGATCTGCCCGGTCGCTATCGGCCCGCCAACAATGACCTGACGCTCGAGGAGCATGCCGAGGGTCTTGCTTACCGTGCCGGCTTCTTTCTTGGTGATGGCACCGGTGCCGGCAAGGGCCGGCAGGTGGCCGGTATCCTTATGGACAATTGGTGCCGCGGCCGGCGCCGGCATCTGTGGGTCTCGAAGACCGCCACGCTGATTGAGGATGCAAGGCGGGACTGGGCGGCGCTTGGCGGTATCGGGCTCGACATTCAGGCCATCAGCAACTTTGATCTCGATGTACCGATCACGATCAATACCGGCATATTGTTCACCACCTATGCCACCTTGCGCTCGGAACGGGCCGACAAGGGCAGCCGCATCGACCAGATCCTCGCCTGGCTGGGCGGCGACGAGGGCGCGTTCGACGGCACCATCGTGTTTGACGAGAGCCATGCGCTGGCCAACGCTGCCGGCAGCGAGACAGCGCGTGGGCTTGTGAAGGGGTCCGAGCAAGGTATTGCCGGTGTGCGGCTGCAACACCGTTTGCCGCGGGCCCGGGTCCTCTATGTATCTGCTACCGGTGCCACCGAAGTTGCCAATCTCGCCTACGCGACCCGGCTCGGCCTATGGGGCACCGGCACCGCGTTTGGTCAGCGCGAAGCCTTCATGCAGGCGATGCGCGAGGGGGGCATCGCCGCCATGGAACTGGTGGCGCGCGACCTGAAAGCGCTCGGCTACTACACCGCGCGGGCGCTGTCCTATCAGGGCATCGAATATGACATCCTTGAGCATCGGCTGCAGCCCGACCAGATCGCCGTTTATGACCGGTATTGCGACGCCTGGGAGATCATTCACCAAAATCTTGAAGCGGTGCTCGCTGCCACCAATGTCAACGACGCCGTCACCGGCAAAACGCTCAACGGCCAGGCCCGCGGTGCCGCGTTGTCGAAGTTCGAAAGCGCCAAGCAGCGCTTCTTTGCCCAGGTGCTGACCGCCATGAAGCTGCCCAGCCTTATCCCGGCCATCGATGCAGACCTAGAGCGCGGCTACAGCATCGTCATCCAGCTGGTGTCGACCGCCGAAGCCCTGCTCGACCGCCGCGTTGCCGATCTGACGCCCGAGGAGCGGGCCGACCTCGACATTGATCTGAGCCCGCGCGAACTCGTCATCGATTATTTGACCAATGCGTTCCCGGTCATGCTGATGGAGCCTTACAGGGACGAGGAAGGCCAGATGCGTTCGCGCGTTGCGGTCGACCGGAGCGGCAATCCCGTGATCTCGGCCGAAGCAGTGGCGGTGCGTGACGGCCTTGTCGAAGAGCTGTGCGCACTGCCCACGGTTCATGCCGCGCTTGATGCATTGCTCCGCCACTATGGTCCGGAACTGATTGCTGAGATCACCGGACGCAGCCGGCGCCTGGTGCCGCAGCGGGATGGCAGCCAGAAGCTCGAAAGCCGCTCGGCCCGCGCCAATCTCGCCGAAACCCAGGCCTTTATGGACGGCGCCAAACGCATCCTGATATTCTCGGACGCGGGCGGCACCGGGCGCAGCTATCATGCCGATCTGGCCGCCCGGAACCAGGCCCGGCGTATCCACTATCTGCTGGAGCCGGGCTGGCGTGCTGATGCCGCTATCCAGGGTCTTGGCCGCTCGCACCGCACGCACCAGGCCTCAGCGCCGCTGTTCCGGCCGGTGACCACCGATGTGAAGGGCGAGAAGCGTTTCATCTCGACTATTGCCCGGCGGCTCGACAGCCTTGGCGCCCTGACCCGTGGCCAGCGGCAGACGGGCGGCCAGAATCTGTTCAATGCCGCCGACAATCTCGAAAGCGCCCACGCCCGCGAGGCACTGCTGAACTGGTACCGGCTGCTGCACGCCGGCAAGCTCGATGCGATTGATCTCGAAAGCTTTCAGCGCCGGTCCGGGCTAAACCTCTGCGACAAGGACAGCGGTGCCCTTAAGGAAGAGCTGCCGCCGATCCAGCGTTGGCTCAACCGGTTGCTGGCGTTTCCTATCGCGCTGCAGAACGGCATTTTCGAGGAGTATCTCGCTCTTGTCGAAGCCCGCGCCGAGGCGCTGGCCAAGGCCGGCAAGCTCGACAGCGGTGTCGAGACCATCCGCGCCGAGAAGATCGTCGAGATTGACTGTCAACTGCTGCGCCGCGACCCTGCCACCGCCGCTGAAACTCACTTGCGCACGCTCGAATTGCATCGTCGGCCGCGCGTGTTCCATTGGGAGAGCCTGATCGAGCGGTTCGGCGCCAACAAAAGGCTCACCTTTGTGCGAAACGCAAGGTCTGGACATGTGGCGGCGGCCATTACCGACGAGCGGTCGATGAGTGAGAGCGGCGATCTCATACGCGTTACCCGACTTTTCCGCGTAACGCGTAACGAAACGCTGGTCGGTACTCAGCTTGCGGACACCCACTGGCAGCCGGTGCCCGAAGCCGAAGCAGCAGCATTGTGGCACGCAGAAGAGGCACAGGCCATGGAAGCGATGGACATCTCGACCATACGCATGATTACCGGGCTGCTGTTGCCGATCTGGAGCAAAATTCCCGGCGAAGACATCCGCGTCTGGCGCGTGGCCGTCGATGGCGGCATCAGCCACCTCGGACGGCTGATCGAGGAGGCCGATCTCGACCAGCTCGGCAAGCGGCTCGGCACCGAGATCAGCGTTGCGGCTGACCCTGCCACGCTCGTCCGCGCGGCACTTGGCCGGCGGGCCAGTCCGATCCCGGGCACCGCGCTTGAACTGGCACCGGCGCGGGTCAACGGCCAGGTCCGGCTTGAACTCAAGGGCTACGACCCGCACCGGCTCGGATGGTACAAGTCACTGGGCTGCTTCACCGAAATCATCGCTTACCGGACGCGGTTGTTCATTCCCACCGACCGGGGCGAGGCGATTGTACGGATGCTGGTACCCGATTCCACGTCGGCGCAGGGCGCGCGGTCATGACAAGCCCGCGATCCGTCGACCGGTAACCCCCGATCCCACTTGCTAGACGGTCATCGTGCCGTCTTGCTTCTGCCCAGCGGCAATCGCCTTGATCTGGCCGAACCGGACATGGCCAGCTGGTTCGATGACGACCTCGCAACCGGCCCGTCGCGCATGGAAACTGAAGGCCCGCGGCGATGCGGCGGAGGCCTTGCTGGAAGCTCTGCGAGAACCCGGTCGCCAACAGGGACCGGTCAGCCCGGCACATCTTCGAGAGCAAAGTGAGCAGGTGTCAGATGGCCCATGGCGGGCCACGGAGAGAAGCTGTGACCATCGAACGCCGTCTGTTCACCCCGTTGCTGCTGGTTTGCGCTGCCTCGATTGGTGTGAACATCGCGTCAGCCGAAATCTTCGCCTGCATCGACTGGGCTGCTCGGGACGGCGTGTACATTGACCAGCAACTGACCCTGCCGACCGGCGGCTCATCAATGCCTGCGCGGTCCGCCGTCTGACCCGCCGCGCGCCGCGCCACACCAACAAGCACAAGGAACATGCCATGCCCTATTACCGCACCCGTGCGGCCGCTGCCGCACGCCCTTCGCCTGCGCAGACCATCACTGCTGCCCTCATTGCCCGCCTTGAGGCCGGCACCAACCCCTGGCGAAAGCCGTGGGCCACGCCGGCTGAATTGGCCCGACCGATGCGCGCCTGCGGCCAGCCTTATCGCGGCATCAACGCCATCTACCTATGGCTGATCGCCGAGGCGCGCGGCTATACCGTGCAAACCTGGATGACCTATCAACAAGCTGCTGCGCTGGGCGGACAGGTGCGGCGCGGTGAGGCGTCCGAAATCGCCATCTTCTTCAAGAGCTATGAGAGGACGAGAATTGATGATGCATCCGGAGAGGATGTGACATCCCGGCACCGGGTGATGCGCGCCTATCACGTGTTCAACGTAGCCCAGATCGACAATCTGCCTGAGCGGTTCACCCGGCCGCCGCTGCGACGGGTTGCGCCGGCAGAGGAACATCGCGCTGAAGTCGACGCGTTCATTGCGGCCCAGGGCGCCGATATCCGCATCGGCGGCGACAGCGCCCATTATGTACCGGCCCGAGATTTCATCCAGATGCCGCGATGGCAGGATTTCGAGAGCTACGCGCTTTATGGTTCCACAGCCATCCATGAGCTTGCTCACTGGACCGGGCACAAGAGCCGGCTTGGCCGCGAACTTCAGAACCGGTTCGGCAGTCCGGACTATGCCCGCGAGGAACTCATCGCCGAGATGGCCAGTGCCATGGTCGGTGCGGATATTGGTCTGCCTGCCGGGCATCTCGACAACCATGCAGCCTATCTCGCCTCGTGGCTGAAGCTGCTGCGCGATGACGACACCGCCGTCTTCAAGGCGGCAGCCAGGGCTGAAGAAGCAGCCCAGTTCCTCCTGAACAACGCCGACAAAATGCCGAACGACCATTGTCAGAATCTGGGTCTGATGGCGGCCGGCGGCACAATTCCGCCCGCAGGGTTGGCTCCAACTGCCGGGTGAGAAGTGGATCACGGCCTTAACTGTCTGACGACCGCGCCATGCCGGCGAGAGGTGAGCCCTGACGGCAGCCCGACCGGGCCGCAAGGATCGGCGGTCCCCCCAATTTTGCGGCCAGATTGCCGCGCAATCCGGCCGCAAAATCGGCTCCCCCACCGCCCGTAGGCGCGCGTGCCGCGCGTCCTTGGCAGCCCGTCCGAGCCACCGTCCCGGATGGGCTCACGCCGGCGAACAGGCGCGGGCGCCAGACGGGAGACACAGCATGACCAGAACCATTCTCGAACAGCTTGAAGGCCTCGATCTCCAGCAGATGCAGTTCGCTGACGCGCCAGCGCCTGACGAGATGCCCGATGACGGTGCGATGTCACACGCCATCACTGCGGCCTGGACCGAGATCAGCAGTGTGCTGGCTGGCACGGCCCTGGAACAGACCGTGAGCGATATCGGGTGGGGCTTTGTCAACGCCTTCCACCGCGCCGCCGAGCGCGAGGAAAAGCGCCTCGACAGTGCGACTGACAAGGTCCGCCTGCTGCTGAGCGAGCAGGACGGCTCGGAAGTGGCGGCCGGCAATCTCGAAGAGGCGATCAGCGCCGCACGCGTCGCGGAGACGAAGCTGGCCTGTCTGCAGGCGATGCGCGAAACCGCTGCGGGGCTCTATCTGATCGACACCGGCCACAGCTGGCAGGCCTGGGGCGCTTCGCGGACCCGCCTCAACATGACTGCCGCCATGGTTGATGGGCAGACCTATCTCAGAACGCGCGCTGAACAGCGCCGCGCCGCCCGGTTGCCGGCCGGCACCCCGGTGGTGTTTGCCGGTGGACGGATCAAGATCAGCGATGCTGACGCCACTGCCTTCATCGACCGTCTGTTCACGACACTCGACAAGATTCGCGACCGGGTCGGCGACATGCTGCTCGTGCACGGTGGCGACAGCGATGGGCTTGACCGCTTTGCGTCGCGTTGGGCCGAGCATCGCGGTGTGCCGCAGCTTGTGTTCCGGCTGAACCTGAAGCTCGGCAACCGGGCCGGGTTCCGGCGCAATGAGCAGTTCATTGCGTTGAACCCCCGCTACCTTGTCGCCTATCCCGGATCCGGCGTCCTTGAGCGCCTTGTCATCGATGCCAAACGCGCCGGCATCACCGTGGTCGACCGGCGCGGTCCAATCAATCGCGCGCAAACTGCCACGGCGGGTTGAACTTGCTGATGCCGGATGTGCCGAGGCGCGTCCGGCATCTTTCATCCCAAGCAGATTTGCAGTTTTTGGCCCGTTCAAGAAGCTGGCGCATTGCACCCTGTTCGCCGTGCGCAAGGCCTTTCTGACCGGTGACATCCCGATTGCAGTGGCCATGTTTGTCAGCGACGCGCTTCAAACGGTCCCTGACAACCGTGGCCTCCTTGCCCGCCGGGACATCGATATCTTTGACCGTCTGTTCACCCTCGATCCGGCCGATCACACAGTGGCGGCCGTTGCGGGAAGCACCGCATGCCCACGCACCGAACGGTGCTGACCTTCAGCGGTCAGGGCCGCCGATGAGAGTGGAGGCGACCAGGCAGGGATGCCCGATGGTCGGGCGAATGGAGAACCCCCATGCGCGTCATCCTGATCGATCCGTGGACCCAGACGATAGTCGCCACCAGTAAGCTTGCCGGTTATAAAGATTACTATCGCCTCCTGTCCGGCACTTCGCCCCACGGCCTGCATAGCACGCCGGTCACCTGTTTCGACATCACCATGGTCAATACACTAGCCAACCATCTGCTGGTCGTCGATGATGAAGGCTTTTTGAAGAGCGAGCAGGCTTACTTCGAGCTTGACGGGCGAACCTTTGCGGGGCGCGGCGTGCTGATCGGCGATACCGGTCACGAGGATGATGGCCCGGCGACTGTCAGCACCGACGATTTGCTGGCCTTGATCCGCTGGATCCCGGTGGGCAGCAGAGTCTGCATCAGTCGTCCGATTGTCCGCGGCTTCGACACGACCGACGAGCTGCTCCGTTTCCTTGGAGAGGAATGACCATGGCACGTCGTTCTTCGCCGGCTGCAAACGCTGCTGGGCTGCGGTCGCCCGAACCGGGCCTCGTGATTCTCGATCACTGGTACGGCTGGTCACGTTACCCATCGAGGAACTCCGCTACGGCAACCCGACAACGACCGAGGAAGCGTCCGGCCAGCCTGCTCTCACGCTGCTGCGCGCCAACTTATTCGGCCTGTTCGTTGCCGTGCTGGCACGGATTGTGCGCTATATGGCCCTTGCCACGGGCCAGACGGTTGATGCCACGACTACCCGGCTTGTGGCCTATGGCATCGAAGCGCTCGGTGAGACGGTCGTGACCAGTGTGAACCTGCTTGGGCTGTGTCACTCCCGGTCCAGGCCGCAATCGGGCTGGCGGCTACATTTGCCCGATACGCGATGGATGGTCAGGACCAGTCTGTTCGAGCTCCAGAACGCACCCAGCGACCGGCCTGTCTGAGCCACTGCGCGGTTGCCCGACAACTCCGCCGGCGGGGCCGTGTTGCCGGTCCTCTCCGGCAGGCCGGGGGACCGGCGGCCCGCACCACCCCCCGCCGCCGGGGTTTCCCTCGCCCTGCTCGGTGTCTGGCATCCCCGCTGCGTCTCCCATCGTCAGCCGTCGCCGGGATGGTCCCGGCGCACCAGAACAGGAGCAGTCCCATGACCAATATCGTCATCCTTGTCGGGAATGTCGGCGCCGACCCCGAAAGCCGCAACGCCCAGGGCGGCACCAGCATCACCAGCTTCTCGGTCGCCACCTCACGCCGCTACCGAAACGATGCCGGTGATCTCGTCGAACAGACCGAATGGCATCGTATCACCGCCTTCAGCGGGCTGGGCAAAACCATCGCCCAATACGTCCGCAAAGGCATGAAGGTCTCTGTTCAAGGTCGGCTCCACTACAGCAAGTGGACTGATCAGGCCGGGCAGACCCGCTACGGCGTCGACATCTATGCCAGCGAGGTCGAGTTCCTCAGCAAAGCACCCACCGGCAGCGCCGCCGACAGTGCCGGCTCAGGCGATGAAGAAGTTCCGTTCTGAGCCGCTTTCTGCCCCGGTGCTGCGCGCCGGGGCAGATTTCCATCGATTGATCCGCTTCAGTCCGGCAGTCTTGATAACAGTTGATAATCGTCTACAATTGCCGAAGAGGAGACATCACATGATCAGTGCTGACCTTGGCGATCGGCTGGAGGCCTATGTAGCGCACCTCGTGGCAACCGGTCGCTACAACTCGAAAAGCGAAATTCTGCGGGAAGGCGTGCGACTGATCCAGGACAGGGAGACGAGGCTCGCAGCGCTTGACGCGTCGATCGGCCGGAGCCTCGCCGACGCCGGCGCCGCGCGCATCACGCCTGCAGTTGACGTATTCGACAGGTTGGACGCCAAGTACCGTGCGATGGCCCGCACTTCTGAATGATGATCGCATGATCGTTGTTTTGACCGAGGAGGCGGAGGGCGACCTTGAAGCAATCGGCGACTATATTGCACGCGACAATCCGGAACGCGCCACCAGCTTTATCGCCGAACTGCTTGATGGCTGCGTTGGGCTTGCGACATTCCCCGAACGCTTCCCGGTCGT
Organism: Sphingomonadales bacterium; assembly: GCA_027485735.1. Taxonomy (GTDB): domain Bacteria; phylum Pseudomonadota; class Alphaproteobacteria; order Sphingomonadales; family Sphingomonadaceae; genus Sandarakinorhabdus. The sequence goes on along the minus strand of JAIXQM010000007.1, from coordinate 69,863 downwards.
TCCGCGCTATGCCGCGCACAATGTCCGACGCCGGATTCACGGCAATTATCTCATCTTCTATCAGGTCGAGGCGGACCGGGTGGTGATTCTCCATATCCTGAACGGCGCGCAGGATTACGAAACGATTCTGTTCCCGCGCTGATTACGAGCAGCAAAGTCGTATTGGCATACACAGAGTCGCCCGGCCGCTGCCGCCGGGCGGCTTTTCGTTTGTCCGGCTGGAGAGGAGGAAGCGGGGCCGGGGCAGGCCAGACGAGCTGGCCGTACAATCGGAGACACGCCATGCCGCGCCGCGAAATCGCCATCCTGCCTTGTCTGCCCCAATTCATGAACATCGAGGATGATCGCCTCGAAGCCAGCGCGCCATGTTTCGGGCTGGCCCATGTTCTGCCCAATAGTGCACTGGCACGGACGCTCACCTTCTTGAACGTCTCCAAGGGGCATTTCCTCGACCTTGTTGAAACCCGCACTGGCATCCGCCCAACCGACCGCCGCCCCGATATCGGGAACACCGGCCCGTGGCGGCATCGCCATGAGCATGCCAGCAGCTGGCGCGCACTTCGTGTCAAGGCCAGCAAGAGCCAGCCCCCGTTGCTCAGCGACACGCAGCTCGTCGAGTTGTTCGACAATGCCAGTTATGGCGGCCATCTCGCGATCGCCGGGTGCGTGCACGACGATTTCTGCCTTCCCTCCCCGCCCTATGCTGCGATCAGCGTCCGCGGCCGCTTCCAGATCGGCATCATCGACTATCTCTGGGGCTCCGGCCACAGCGTCACCTTCGACGGCCAGCTGACGCTCGATATGCGCGGCGGCCAGGCCGGGCCTCCGCCGGGCATCCCGTTCGACGATGTGTGCGGCTTTGCTGCAGACTGGTTCCGCATCGATATGGTCTCGCGCGCCACGTTGCCGCGTGGAATGCGCTGGGTGGCTGAACCGGCAGCCAGACCCGTGGTGCCAGCATAAGGGCGCTCATGATCCCCACCGCACCCTGTGTCTGCGCCGTGCCAAAGTGTGACCGGATCCCGACGATGATGCGTGGCTGATTGCGGCGTGATTGGGGTCGAAGCAAATATTCCTGCCATATCGCCCATTGGCGTTGTTTGGCGCGTCGTAAATCCTGCGCCCACAATGTTGGGTGCAATGCAACGCAACCGTCCATGGAAAGGGGAGGGGGCTGATGCCGGGTGAGCAATCAGGCTCGCTGGAGACCGACCATGTCCACCCTGCCCGAAGAACCTGCCCCCTCGCCTGTAACGCTGCCCGTGTCGAACGCGGTCCCGATCGCAGTTGAACAGATTCTTGCCGACATGGCGCAGCAGTCCCGCACGCTCGAAGCGTGCATCGCCATCAACAAGGCACGGCTCTTTCCGGTGCTGGCTGCTGCCGGCATCGTCGAGATCGAGGTCACTTATTATGGCGAAGGTGACAGCGGCGGCATCGAAGAACTGCGTTGTCTCGGCCCGAACAACAGCGCTATCGAACTACCGTCGGCCATGATCACACTGCAGTCGACCAACTGGAATGGCACCAATGTCAACGAGCAGGAGCTAGCGTTGTCAGATGCCATCGAGGCGTTCGCGCTTGACGTTATCGAACGCCGTTTTGCCGGGTAGGAGAACAATGACGGCGCCACAGGCACTGTCAGCTTTTGCGTGGCGGAGGCCAGGATCACCCTGAGCCATGGCACCAAGTCGGTCAGCTATGACCACGCCGAGTTCTGAGCCATGGCTCACTGTTATCACCACGCGCTGGCCAGCGTACGCCGCTATGGCGGTGTTGCCGTCGACTATCAGCCGATCCACGACTGGTTTGATCAGTCCAAGGCCCATCACGCCGACTTCCGACACCGGGCACTGCGCCACCATGCCGAAGGCATTTTTTTGGCTGAGGCGATATTCGGCACGACTATCACGAACAGCGATGGCCGCGCCGTCCCTGTCCGCCTGATCGGCGAGGACCATGTCCGCGAGGATCTGGGCCATATCCCCAGCTTCACCGACTGGGCCCGCGCCATCGCGCCACAGCGCTGGATGATGGTTGGGACCAGGCTCGAGCAGCGGCTGGATCACATCGCCCCACCTGCAAGCTAATGCGACACGGCTCAATATCTCCGCGCACTCGCGCAACTCCGCGGTTCGAATCAACCGCCACGCGCTGAGGCGCGGCCCGGTTTCCTTCACCCCGATCATCTTTCGCATCGCCCGCCGAAGGGGTGCGCGGGCCGATGTTCTACGCAATCATATGCTCGTCAGACTGCGCTGCTGAAAGGCAGGGAAGGCTGGTCTGCATTGTCCTGATCCAGCGCCAGCAGCTGCGCACAGCGCGCATCGAGAAGATCATGGAGAACGCTGGCATCATGCGCCGCATCGACCGGATCGCGCGCCACGGCGGCCGCCAGCGCGGCCTTGAGCCAGTCGCTTGCGGCTGGATCGGCGAGCACATCCCCGATCCGCAGCTTGACCATGTCGCCGCGCTCAAGGGGCGGCATGATCAGCTCCGGTGGCGGCATGTTTTTCTGCGCTTATGCTCCGGCGATTGCCGGCTGTTCCGTCACGGCTGTTGTTGACCTTGTGTGCTGGCAGTGCGGCGCCCATCAACGCCATGGCTTCGGTAAACCCGAGCCGCTGGGCTGCCCGCAGCAACTCGGCAATTTGGCTTGGCGCAAACGCCGGCCCGACGGCGTCGAGCACGGCGTCGCCCAGTTCGGATGCCGCCGCTGTTCGCGCAGCCCTGGCGCGCACCTCAAGCGCATCGCGCTCGGCATCGATCTGCAGCAGCGCTGCCAGACCCTGGAACTTACGTGTAGGCATAAAAAGTCCCTTCCGATCAGGATCGGACTTTGGACCAGCGCTAAGACTGCCACCAGAACTTGCGACGGGCAAGTATCTGATCTGCGCACGGGCGAGCAGCAGCGTGGAGCCAGCGCGCGCCCGGCTTGTGAAGGTTCAGCGGCGCTGCGACTGCCGCCTGGGGCGCGACGACAAGGCCTGTTCAACCCACGCCTTTTCAGCTGGCCTCCCAGCATGACGGAGGCGTGAGGCAGGCCTCAAGGACGACCGGGCCCCACCATTTTTGCGGGCAGGAACCGGGCCGATCCGGGCTCGGTTCCATTCCTGCATAGCCGGTGCTGCGACCCGGCTCCTGCCCGCAAAAATCGTTTCCCCCGTCGCCGCTGCGCGGTCGCGCCGAGGCGCGATCCCTGACCCCTGCCTCACGCCTCCGTCCCGCGCTGCCCTGTCGCACGAGCGACGATCGGAAAGGAGCTTCGCCATGGACAATATGATCACCGCAACCGCACGCGCTGCTGCGTTTGAAGCAGCCCTTGCCCGCGCCTATGAACGCACCCGCACATCGGCCTTCGATAATCACGTCATCGGCCTCGATGATGGCAGCTACGAGGTCATCGACGAAGGCGATATCGGGCCGATGGAGCAGGCACTCATCGACCGCATCTGCCACACCGCACCAGGCTGCATGTCAGGGCTCTATTGAGCCTCAACATACACCCGTCATCACTGCACCAGGGGAGCTGCAAAGCTCCCCTCTTTTTGCTGAGAGCTCATTACCCTGCACCGCCTTAGCGCTGGCGCTCGGGCCGGTCTGCGGCGTTCGCGCCCTCGCGCGCGCGGTCTCGGCACACATTTCCCCGCCGGCCCATCACCGCGATCACAGCAGACACGCGCGCCAGGCGAATGCTGAAATTGTCACACCCTACGCAGCTGTGCTGCTGGAGAATTCTGCATAAGATATTGATTGTGGTTTCTTTTTTGGACGGCGTAAAGCGGCAGGGTCAGTGCGGCGGCACGCCGCAAATCGCGTCCTTTCGGCAATGTAGTACCCAGAATGTATCTAACCATTTGTTTTCATTTTTGAGATTTATCAGCGTCGCCATCCTGTTTGCAGGCAGCGCGCTCTGTGATAATCTATTTCTGAGTTTGCGGAGTGCCGTGCCCGACGAGGTGCTGGCAATGGGAAATCTTCGCAAAACAACCGTCTATCTTGAACCTGACGTCCATGCGCATTTCCAGCGCATTGCAGTCGCGCGCAAGTTGCCGGTGAGCTTTATCCTGAAGGAACTCGCTGACCAGGAACTCGCGCGATACCGGGCTGGATCTGTGCCGGGGATGAGCAGTGAACAGCTCGTCCTGCACATTGCCATCGGTGTCGATGCACTCCTCAAGTTCAGCGCCAGCCCGGCGGCTTTCGAGGCGGCCAAGGAAGCGCGGGAACGCCGGCTTGGGAGGACTCGCGATGCGCACTGATCGCGGACATTTCACCCGCGGTGCGCAGGTGCTCGAGACTTTCGGACTGATGTTCGTCGCCGGCCTCAAGCCCATGATGTGGGGACTATCGGCGCTGTTCCTGATCATGCTTGCCATCAACTGGTGGACAGGCATGGGGGAGGGCGACTGGTATCGGTGCCTGATGAAGGTCTATGCCGCTATCTGGGGCTATGTCCGGCTTTCGCCCGACAAGCTGGTCGCCGTCCTCGATGCCGGCAACCACACGGTCATGGTACCGGTGCGCTATGTCGACAGCATCCCGTCGGTGATCGCCGCCTGGCAGCGGTTCACCGGCAGCATCTGGGGTGCATTTTATGTCACGCTTTTTGGCGGGCTGCCGCTGTGCCTGCTCTATACCATCGCGGCCAACCGTATCGGTCGGCGTGTCGTGCGCCGGGAGCATCTACGAGGTGCATCGCTGTGCTCCGGCAAAGAACTAAAAGTGATGGTCGAGGAGTTCAATGCTGCCCAGGGCGACAGCCAACTGGCTGCGGAACTGGAGGCGAAATTCGGCTCCTTGTGGCGCTGGCATTCACTGTTCGCACGGCGCCATGAACTTGCCCAGGCTGACGTCTATCTGCCCTACACTGTCGCCGGTATCCCCTATCCCTGGCATGGTGAACAGACCCACACCTTCGCTATCGGCACGACCGGATCCGGTAAGTCCACGGCGATCAAGGAGCTTGTCGATCAGATTCGTGAGCGCCACGGCAAAGCGGTGATCTTCGACCTGACTGGCAGCTTCATACAGAGCTACTACGATCCCAGCCGCGACATCATCCTCAACTCGTTGGATGCCCGCTGTCCGGCCTGGTCAATCTTTGCTGATTGCGAAAACCGTTCGGAATTCACGGCAGCTGCCGAGGCCCTCGTGCCCAACGACGGTGGCACTGCCGAACCTTTCTGGGTGATCGCTGCGCGCACCCTGTTGGTCGAGGGCTGTCTGCGTCTCAAGCAGATGGGACTGACCAGCAACCAGGCGCTGCATGACTATATCATGACCGCGGCGCTGCCGGCGGTGAACCGGCTCGTCCAGAACACCATCGCCGCGCCACTGACCGATCCCGAAGCGGCGCGCATGGCCGAATCGATCCGTTCCACCCTGAACACCAATGCGGCGGCGTTGCAGACGCTGCCAACCGAAGGCGCGGCGTTCTCGGTCAAGCGATGGGTGCAGGAAGATCAGCCAGATGGTTCGATCCTCTTTGTGGGCGCCCGCTATGTTGATCTGCCGACGGTGCGCATCCTCCTCACTCTTTGGCTCGACACCGCCATCAACAGTATGATGGCGCTGCCAACCAGCCCGCACAATATCCGCCTGTGGTTCCTGTTCGACGAGCTCGGCGCCCTGCACCGGCTGCCGGCGATTGAGAAGGGCATGCAGACCGCGCGCAACTTCGGCGGTGCCTTCCTGCTGGGCGTCCATACCATCTCCAAGCTGCGTGAGACCTATGGCGAGAAGATCGCGGACACGCTCGCGAGCCTGGCACGCACCAAGATCATCCTCGCCACCCCCGACTATGCCTCAGCGCAATGGTGTTCGCAGCAGATCGGCCAGTCCGAATGGCAGCAGATGGAACAGGGCCTGAGCTATGGTTATGCCAATGTCCGCGACGCCGTCACGCTGACCAACAAGCGCCAGACCGAACCGCTGGTCATGCCCGACCAGATCATGAAGATGCGCGATCTGGAAGGCTGGCTGGTTTTCCCGCAGGACCTGCCGGCGGGCAGCATCCGGCTGAGGTTCAAGGCCCGCAGGAACTGCGCCGCGCCGTTCATTCCCCGGCCCGGCACCGACATTGCCCCGGCCGATGGTGTCACGCCGCCAGCACCGGCACCACCGGCAGAACAGACGGTGGCGGTGCCGATGTTCCTGCCGTTGGTGGACGCTGAAGGTGGCAGCCCGGAAGCGACCGGTGGTAGTGGCGCTGCGACGCCGGATGGCGCAGATGGAGATGCGCCGGCTTCTGCAAGCGATGCCGCTGCGGAACACGCGCGGTCCAACGCCACGGAGGCCGGCGGGTTGCAACCCGATATTGCAGCGCAGCTCAAGAATGTCGCCGATAGGGCTCTCAACACTGTTGCGCGCGATGCCGGACTGGTAGGTCCATCCGATTCCGCGTCCCATCCCAAAACACTACCCATAGCTGCTAATACCCAAGCCGAACGAACATCGCCGAGGGATGCAATGAAGCCGGTGCGGGTGGCCGCGGCGCGAGGCACGTCTCTGGGCCGGAAGGAGGTCCCCCATGATCCCGAGACCGGCGAACTGCTCCCGGAAAAAGCCATCCGGATCGAGGGCGTCGAACTCAATATCGTTGCCGGGCCGGCACCGCCCGCGGCAACTGAACAAGCCGATGATCTCACGCTTACCGAGGCCCGACAGAACTTCACGCGCGACAGAGGTCGCGATGACTTTGGGTGGTAATCATGTTGTCCGCCGCTTCACTAAGCAGCGCGGGCCAGGCGGCGAGCTACTATGCAAAGGACAACTATTACGCTGCCGATGCGGCGGCAGACGCCAGCCAATGGTCAGGGCAGGGAGCAGCCGAGCTTGGCCTCAGTGGCAACGTAAATCTCATTGATTTTGCCGCCGTGCTTGAGGGCAAGCTGCCAGACGGCAGCGTTTTGCGGCCCGGCCCGGGTGGCAAGCACCGGCCGGGAATGGATTTGACGTTTTCGGCTCCGAAAAGCCTCTCGCTCCTTGCCTATATCGGCGGCGACGAACGGCTGCTGGCCGCGAACGAGGCGGCAGTGCAAGCGACGATCGCCTGGGCCGAGAAGAACCTCGCGGAAACCCGGATGCAGAATCGCAGGGGCGAGATGGTGACGGTCAAGACCGGCAACCTGGTCGCCGCCCTGTTCAGCCACGATACAAACCGAAATCAGGATCCCCAGGCCCATGTCCATGCCGTCATCGCCAACGCGACGCGCGGTCCCGATGGCAAGTGGCGGGCGCTGCTCAACGACAGGCTCTGGCAGAACAACACCGTGCTGGGCTCGATCTATCACGCCTATCTGCGCACAGCGGTGGAGCGTCTCGGCTATGCCGTCGAATTGACCGGCAAGCATGGCCAGTTCGAGATCACCGGCATCGACCGCGAGACGGTGATGAAATTCTCTAGCCGGCGCGAGGAGATCCTCGACGCCTTCGCCACCCTCACCCACCAGAACGACAAAACCCGCGATGCGGTGACGCTGAAGACAAGAGTGCGCAAGGAGAAGGTCGAGGACCGTGATGCCCTGCGCGCCGAATGGCAGCAGCGCGCCGGGCCCGACGCTGGCCGCCTGCGCGAGATAGTCGAGGCGGCTCGTGGCCGGGCCGAAGGCGCGCGCGATGTCTGGGCGGTGATCACCGGCATCGCTGGCAGCGCCCGCGAGGGACTGGCGCGTGCGGTGGCGCTGATCGCTGAGCGCGTCGGCACCCAAGAGCGCGACCCGCTGATGCCCAAGTCCACCTTGGGAATAACGGCGGACGAGGTCGCCGCGGCGCGTGCCATCGCATCGGCAGTGCGATCGCTGTCCGAACGCGAAGCAGCGTTCGACGGGAACCGCATCCTCAAGACGGCCCTCGATCTCGGCCTGCCGATCACTGTCGACCAGGTCGAGCGCGGCATTACTCGCCTCATCCGCGCCGGCCAGCTGGTGCGCGGCACCAGCCGACTGGAGATGCTGACCACACCGGGCGCCATCACCACCGAACAGAAGCTGCTCGAGATCGCCCGCAACGGGCGCGGCGGTGTGAGCCCGGTGATTGCGGACCCGCAGGTAGCCGGGCAGCGCCTGCAGGAGGCGGCGCGTGAAGGGCAGGGCTTTGCGCTCAACCCCGGCCAGGAAAGCGCCGGCCGGCTGATCCTCGCCAGCCCGGACCGGGTGGTGGCCGTGCAGGGGGTGGCAGGGGCCGGCAAAAGCTCGGCGCTTGCGGCAGTGGCTTCGGTGGCGCGCGCGGAAGGGCGCAACGTGCTTGGGCTGGGGCCACAGAACACGCTGGTGCGGATGCTGGAGCGCGATACCGGCATCGCTTCGATGACCATCGACCGGTTCATCCGCTCACACAAATGGCTGCTCGGCGAACGGATCAGCGAGGACAGGCTCGCGATGGCACGTGGCATGTTCCGCGGCAGCATCATCCTTGTCGATGAAAGCTCGATGATGGCCAACGATAAGGCGCTGCTGCTCGCCCGGCTCGCTGAACGGCTCGATGTAGGGCGCCTCGCGTTCGTTGGCGACAAGCGCCAGCTGGGCGCGGTTGATGCCGGCAAGCCGTTTGAGCTTCTGCAGGCCGCCGGCATCGACACCGCGAAGATGAACGTCAACCTGCGGGCCCGTGCGCCGGAGCTCATGATGGCGGCAGCGGCGGCCAACGACTATCGACCGGCCGATGCGCTGGCCGCTCTGCGGCCGTTCACCGCCGATGCGCCGGGACAAGGGGTAAAGCTGGCAGTGGCGCAGTGGCTTTCCCGGTCGCCAGACCAGCGAGATGCAACGATGTTGCTGGCTTCCGGTCGTGCCATCCGTGACGCGCTTAACGCGGGCATCCAGGCCGGTCTGCACGACGAAGGAACGCTGTCGGCACATTCGGCGAAGCTGACCGTGCTGACCAAGGTGGTGACGACGCGGGAGGAGGAGCGTTATCTCCACAGCTACCGGCCCGAACTCATTGTCGAGCTGCAGCGCGACCTTCCCAGCCAGGGCATCGCGGCCGGGCGATACGTGGTGGCGGGGGTCGACACGACGAAAGGGGTAGTGACGCTGAAGGACGAGCGAGGGCAGGATCACAAGTTCCGGCCATCGAATCTCGCCACCAACCGGGACGAGAACACGGTGCGCATCAGCGAACGCAAGGAGCTGCGGTTGCACGAAGGCGACACCATTCGATGGACCGACACCGACCGCGATCGCGGCCTGATCAATGCCGACCGGGCCAAAGTGCTGAATATCTCCGCGCAAGGGGTCACGGTGGAAACCTCCACAAAGATGGTCGTAGCGCTGCCGGCTCGCGACCCGATGCTGGAACGGCTCGATCTCGGTTACGCGCTCAACGCCCATATGGCGCAGGGCATGACCGCCGATCGCGCCATCGCCGTGATGGACTCGGCCGAAAAGAACCTCAGCAACCAACGGCTGTTCCTGGTCAATATCACCCGCGTGCGCGACGAACTCAAACTGATCGTCGACGACAGCAGCCGCATTGCTCGCCAGATCGAGCGCAACACCGGCGACAAGACTGCTGCGCTGGAAACGATCGGCGAAGTAGCTATGCCTCGGTTCGAGCGCGGCGGCATTGGGGCAGCAAAGGGCGCAGAGAGGAGCGGCGATCGGTCAGCACCACCCTCTTCGGCACCTCGGTCGGAACCGGCCGACAGCAAGGTCAAGCAGCCGCCGGAACGGCAGCTGGATTTTGGATTGTGAGGGAGGACGACGACATGGGATTTACATGGGATCGCATCGGTGAATTCGAGAGCCGATTAGCTGCCGACGCCTGGTGCCGCCGGCAGGGCGTAGCGGTCAGCGACAGCAAACTCGTTCTAATCGGTGACGGACGCGTTGAGCTCAGCGTTCGACGCGAGGCGCTTGATGACGACGACCGTCAACAACGCCCAAGATGGTGAAATTCTCGCAGGCCCGTTCATCAACTCCGTGATTGGGCCGTCCGGCATCTGCGGCTTGACGCGGCACCTACTGCCACCCACCACCGATGCTGCGGTGGAGAAACACATGGCGCTGAGCAAGGCGCCGGGCCGAAAGGCCTGCCTGCAGTTCGGTGTCAAAAGCGGTGCGGCGGGCGTCGAGCGCCAGCAGCGGGTTGGCATCGCCGATCGTGACGCGCGCTTGCGCGCGGCGGGCGGCAGATCGGGCGTCGGTGACGGCCGCCGTCAGCGACTGGTTGGCGCGGCGTTCGGCATCCAGATCGGCCAGGGCGCTTTCCACCTCCCGCAAGGCTCGCAGCCAGGTGGCATCATATTGTGCCAGCGCGCCTTCCTGATTGGCCTTGGCCAGCGCGATCCGGGCCTTGATGCGGGCGGGGTTGATGAACGACCAGCTGATCAGCGGGGTGATGAACGCGTCCAGCGCGCCGGCGATCAGGCCGCCCGACGCGCCGAGGCTGACGCGCGGATACATCTCGGCTGTGGCGACCTTCACGCGCGCGCCGGCCGCAGCGAGCCGCCGCTCGGCTTCGCGGATGTCGGGCCGCCGAGCCAGCAGGCCGGCACCATCGCCCACCGGCAGCGACCCGGCAATTTCTGGCGGACGGCGGCACTGGAACCGCCCTGCGTCGGCTGGCGGCAAGCCTTGCAGATTGGCGAGCAGATAGCGCGCACGCTGGGCGTCGGCCGCGAATATCGGCAAGCCGGCTTCCAGCCGGCCCAGCAGCTGACGCGACTGGGCGAGTTCGAGCGGCGACACTTCGCCAACCCGCAGCTGATGCGATATGGTTTCGACCAGCCGGCGCTGCTGCTCGATCTGCTGCGCGGCGATGCCGGCCAGTTCGCCGGCCCAGCACAGATCGAGATAGGCAGCCACCGTATCGGCCACGACCGCCAGCCTGACGCCGTCGCGGGCCGCCGCCGCCGCCTCGGCATCGGCGCTGGCCGCCGAGGACTGATTGCGCAGCCGGCCGAACAAATCGACCTCCCACGCCACTTCACCCCCAAGCTCATAGCCGGATTTGGGCACGCCGATCGTGCTGGGCTGGTTTGCGGCGCGCGTCGCCGGGCTGGCGCTGCTTTCCAGCACAATGTCTGGCGTGCGGTTAGCGCCGGCCAGCCGGGCATTGGCGCGCGCCGCATCCAGGGTGGCGAGCGCCACCCGCAGGTCGCGGTTGGCGGCCAGCGCGCGGGCGACATGATCGTTGAGGGCGTCGTCGCCATAAAGCCGCCACCATTCGGCTGCGACGGGCGTTGCATCCGGCGCGCCGACGAACGGGCCGCTGGCCGTAGCCGGCGGCGGCGGCGCTGCGTTGGGCGGCGGCTTGGCCACACAGCCCGCCAGCAATGCGGCCAGGAACAGGGCGCGCTTCATGGCCGCTGCTCCTCGCCGAACCGCAGGTAGAGCGCGGGCATCCACAGCAGGTTGAGCATGGTGGAACTGAACAAGCCGCCCAGAATGACCAGCGCCATCGGATATTCGATCTCATGGCCCGGCACATTGCCACGCACCACCAGCGGCAGCAGGGCCAGCGCCGCCGTCCCCGCCGTCATCAGGATCGGCACCAGCCGTTCGGCAGCGCCGCGCTGCACCAGCGGCAGGCCGAACGCCTCGCCTTCGTCGTGCTCCAGATGGCGGAAATGGCTCAAGAGCATGATGCCGTTGCGCGCCGAGATGCCGAGCACGGTGACAAAGCCGACCAGCGCCCCCATCGACAGCACGCCGCCGCCCAGCGCCGCGGCGACGACCCCGCCGACCAGCGCAAACGGCAGGCTGAGCGCCACAAGACCGACGATGCGGCCCGACCGGAATTCCAGCCACACAAGGAACAAGATGCCGACGAGGCAAGCCAGCGAGAGCAGGCCCAGCTGCCGCTGCGATTCCTGCAGGGCCTGCCATTCACCCAGAAACTGCGGATAATATCCGGCGGGCATGGCCATGGCCTGCACCCTGGCTTCCACCGCCTGCGCGACGCTGGCCAGATCGGCACCGTCGGTGATATTCATCGTTACATCGATGCGGCGCGACCCGGCTTCGCGCTTGATCTCGTTGGCGGCCGGCACCACGGCCACCCGCGCCAGATCGCCCAGACGCAGCACCGATCCTGCCTGGCCGGGGGCCGGCGCCGGCCCCGGCACGATCAGCTGCCTGAGCGCACCCAGATCGCTGCGCACAGCTGGCACGGCCCACACCGCCACTTCAAAGCTTTTCTGGTCGCGATAGATTTCGCCCACCCGCGTGCCGCCAATCAGCGTGGCCGCCGTCCGGCGCACATCGCCGGCCGTCACGCCGGCCAGCGCCAGCGCATCAGGGCGCGGCGTGACCTGGATTTGCGGGATCAGGCTCTGCTGCTCCACTTTCAGATCCTTGATGCCGTCGGTGCCGTCAAGCCCGGCGCGCACATGTTCGGCCAGGCTGCGCAGCTGCGCCAGATCGGGCCCGTAGAGCCGCACCACCACGGTGGCGCCAGCGCCGGTGAGCACTTCCTTGATGCGCTCGCGCAGATAGGTGAGCACATCGCGCTGCAGGCCGGGATAACCGGCGATGGCGGTTTCGACGCGCTTCACCGTGGCGTCGTAATCGGCGCTTTCATCCAGACTGATCCACAGTTCGGTAAAGTTGGGGCCATAGACCTCATCGCCCTGTTCGGCCCGGCCGATGTGCGATCCGAAATTGCGCACACCGGGGATGGCGGTGAGTTCCCTGGAGGCGCGAATGGTGATCCGGTCCATCGCGTCGATGCCGGTGCCGGGCTTTTCAACGAAGTGCATCAGGAAATCGGTTTCGCGGAAATCCGGCAGGAATTGCTGGCGCAGCAACCCGATGCCGGCGACGGACAGCAATATGCCGCCGGCCACCACGGCGATGGCGATGCCGCTGCGCGGCGCGAGGCCTGCCAGCAGGCGACCATAGCGCTGTCGCAGACCCAATACCCAGCGCGGCTCCGCCCGCTCGGCGGCACCGGGCAGCAGCAGCAGGCACATCGCCGGCGTGACGGTGAGCGCCACCAGCAGCGACGCGCCAATGGCGGCGATATAGGCCGTGGCCAGCGGGCGGAAGAAACTGCCCGACACGCCGCCCAGAAAGAATACCGGCAGGAACACCAGCATGACGATGGCGCTGGCGAATACCACGGCGCTGCGCACCTCCAGGCTGGCGGCCAGCACCACGGCCAGCGCCGGGCGCGGCTGTTCGCGCGCCGCTTCCAGCCGCAGGCGCCGGCCGATGTTTTCGACGTCGATGATGGCATCATCGACGATTTCGCCCAGTGCGATCACCAGGCCGGCAATCACCATGGTGTTCATGCCGACCCCAAAGGCGGTCAGCACCAGCACTGCGCCGACCAGCGACAAGGGGATTGCGGTCATGCTGATCAGCGCGGTGCGCCAGTTGCGCGTGAACAGCATCAGCACGGCCGCCACCAGCGCGATGCCGATCCACATCGCTTCGCCCAGATTGGCCAGGGCGCGTTCGATGAAGGTAGCGGGCCGGAAGATGCTGCCATCGACGTTCAGGCCCTTCAGGCCAGGGCGCAGTTCCGCGAGCGCCTTGTCCACGCCGCGCGTCACCTCCAGCGTGTTGGCTCCCAGCTGTTTTTCCACGATCAGCAGCAGGCCGGGGCGGCCATTGATGATGGCGTTGCCGATCGGCTGGGCAAAGCCTTCGGTCACCTGGGCCACGTCGCCAATGCGCACGGGCGCGCCGGCAACGCTGCGGATGACGGCGCCGGCCAGATCGCTGGCGGATGTCACACCAACCACCTGCCGCACCGCCAGCCGCTGGTTGGTACTGTCCACAAAACCGCCGCCGGCAATCACCACGGCGTCGCCGGCCGCGCGCTGCACATCGGCCACCGTTACCCCGGCTGCCGCCAGCCGCGCCGGATCGACCAGCACCTGCAACTGCCGGTCACGCGCGCCCCACATGGCGACATTGGCCACGCCCGGCACCGCCATCAGGCGCGGGCGGATGGTCCAGCGTGCCATCTCGGTCATCGTCATCTGATCGAGCGTGTCGGACCACAGGCCGATCTTCATCGCCCGGCTGGTGGCCGACAGCGGCGCCAGCATCACCGGCGGCCGCACGGCCACCGGCAATCTGGGTGTGACGGTCGCCAATCGTTCCTGCACCATCTGCCGGGTGCGGATCGGATCGGCAGCGCGGTCCAGCACCAGCACCACCGACGAAAGACCAAGCACGGATTTGGAGCGCAGCGTGGCAAGGCCCGGCACACCGTTCACCGCCGTCTCAATCGGCACCGTCACCAGCGCCTCGACATCCTCGGTGGCCAGCCCCGGCGCTTCGGTCTGCACCTCGACAATGGGCGGGGCGAACTCGGGAAACACGTCGAACTTGGCATTCAGCGAGGCGCGCACGCCGAGCACGGTGAGCACCAGCGCCAGCGCCAGCACCAGTGCCCGCTGGCGCAGCGACGATCCGATCAGCGCCGCCAGCATCACTTGGTGCCGAATTCGGTGCCGAACAGTTCGGCAGCGCCGGCGGTCACCACCCGTTCACGGCCTGTCAGCCCCCTGGCCAGCAGGGCCCGGCCTGCCGTGATGCGGGCCACTTCCACCCGCCGCCGTTCATAGCGGCGCGGCGCGGTTTCGACATAGACCCACTCGCCGCCGTTGATATCGGTGAGGATCGCAGCGGCTGGCACATCCAGCGCTGCAGCCCTGCCACTGCCCGCCTCGGCCAGTTCGACCAGCACGCGCTCTCCCAGACGCAGGCCGGCCCGGCCGGCCGGCGCAAAATAGAGATCGACGCTGGCAGCGCCCGGCGTGGCCGTCGCCGGCCCGCGCACCGGTCTTGCCATGATGCTGATATTGCTGCCAACCGGCCGGATCTGCACGGCGGTAGCACGGTTGATCCGCCCCAGATCGGCGCCCGGTACCTGTGCGCGCACCCATAGGGTGCCGCCATCGCCCAAGCCGGCCACGGCCTGGCCCAGTGCCTGCCGCTGACCGGTCGCCGCGGCCAGCGCCGCTCGGGCCGCGGCAACCTGCTGGGTGGCTTCATCGCGGGCGCGGATGCTGCCGGCTTCGGCTGCCACCAGGCTGGTGGCGCGGTTGAGATTGGCCTGCGCCAGCTTCAGATCGGCCATGCTGCGCAGCACATCGGCATCGGCGCGGGCCTGCTGCCCGGCCAGTGCCACCAGATCGCTTCCGGCAGCCACCGGCAAACCGCCGACGCGCGGGGCTGCCACAATCTCGCCTGGCACCGTTCGCGACAGGGTCGCGCTGGCTGCGGTGCGCACGGCCTGCGTTGCCAGGCCGAGGCGCTGCACCGCGTCTGGCGTCAATGTCAGCTGCATCAGTTCGGTTTCATGCCCGGCTGCCTCGACCTTGGCAGGCGGCTGCGGCTTGGCGGCCGGCGCCGGGCTGCACGCTGACAAACCGAGTGTGCCGAGCAGCACGAAATGCGAGAACGAGGTGTGAAGTGCCATGCGCCTGTCCTAGCAGGGAAGACTGACCCGACCCTGACGCTCTGGGCGTCGCCGGCGCCGCCTGTTATCAGGGCCGCGATGCATATCCTGCTGGTTGAGGACGAGACGGACCTGCGCGTGCTGGCGGCCAATGGCTTGCGGCGGCGGGGCTTTGCTGTCGATGCAGTTGCCACGCTGGCGGCAGCCCATGATTGTCTGGGGGTGGCGCGATTTGATGCTGCCATTGTCGATCGCCGCCTGCCCGATGGCGAAGGCCTGGCCCTGCTGCCGATCCTGGCGCGGCATGGCGTGCCGGCGCTGGTGGCAACGGCCTATGGCGAACTGGAAGATCGCATCGCCGGGCTGGATGCCGGCGCCGATGATTACCTCGTCAAACCCTATGATCTCGACGAGGTTTCTGCCCGGTTGCGCGCCCTGCTGCGGCGCCCCGGCCAGCGGCAACCGCCCGTTCTCATGCACGGCACCCTGCGGCTGGACACCAGTGCCCAGCAAGCCTGGCTCGGGCCGGCGCCGCTCGATCTTGGCCGCCGGGAATTTGCGCTGCTGCGGTTGCTGATGGAGGCGGCGCCCGCAGTCGTGATCCGCGATGTGGTGCAGGATCGGCTCTACACGCTGGATGAAGCGTTCAGCCCCAATGCCCTGGAAGCCATCGTTTCCCGCCTGCGCCGGCGGCTGGCACCCGGCGGTTATCTGATCGAAAATCGCCGCGGCATCGGCTGGCGACTGGCGCTGCCAGCGCCGCGGTCATGAGCTCGCTGCGCCGCCGGATCGGCCTGTCGATTGGGGCCATCATCCTGGCGGCGGCTATCGTCACGCTGGCTTTTGTCGCACTCGAGCTCAAGGAGATCGAATCCGGCCACACACTCGATCCCGCCCATGTCGAATATGCCGAACTGCTGCTGGTGCTGCTGCCGTTTGCCGTGATCGCGCCGTGGGCGGGCGTCTTGGTGGCGGGCTGGAGCCTGCGCCCGCTGTCGGACGCGGTTCAGCAATTGCAGCACATCGGGCCGGATCAGCCGGATATGCGGCTTGATCCAGGCGGGCTGCCGCAAGAGATCCAGCCGTTTGTGCTGGCGACAAATCAGGCGCTTGACCGGCTTGCAGCAGCCTATCTGAATGAACGCCGACTGGCCGCTGATGCCGCCCACGCCCTCCGCACACCGCTGGCCACTGCCAGGCTGCGCCTGGACCAGACGCGAGAGGGCGGCGCGATGGACGTTGCCGGCCTGTCTGCCGATCTCGACAGGATGCAGCGGGCGATCAGCCAGTTGCTGGCATTGGCCCGGCTCGATGCGGCCCGCCCTGCCTTGACCAATGGCCCCTTGATTGACGCCGCCCGCCTGTGCCGCGCGGTCGCGGCAGAATTTCTGCCCCTCGCCGACCGGCTGGGCCGGTCCATCGTGGTCGAGGCCGAGGTTGCGGCAGAGGTGATGGCGCCCGACCTTGACGAAGCGCTGCGCAACCTTGTGAGCAATGCCCTGCACCATGGACTTGGCGTGGTCACCATCGTCCATCGCGTCAACGAACAAGGCCTGACCATCACCGTCGCCGATGAAGGCCCGGGCGTGGCCGAGCCGGACCGGGGCCGCATGCAGGAACGTTTTGCCAAGGGCGAACGGTCCAACGGATCGGGGCTGGGGCTGGCGATTGCCAGTTCGATCATCGCGCGTGCCAGCGGCAGGCTCATATGGCGGGACGGTGCGACGCTGGAACTGCAATTGCCCTGCACTGCAAAGAAAAGTTGAGCCGTTCGCGGCAGATCACAGCCGCAGTCCGATGCGCGGCGCGGCCCAGGTCATGCCGGACAGCGCGATGAAGCCGACGCCGGCCGAGTTCGACAAGGGAATGCCGCGCCGCAACAGCCGCGCCAGCAGGCCGAACATCAGCAGCAGCGCGGTCGGCACCGCAATGCTGCCGAGCGACGCTGTTCAAGGATGGTGCCTTCCCCAGCCCCGATCCTCGGGCGGTCAACGCGCACCGGAGCGGGATGCCAGTTGTCAAACAGCATCGCCGTGCTCCAAATGGATTATGGCCGACTTGCCGCCAAGCACAACACTTGCCCCCAGCGACAGCACAAGGTCGCCGGCCCGAAGGGGCAGAGAGCCTTGCCAATCAACCAGTGCGAGCACGGCATGGCATTCGGCTGTCCCCGTCGATTGCACAAACAGGGTGTGGCGGGCGCAGCGCGCATCGCTCATCAGGTTGAGCGCCCTGCCAGGCCGACTGAGCCCGACCAGGCTGGTGACGGCATCACCGTTGAACCGCACGGGATCATGTTGGCCTGGCCGTACGCGCACGCCGTCGATCGCCAGTTCGGCATCGATATCGTCCAGCGGCATGAAGCTGCGTGATAGGCCGGGCAGCACCGAGAATGGAGCCGGCCGGGTGAGCATGGCGACACTGATCCGCAGGCGGATGGCACCGCCCGCGTCCCGTTCCAACCAGAGTTCGCATGTGCTGCCCCCCTGGTTGGCCCAGGGCTGCGCAACAACGCTCGCCAGCGTAACAATCTGCAATCCCCGCCTCCCTTCACGCTGAACGGACTTCATCTCCTGCATCTCGGGCGCTCGGGCAATCATCACATCATGCCGGCGGATTCTTCCAATGTCTGTGCAAGGTCGGCAAGCAGAACTATCGCCCCGATGGCGCTCAGGTTTGCGCGTCAAGCAGCGCCCGCGGGCCCGTGCAGCGCCTGATATTCCCGCTTGCAAAGTCTCCAGATGAACTTTTACGACTGATGCAGGCGGCGGGCCATCACTGCCAGTTCGCGACGTTGTTGCGGTTTTCTGGTGGCTTGCGCCCCGGCGAAGGAAGGAAATTCCCCATGAACCTGAAGCTGTTGACCTCCAGGCTGACGGTCATTGGCATGGCCCTGATGTGTTCCCCGGTGTTCGCGCATACGGTCGCACGCGGCGATCAGGCCTTCATCGAGGAATCCACCGGCGTTCAGATTGGTCCGTTCATTTACCTTGGCGCCAAGCACATGGTCACCGGCTATGATCATCTGCTGTTCCTGTTCGGCGTGATCTTCTTCCTGTATCGGCTGAAACATGTTGCCGCTTATGTGACGCTGTTTGCCATCGGTCATTCGCTCACGCTGATCACCGGTGTGCTCACCGGCGTCAGCGTGAGTGCCTATCTGGTCGATGCGATCATCGGTTTGTCCATCGTCTACAAGGCACTCGATAATCTTGATGCCTGGCGAAGCTGGTTCGGGGTGCAGCCCAATAGCAAAGTGGCCGTGCTGATTTTCGGCCTGTTCCATGGCCTCGGGCTGGCCACCAAGGTGCAGGATTTCGCCATGTCGCCCGATGGATTGGTGCCCAATCTGCTGGCGTTCAACGTCGGCGTTGAATTCGGGCAGTTGCTGGCGCTCACCGCCATCCTGATTGCCATGGGTTATTGGCGGCGCAGCGGCAGCTTCAAGGCCAACGCCTTTGCCGCCAATGTGATGCTGATGACGGCTGGATTTGTCTTCTTCGGCTTGCAGATGACCGGCTATTTCGTCGCCTGATCGACGTCCCCAAACCCAAGGAAAGGAACACGCCATGTCGTTCGCCCACGCCGCTTTGGCCGCTGCCCTGCTCGCTCTGTCCGCCCCGGCGCTTGCCCATCCCGATCATGATGCGGCTCCGTCAGCCAACCGTTCGATTGCCGAAAAGGCGCAGGATGCCGTGCTGGTACAGATCGCCATGTCAAAGCTGGACGCCCGCTGGCGCACCGCCGTGCCGGGCAAGCCCGAAGCGCGGGCCACCGGCACCGCCACCACCTGGGCCGTGCCGTTCCGCCAGCCCCAGGGCAGCGGGACGCTGATCGTGATGCTGAGCGAGGCCGGGGAGTTCATCAGCGCAACCGCGGCCAAGCGTTGACGCAGCGTATTCCGGCACCAGGCGCGCATCCAGCACGGATGCCGGACAGGCTCAGACAATCCAATATCCTGATATAAATAGCAGAAATGCTCGACCGCCTTCCCCTATCTGTCAATAGTATATACAACTATTGACAGAGCCGGACGGGTTCGGCAGGCTTTGTGTTGGGCTGACGGTTCCGGGCATGGCGCATCGGCGCCAGCAGGTTTGCGTTCAGGTCAACGAGCCAACCGGCAGCACACAGGGGGTCTTCATGAGCCGTTTCTTCCACACCTTGCTGTCGGCAACCATGCTGACGGGCCTTGCTGCTGCTGCGCAGGCACAGACAGCGCCGGCTGCCGTGAAAACCGCTGCGGCGGAGGATGAAACTGTGGATGCCGGCTTTGTCGTTACTGGCACCCGCATCCGCGGCGGCAACCTGACGGCCGCCGGCCCGGCAACCGTGATCGGCGCGCAGGAAATCGCCAACACCGGCCAGGTCAACCTGGAGAATATCCTGCAACGCCTGCCGGCTGCTGCCGGCTTTGGCGGCAACCAGACATCGGCCTATTGGACCGGACGCGGTTGGGGCACAGCCCAGATCAACCTGCGCGGCTTGGGCATCAACCGCACCCTGATGCTGATGAACGGTCGACGGCTGGTCAATGGCGGCACCGGCGCCAACACCTCGCCCGATCTCAACATGATCCCGGTCGCCGCTCTGGAACGGGTGGACGTGCTGAAGGACGGCGCGTCAGCCATCTATGGCACCGATGCCGTGGCCGGCGTCGTCAACCTGATCACCAAGCGCAATTATGAGGGCGTTGGCGTCGGCGCCCGTTACGGCCTGACCAGCCGCGGCGATGGCCGCGATCTGACCATCGATGCCTCGATCGGCGTGCAGGGCGACCGCGGCGGCATCGCTTTCTTTGCCACCTTCCAGGATACGGCGCCAATCAACATGGCCAGCCGCGCCGCCTGCGGTCTGGGCGAAGTGGGCGGCGCGCTGATCTGTGTGGACAGCGCCTCCACGGCGGGCGGTCGCGCCACGCTGCCCAATGGCCAGCAGATCAATTTCAACACGATTCCGGGCGGAAATGGCAATTTCTTCGAACCTTATGTGGCGTCGAAGCATAACTACAACGGCAACCCGTCCTTGAATGCCGTCAACCCGATCCAGCGCCTGTCGACCGCGTTGTTCGCGCATTACGATATCACCGACTCAATTGAGCTGTTCGCCGAAGGGCTGTTCACCCACCGCAAAACCAGCCAGCTTGCCACACCGGGGACGCTGCGCAACCTGGCCATCTCGGCCACCAATCCCACCAACCCGACCGGGCAGAATATCACGCTGGTGCAGCGCCGGCTGATCGAAACCGGGGCGCGCACAGCTTTCCAGGAAACCGACACCTTCCAGTTGACCGGCGGCCTGCGGGGGGATTTTGGCAGGAACTGGCATTGGGAAGTGGCCGGCACCTGGGGCAAGAATACCGGTATCGATGGCTTCACCAACGTCGCCAATCTGGAACGGGTCCGCAACTCGCTCAATACCAGCGTCTGCAGTTTCACGCCGGGCGCCGCGATTCCGTGCGGCGATTATCTGGGGGCCGGCGACGTCAGCAAGGCGGTGGTGGACTATACAACTTTCACCTCACGCGACTCGGGCAGCAACGAACTGATCAGCCTGACCGCCGACATCACCGGCCAGCTGCTGGAACTGCCCGGTGGTCCGCTGGGGGTGGCGGCCGGTGCCACTTATCGTGAGGACAGTGGTTCGCGTCAGCCTGACCCGCTCACCGTGCTGGGCATCGCCAACACCAACCAGCAATCACCGATATCGGGCACGGTGAAGGCGACCGAGGCCTATCTGGAACTGTCGGCACCGCTGCTGCGTGATCTGCCGATGATCGAAATGCTGACCATCAATGGCGCCGTGCGCTATTCCAACTATAATCTGTTCGGCAGCAACTGGAATTACAAGTTCGGTGTCGATTGGCGGGTGGGGGCGGGCTTTGCCCTGCGCGGCACCTATGGCACCGCTTTCCGGGCCCCCAGCGTGCCCGAACTGTTCGGCGGCGTCAGCCAGGGCAATCTCACCACCACCGATCCGTGCAGCAACTATTCCAGCAGCACCAACGCCACGCTGCGCGCGAATTGCGCCACCGATGGTGTGCCGGCAGGCTATGTGCAGCTGGGCAATTCCATTCTCACCAACACCGGCGGCAACATCAATCTGCGCCCAGAAACCTCACGCAACCTCACGCTGGGGATGGTCTATCAGCCCGAATATGCCCGGGGGCTGACGCTGACAGTGGACTATTTCAACATCAGCATCGAAAACGGCATCCGCGCCATTCCCGGCTCCACCAAATTGTCGCTGTGCTACAATACCGCCAATTTCGCCCAGCCGTTCTGCACGCCTTCGGACTACACCCGCAACCGGTTGACCGGTGAAGTGAATTTCCTGTCGTCGCAATTGATCAACGTTGGCCAGGAAGACATGCGCGGGGTTGATTTCGGAGCCAATTATGCCGGCAAGCTCCGCGGCCTCGATGCGGCGCTCAACCTGAACGTTACCTATCTCGACAAATATCAGATCCGCAATTTCGCCGGGGCCGCGCCGGTGATCTTCGATGGCCGGGTCGGTGGCGGCAACGGCAGCTACACGAAATGGCGCGGTTATGGCGTGCTGTCGCTGGGCAAGGATGGCTTTACCGGCACCTGGTCCACCCAGTGGATCGGCGGCGCGCAGGACTTCAACGCGCTTCCGACCCAGATCGGCTACAAGGTCAAGAGCGTGTTCTACCACAATCTCCAATTGGCCTATGACATGCCCAAGGGCCCGCGCCTGTCGGTGGGCGTTGACAATATCTTCGATCGCAAGGCACCGTTCGTGCGCAGCTATACCGACGGCAATACCGACACCATGACCTATGATCTGGCCTGGCGTCGTTTCTATGTTGCCATTCGCTACGACTTCCGTTGATCTGTCGCCCCGGCGATCAACCTGATGGCCGGGGCGAGGTTTTCCGATGGCGCGTGCATGCATGACCTGCCAAACCCGGCATCGCGGCGGCAAGGAGAGCGGCACGTGAAGAATGGGAGCGCGATGCGCACCGGCGATCCGGCGGCGGCCGAGCCGCTCTATGCTGCCATCAAGACCCATCTGCTCGACGCCATAAAGTCAGGTGAACTGCGGGCCGGAGACCGGGTGCCATCGGAAGCGGATCTGGTGGTGCAATTCGGCGTGTCGCGGATGACGGCCAATCGGGCGCTGCGCGAACTGCAGGCCGATGGTGTTGTCGTGCGCCGCGCCGGGGTCGGCTCCTTCATCGCCGAACCGCAGCCGATCGGCCACATCATCGAAATCCGCAACATCGCCGAAGAAATCCGCGGACGCGGCCATGCCTATCAGGCCATCGTCATCGAAAGCGTCGCACTGGAAGCGGATCGCCGCACTGCGCCCCTGCTCAACGTCAAGACCGGCACACCGATCTTCCGTTCGATCATCGTCCACCACGAGGCCGGCGTGCCGCTGCAACTGGAAGAGCGTCATGTGCTGGCGGCTGTGGTGCCGGGCTATGGCAGCATCGATTTCACCGTGATGACACCCAATGAATATCTGACCCGCGAAGCCCCTATCGAGCGGGTGGAGCACCGTATCCGCGCCGAAATGCCCGATGCGCGCGTGCAGGAACTGCTGGACATGGCGCCCGGCGAACCGGTGCTGGTCATGCTGCGCCAGACCTGGAGCCGCGGAACGCTGGTCAGCCATGCCAAGCTCACCCACCCGGGCCGGCGCTTTGAACTCTTTGCCGGTTTCGCACCCTGAAGCGCTTGAAGCGTGCTGTATATACAGCTACGTTGGATGTGGGCCCTGCTTCGGCAGGCGCGCCTGTGTTGCAGCCGAATTCATGAAGGTGCCTGATGAAAACCCGCCTGGACAACAGCCGCACGATCATGGCACCCACCGGTCCGGAACGCACCGCCCGATCGTGGCAGACGGAAGCCGCGCTGCGCATGCTGATGAACAATCTGGATCCGCGCGTGGCCGAAAACCCGCAGGAACTGGTGGTCTATGGCGGCATTGGCCGCGCGGCGCGTGACTGGGACAGTTTTGATCGCATTGTCGATACGCTGCGCCGGCTTGGCGATGACGAGACGTTGCTGGTGCAGTCGGGCAAGCCGGTGGGCGTATTCCGCACCCACGCCGATGCGCCGCGGGTGCTGATCGCCAACAGCAATCTGGTGCCCAAATGGGCGACCTGGGAACATTTCAACGAGCTCGATGCCAAGGGCCTGGCGATGTATGGCCAGATGACCGCCGGTTCGTGGATCTACATCGGCACCCAGGGGATCGTGCAGGGCACGTACGAGACATTCGTGGAGATGGGCCGCCAGCATTATGACGGCAATCTCGGCGGCCGCTGGGTGCTCACCGCCGGGCTGGGCGGCATGGGCGGCGCGCAGCCGCTGGCCGCCGTGATGGCCGGCGCCTCCTGCCTGGCGGTGGAATGCCAGCCCAGCCGGATCGAGATGCGCCTCGAAACCGGCTACCTCGATCGGGCCACCACCGATCTGGACGAAGCGCTGGCCATCGTCACCAACGCCCGTGAGCCGATATCGGTCGGCCTGCTGGGCAATGCTGCCGACATTTACCCCGAACTGGTGCGGCGCGGCGTGCGGCCCGACGCCGTGACCGATCAGACATCGGCGCATGACCCGATCAACGGCTATCTGCCGCAGGGCTGGAGCCTGGATCGCTGGCAGCGCGACCGCACCGCCGATCCGGCGGCTGTGGAACAGGCGGCACGGGCATCGATGGCCACGCATGTGCAGGCCATGCTGGATTTCCGTGCGCTGGGCGTGCCGGTGTTCGATTATGGCAACAATATCCGGCAGGTGGCACTCGATCAGGGCGTGCTTGATGCCTTTGCCTTCCCCGGCTTCGTGCCGGCCTTCATCCGGCCGTTGTTCTGCCGCGGTGTGGGACCGTTCCGCTGGGTGGCCCTGTCGGGCGATCCGGAAGACATCTACCGCACCGATGCCAAGGTGAAGGAACTGATGCCCAACGATGCCAATCTGCATCGCTGGCTCGACATGGCCGGCCAGCGCATCAAGTTCCAGGGCCTGCCGGCGCGCATTTGCTGGGTGGGCCTGGGCGATCGCCATCGGCTGGGCCTGGCCTTCAACGAGATGGTGGCCTCCGGCGAGCTCAAGGCTCCGATCGTCATCGGCCGCGATCACCTGGATTCAGGCTCGGTTGCCAGCCCCAACCGCGAAACGGAAGCCATGCGGGACGGGTCCGACGCGGTGTCGGACTGGCCGCTGCTCAACGCCCTGCTCAACACCGCCAGCGGCGCGACCTGGGTGTCGCTGCACCATGGCGGCGGCGTGGGCATGGGCTATTCTCAGCATGCCGGCATGGTGATCGTGGCCGACGGCACCGCCGACGCTGCCCGCCGGCTGGAGCGCGTGCTGTGGAATGATCCGGCCACCGGGGTGATGCGTCACGCCGATGCCGGCTACCTCGGCGCGCTCGATTGCGCCCGCGAACAGGGGCTGGATTTGCCCGGGATCCTGGGCAGAAACTGATCCTTCAGCGGACTTCGAACGTCAGCGTTGACCAGTTCGATTCATAATCGATGCCGGGTTCGGCTGATTTCACCATGTGGATGAAAGTGAGGTACCAGGTTCCGGGCCGGTCGATTTGCAGGGTGCCGGTGCCATCGCTGCCGGTTCGGATCTTCAGCATTGCGGTACCAGCTGCTGCGCCGCCAGCGGCACGGGCATAAACCAGTTGGCCGGCAAGCGGCTGGCCGCGCAGCAGGGCGCGGAAGCTGAGCGTCGCGCCGGCCTTCAGCGTGGCGGGATTGTCGAGCAGCAACAATTCGGTCGGAAAGCCCAAGGGCCGGGCTGCATCATCGGTGAGCATATCGCCCACCTGGACGATGGTGCGCACATGCTTGGCATAACGTTCCACCACTGGCTGCGCGCTGGGGGCACGCAGCCGATCGGCCAGAACGTCCGCGATGCCGTCGTGGCGCAGATAATCATCGAAATCCGCGGCTGACAGCGAGATGCTGCTGGGCCGGGTGGACAGGCCGATGGCGTAGGTGCCCGATGTCGCCGGCGTGAAGCGCAGATGTGAGGATACGGCGTCATCGTGCCACAGTGAAGCGTCAAGTGGCGCAATCCTGCCGCCCACCGCTGCCAGCGTTGCCGCCATGCGGGCGCGAATAACCGGGTTCTCGCTCTTTTCGAACGTGCCGGTGAACAAATCGATGATGATGGATTGGCCCGGCGCGATGCGGTGCGCAGCCGGTTTCAGGAACATGTCGTGCGCCATGGCACCGGTGGCCAACAAAGCAGCCAAGGCCGCCGCAATCATCGTCTTCATCGTCGCGTTCCTGGTGGCGGCCACCATCATTCAACTGGGGCAAAGCGCTGGAATTTGCCCGTGGCCTTCACGGTGATGGTGACCGGCTGGTCGGTGCGGTTGCGCCAGTACCAGCCATGAGTGCCGTCGAACGGCGCGGTGAAACTGCCGCTGGCGCCCGTGGCAACGCCCTTTTCATAGCTGGTGAAGGCCTCGCTCGCCCCAAGTCGTTCGCCATGCAGTTCAAAGCGCACTTCGGCGCCGTCGGTCTTCCATTCATAACGGAAACTGTCGCCCGCCTTCATCAGCGACTTGACCTCGCGGCCCTGATTGGGCGCAAGTGTGATGACAACTTCGCGGCTCTGCTCTGCCGGTGCCGCCGAGGCCGGTTTGGCCGCTGCCGGCGCCGCCGGGGCTGGCAGAACCGCTGCCGACGTGGTGGCTGCCGACTGCGCGGGCGCTGTGGGGACCGGTGTCGCCGCGCCGGATACGGCTGGAGCCGGGCTGGCGGCGGGCATCGCGGCTGGCGGTGGCGCTTCGGCCACGGCCACCGGCGCAGCCTGGGCCTCTGCATCGTCCAGCGCCGCCTCGGCCCGCTTCATCTCGCCCATCGGCGTCAGACCCAGGGCCTGGCCCAGCCCGGTTGGATCGATACCATATTCAGCCGGCAGCACGGCAACCACCAATATGGCCGCGGCGCCGGCGACCGCCAGCAGCGTGGCGCGATTCAACTGCTGCAGCGTCGGCGCCTGCATCGGTTTGGCGCTGTCCTCGGGGGTCATGCAGTGTCTCCTGAAGCATTTGAGACTATGCAGGCCGTTGGGGCCTGACAAGGTGAAAAGGGGGGGTTGTGCCAATTGTCTATACAGTGCATGTTTCAAAGGGTTGGTTAACGCTGGACCTGCCACCTGAGCCAATGGCTTTTGCAGGTGGTATATACAGGTTGTTGACCGCACGCCGATCCAGCGGCGACATCGCCACCGGGCCGGAAATGGCGCGGACATCAATGACAGCAACGGCCGGAAGCCTGGCCAGAATGAGGGGACAAGGACATGAAGATCGCAGCTTTCCTGATCGCGCTTGCCGCGCCCGCCATGGTGATGGCGCAGACGGCTGACCCTGCCAGGGCCGCTGCCGAGAAGGCCCATGGCCATTCCCACGACGATCCCAGCGATGCCGCCCCCAAGGCGGCGATGAAGCCCAAGCAAGTGATGGCGGCCACGCCGGTTTCGCCGGAATATGTTCAATTGGCGACCAATGTCGAAGTCATCTCCAACATCGAAACCGCAGTGAAGTCGCAGGCGGCGCAGCTGACCCACGAAGGCCTGTTCGGGCCGCTGCTGTTTGCTGAACAGAATCGCGCCTTCTTCATCGAACTGAAGCCCGGCATGTTCCTGGGCGAGCATCCGCATGAAACCGGCAGCATCATCTACACAGTACGCGGCAAGTGGGTGCTGGCCAGCGAAGGCAAGCGCCAGGTGATGGAGGCCGGCTCGCTGTTCCGCTTTGGTGATGGCATGCCGACCGGCTGGGAAGCCCCCTTCAACGAGCCCGCGCTGCTGCTGGTCGTCAAGGGCAAGCAGGGCCGCGAGGACTACACGACCTTCTATTCCGGCATCAAATCTATGCAGGCCAATGTCGATGCCGATATGAAGAAGGGCGGCGTCTATTATTTCAACCAGCTGAAGGGTGATCACCCGGCCATCACCTTCGCGCGCAGCGTCAATCCGAATTTCGACAGCGTGTTGAAGATCAAATACTGATGCGCGCCCGGTCCATGCGCCATTTTCGGGCAACACTGGCCATCGGATCGGCCCTGCTGCTGGCCGGCACCCCCGTGGGTGCCGCCAGCCCGCAGGTGGCCGCAAAGCCGGTGAAATGGTCGCCGGCAGCAGCGGTCGATCTGGCGGCCTTCAACAAGGATCTGGTGGCCGGCAAGCCGACCATGGATGTTGCCATCTATGTGCCGTCCAACTTCGATCCGGCCTTCAACAAGCTCAGTCTTGACCGGATGGTTGATGGCGTGCGGTCGGCCAAGGAAATCTATGGCCGGGTCGGCGTGCAGATCAATCTGGTTTCGGCAAAGACCGGGGCGATTGATCCGCGCTTCCTGGCGATCCAGTCCAACGAAATTCCGCGCCTGCCCGACACCGAATATCTCAACAGCTATGAAGCCAGCCAGCGCTATCCAACCGCGATGACCGACATGGCCAAAGCCGCGTTTGAAAGCATCGTCGAACCGGCGCGTGACAATGCCCGCACCATCTATCTGGTGGCCTTGCAGGACGTGATCTACCCCTTTCTGGAACTGTCGCAGGGACGCAACTGGACGGTGAAGATGGTGCGCACCGGCGGCCTGTCGTTTCCCAGCTATTCCTATCACACCACCATCCCGCAACGGCTGCGCGGCGTGATCACCATCACCAATCTTTCGACGCCGAACCGCCTGCGCCGCACCATTGCCCACGAACTGGGCCACAAGGTGATGAACGTCAGCCATGAATACAAGACGACCGGCCCGGCGTTCGAGGTCTTTGCCGAAGGCGGGCTGATGCTCTACGGCGCGGGTGAAGACATTCCGGCCGGCGTCGATGGCCGCTGGCACCTGGAGCGGCTGCTGATGTCGCCCTACATCTACAAGCTTGATGCCAGGGGCAAAAAGCTCTGGAATC
Organism: Sphingomonadales bacterium; assembly: GCA_027485735.1. Classification (GTDB taxonomy): domain Bacteria; phylum Pseudomonadota; class Alphaproteobacteria; order Sphingomonadales; family Sphingomonadaceae; genus Sandarakinorhabdus. The sequence continues at coordinate 41,583 of JAIXQM010000007.1, read as the reverse complement.
CGGACTACAAGGAAGGTGGCCACTATTACGACCCCATCTATGGGGAAAAGTCGGTCAAATTCCCCGGCCGCACCTCGATGGATCCCAACTGGTAAGGCGCAGCCGCGCTGGCGTTCAGTTCGCGAACGCCAACGCGGCTGCCAACGCCCATGACAGGATTTTCTGCACGTCGCTGGCGTGGTTCGCTTCCCAAGCCGGTGGCCAATTGCCGGCGTCAACCGCTCCTTCCGGCTCGTGCAGATAGGCGCGCATCGCGATCTCCATCTGCACGGCATGAACGCCCTCATGGGGCCGGCCATAATGGCGCGTCGTCCAGCCGCCGCGAAACCGCCCGTCGCAGACATGGCTGCGGCCTGATGCGCGCAGCACAGCCATCACCGCAGCGGCCAGCGCCGGATCGCAGGTGACGCCGCCATTGGTGCCCAGGTTGAATTCCGGCAGCAGGCCGTCGAACAGTCGGGGAATGCGGCTGCGGATCGAGTGGCAATCATAGACCACCACATTGTCGTGGCGCTGCCGCAGCCGGGCAATTTCAGCCGCCAGCGCCGCGTGATAGGGCACGAAGAACATCTCCCGCCGCGCCGCGATTTCGGCGTCGCCCGGCTCCTGGCCGGCGCAGTAGAGCGGCGCGCCATCGAAATCGGTCGTCGGGCACAGGCCGGTGGTGGCCTGCCCTGGATAGAGCGACGCCCCCGATGGATCGCGGTTCACGTCGATGACGCTGCGCGACACATCGGTGGCCACGATTGTCGCTTTGGCAAGGCCATCATAAAGCGCGGAGATATGCCAATCGGCATCGCGCATTGCTGTCCATGGCGACACAAAGCGGCCACGCAGATCATCGGGAAGCCAGTCGCCGCCGTGCGGCATGGCCAGGATCAGCGGCGTATCGTCGCGCCGCACGGTCAGCCAGGCCGGCAAGGTCATGCCAGACCCGGCAGTGGCGGAGCGCAGGCGATCAAGGCACCACTTGCGACCAGCGCGATGGCTGCTGCCATGTCGGGGGCCATATGGCGATCATCCTGCAGCGTCGGCACACGGGCGCGCAGTAGAGCGCGTGCTGCCTCAACCGGCGCGCTGCTGGCCAGCGGTGCGTGGAAATCGCAGCCCTGGGCCGCGGCCAGATACTCGATGCCCAGTATGGCATCGACATTGCGGGCCATGTCCAGCAGGCGCCGGCTGCCGTGCGCCGCCATCGACACATGATCTTCCTGATTGGCGGAAGTGGGGATCGAATCCACACTGGCCGGATAGGCCCGCTGCTTGTTCTCGCTGACCAGCGCGGCGGCCGTTACCTGCGGGATCATGAAGCCGGAATTGAGGCCGGGCCGCGGCGTCAGGAACGCCGGCAGGCCCGACAGCGCCGGATCGACCAGCATGGCGATGCGGCGTTCTGCCAGCGAGCCGATCTCACACAGCGCCAGCGCAATCATGTCGGCGGCAAAGGCCACCGGTTCAGCGTGGAAATTGCCACCCGACAGGGCTTCGTCGGTATCGGCAAAGATCAGCGGATTGTCGGACACGCCATTGGCTTCGGTAAGCAGCGTGTGGCCCGCCTGCCGCAACAGATCCAGCACCGCGCCCATCACCTGCGGCTGGCAGCGCAGGCAATAGGGATCCTGCACCCGCGCGTCATGGTGCAGATGCGAGGCGCGGATGGCCGATCCTGCCATCAGGCCGCGCAAGGCCGCGGCCGTCTCGATCTGGCCGGCGTGGCCGCGCAACTGGTGGATGCGGTCGTCGAAGGGCGCATCAGAACCGCGCGCTGCCTCGGTTGACACGATGCCGGTGAGCAGGGCGGACCGGTACAGCCGCTCGGCCTCGAACAGGCCGGTCAGGGCATAGGCACAGGAAAACTGGGTGCCGTTGAGCAGGGCGAGGCCCTCCTTGGGGCCAAGCGTCAGCGGCGACAGTCCGGCCTGCGCCAGCGCCGCTTCGGCCGCCATCGGCTGCCCGTCCACGATGATGCTGCCCACCCCGATCATCGCCGCCGTCATATGAGCCAAAGGCGCCAGATCGCCGCTGGCCCCCACCGATCCCTGTGCCGGCACCACCGGCGTGAGGCCGCGCGCCAGCATGGTTTCGAGCAGGGCCAGCGTTTCCAGCTGCACGCCGGACGCCCCGCGCGCCAGGCTGGCCAGTTTGAGCGCCATCATCAGCCGCACCACCGGCACCGGCATCGGATCGCCCACACCGGCAGCGTGGCTGAGCACGATATGGCGCTGCAGCGTCGCCAGATCCGCCGCATCGATGCGGACATGCGCCAGCTTTCCAAAGCCGGTGTTGATGCCATAAACCGGCGCGCCGCGGGCCAGGATGCGGGTAACAGACGCGGCGCTGGCGGCCACACCGGGCAGGCAGGCCGGATCAAGCGTGGCCGGCGCCCCGGCATGAATGGCTTTCCAGGTGGCATAGGGCACGCGCCCCGGTATCAGCATCATCGTCCGTTCCTGATCCTCTGGTGCAAGGGATTGAAGCCCATGCGGTAAACCAGTTCGGCGGGGTCACCGATGTTCCAGATGGCCAGATCGCAGGCCTTGTCCGGTTCCAGGCTTCCGATCTGATCGTGCAAGCCCAGGGCCTTTGCCGCATTGATCGTCACGCCGCGCAAACATTCATCAACCGACAGGCGGAACATGGTCGCGGCCATGTTCATGGTCAGTAGGATGGACGTGAGCGGCGATGTGCCGGGGTTGCAATCACTGGCCACGGCAATCGGCACGCCGGCCGCCCGCAGTGCGCTGATCGGCGGCAGTTTCGTTTCGCGCATGAAATAATAGGCACCGGGAAGCAGCACAGCCACGGTGCCGGCCGCCGCCATGGCCGCGGCATCGGCATCATCGGCATGTTCGAGATGATCGGCCGACAGACCGCCAAAACCGGCGACCAGTTGCGTGCCGCCCAGCCGCGACAATTGCTCGGCATGCAGCTTGACCGGCAAGCCATGCGCGCGCGCGGCCATGAAGACACGGGCGATCTGCGTCGGTGAAAAAGCGATGCCTTCGCAAAAGCCATCGACCGCATCGGCCAGCCCGGCCGCGGCAATCGACGGGATCATCCTGTCGCAGACCAGATCGACATAAGCCTCCGGATCGGCGCGATATTCCGGTGGCACGGCATGGGCGCCCAGAAAGCTGGTGCGCACCTGCACATCGTCTGTTTCGCCCAGCTGCCGCGCCACCGCCAGCAGACGGGTTTCGGCCTCAACGGTGAGGCCATAGCCGGACTTGATCTCGATCGTGGTCACCCCTTCGGCAATCATCGCCTGCAGCCGGGGGCGGGACTGGCGCAGCAGTTCATCGGCGCTGGCGGCCCGCGTTGCCGTCACGGTGGAGATTATGCCGCCGCCAGCCCGCGCGATCTCTTCATAGGATGCACCAGCCAGCCGCAGGGCAAACTCCCTGGCGCGGTCACCTGCATATACAAGATGGGTGTGGCAATCGACGAGACCGGGCGTAATCCAGCGGCCAGCACAATCATGATGTGCGGCCACGTCCACCGCCGGCGCGCTGGCGGCAGGGCCGGCATAGACGATCCTGCCGCCGCTGGCCATCACGACGCCATCGTCGATACGGCCGATTCCCGGCCCCGTCATCGTCGCGAGCCGGGCATTGTGCCACACTGCGTCACAGCGCATGAAAGAGCCTTTCGCTTTTGTATATACAAGCACTATGCTCGGCACCTGTCCAGCCTTGAGAAGGAGTAGCCGGGTGGCATCGTTCTGGTTCGATCACGCTTGGCTGCCCGACGGCTGGGCCCGGCAGGTGCGGGTGGAGACGGCAGGGCAGACAATCCTTTCGGTCGAACATCCGGTGGCCCCAATGCCGGGTGACGCCCGCCACGCCATCGCCCTGCCCGGGCTGGCCAATCTGCACAGCCACGCCTTTCAGCACGCCATGGCCGGCCTGGCCGAACGCGCGGGTGGCGACGGCAACGACAGTTTCTGGACCTGGCGCCACCGCATGTATGATCTGGTCGGCCGCCTGACGCCCGATCATCTGCAAGCCATTGCCGCGATGGCCCAGATCGAGATGCTGGAGGCCGGCTTCACACGGGTCGGCGAGTTTCACTATCTCCACCACCAGAGCGACGGCACGCCCTATGACGCGCCGGCCGAAATGGCCGCTGCCCTGGCCGCCGCCGCCAGCGAAACCGGCATCGGCCTGACCCTGCTGCCCGTATTCTATGCCCACGCCGGCTTTGGTGGCACACCCCCCGAGCCGGCGCAGCGCCGCTTCATCACCGATCTGGATGGCTATGCCCGGCTGCTGGACGACAGCCGGCAGGCCATTGCTGGTCTTGATGGCGCAGTGATTGGCGTGGCGCCGCACTCGCTGCGCGCCGTCACCCTGCCGGAACTGGCCGCCGTGGCGAACATGCTGCCGGATGCGCCGGTGCATATCCATGTGGCGGAACAGACCGGCGAGGTAGCGGATTGCTTGGCCTGGAGCGGGCAGCGCCCCATCCAGCTCTTGCTCGGCTCGCTGCCTGTCGATGCGCGCTGGTGCCTGGTGCACGCCACGCACGCCGAACCATCCGAATTGCAGGCGATGGCACACAGCGGCGCCGTCGTTGGCCTGTGCCCGATTACCGAAGCCAATCTGGGCGATGGCCTGTTTCCAGCCGCCGAATGGCGGACGCTGGGCGGACGCTGGGGCATCGGTTCGGATTCCAATATCCGGATCGATGCCAGCGAGGAGCTGCGTCTGCTCGAATATGGCCAACGGTTGCGCCGGCAGCGGCGCAATCTCCTGTGTGCCGATGGCCGCTCCACGGGGACGACGCTGTTTGGCGAGGCGCTGGCTGGCGGTGCGCAGGCGCTGGGCGTTGCCGGTACCGGGCTGGCAGCCGGCGCGCCGGCCGATTTCATCACCCTGGGTGCCGACCTTGAACATGTGGCGGGCGATGCGATTATGGACCGCTGGATTTTCGCAAGGGGAGCAGCAGCGATTGACGGCGTGTGGCGGGCCGGGCGCCAGCTTGTATCCGGTGGCCGGCATGTGGCGCGCGACCGGCTGGCGGCGCGCCATGCAGCCTGCTTGCAGTCACTGCTCGCTGGCTGAGCCGAACGACCCCTACAGCCGCAGTCCGATGCGCGGTGCGGCCCAGGTCATGCCGGAATAAAGCAGGACGGTGAGGGCGCAGCCGGCGAGCAGCGCCAGCCAGAACGACCAGCCGCGCTCCAGCAGCACCGGGATCAGCAGGAACATCGGCAGCGACGGCAGCACGAACCAGAAGGTGGCGCGAGCGTGCGACGCCATGATGGCCGGGTCTGGCATGTCGCGCCACAGCCAGATCATGCCGAGCACGGAGATGAGCGGCAGCGAGGCGACCAGCGCGCCCAGGCCGGGGTAGCGCCGGGCAACCGTGGCCACAACGGCCACGATCAGTCCGGACAGCAGCGCCTTGACCAGGAAATACGCCATCACCTTCCTCCTGCGGCAATCACGGATGCACGGCCGCCGCATCGCCGCAAGGCATCGTTTCGGTCTGCACGGTGGCGTGGCTGATGCCATGCGCCTGCAAGGCGGCAGCCACCCCGCTGCGGACGGTATCGGCCTCACTGCCGGCTGACAGCACGACGTGCACGGACGCATTATGATCATCGCTCGACAATGACCAGAGATGCAGATCGTGGACATCGGTCACGCCGGGCACAGCCGCAAGATCGGCGCGGACACGTGCGACGTCAATCCCGCGCGGCACCCCTTCGAGCAGGATGTGGCTGGTATCCTTCAGCAGGGTCCAGCCGCGCGGCAGCACCCACAGGCCGATGGCGATGCCAACAACAGGATCAACCCACGACCAGCCCGTTGCCCAGATCAGCGCCGCGCCGGCAATGACGCCGATCGAGCCCAGCATGTCGGCCCAGACTTCGAGATAGGCGCCTTTGACGTTGAGGCTGTCATCCTTGCTGCCGGCCAGAATCCGCATCGAGATCAGATTCACGATCAGCCCGGCAGCGGCCACTGCCATCATGCCCGCCGACTGCACTTCGGATGGCTGCAACAGGCGTTTGGCCCCTTCGATCAACACATAGGCCGCGACCACAAACAGCAGCAGCGCGTTGAAGGCGGCGGCCAATATCTCGAACCGGCGATAGCCAAAGCTGCGTTCATCGTCGGGCGGCCGCTGACCGATGCGGATCGCCGCCAGCGCGATGGCCAGGGCGGCCACATCGGTGAGCATATGCGCCGCGTCGGACAACAGGGCGAGGCTGTTGAAGGCCCATGCCCCGACAACCTCGATCAGCAGGAAACTGCCGGTCAGGCCCAGCGCCAGCGTCAGCCGGCGGGCATTGGCGTTGGCGCCGTGGTCGTGTCCGGCGCCCATCAGTGGCCCCCAGCGCATTCTGGCGCCTTGAGCACGTCGTCCGGGCAGCCGCTGAACACGCGGACGGCACCGTTCGGTGCGGCGGCTTCGCCGAAGCCCCAGCCGCCGGGCAGCGGCGCGGTCTGCGCGTTGGCGGCAGTGGCAGCAGCGAAGGCGGCCATGATGGCAATGGTCTTGATCATTCCATGGTCTCCTTCAGGCGGTGACGGGGGTGGCAAGTCGCGCAGCGGCGTCTGACCGGCGGTGGACGAGGCGGTAGAGCACCGGCAACACGAACAGGGTGAGCAGCGTTGACGAAATGATGCCGCCGATCACCACCGTCGCCAATGGCCGCTGCACTTCGGAGCCGGCGCCGACATTGAACGCCATCGGCACAAAGCCCAGCGACGCCACCAGCGCTGTCATCACCACCGGTCGCAGCCGGGCCAGGGCGCCTTCGCGAATGGCCATATCAAGCGCCATCCCGCCCATGCGCAGATCGCGGATGAAGCTGAGCATGACCACGCCATTGAGCACCGCCACGCCCGACAGCGCAATGAACCCGACCCCGGCCGAGATCGAGAAGGGCAGATCGCGCAACAGCAGGGCCGCGACCCCGCCGGTCAGCGCCAGCGGCACCCCGGAGAACACGATCCCGGCATCACGCGCCGAACCGAACAGCGCATAGAGCAGGCCAAAGATCAGCAGCAGCCCTACCGGCACCACGATGGTCAGTCGCTTGCTTGCCGACTGAAGCTGTTCGAAAGTGCCGCCATAGCGCACATAGTAGCCGGCGGGCAGGGCCACTTCGGCACCGATCCGCTGCTGCGCCTCGGCGATGAACGAGCCCAGATCGCGGCCACGCACGTTGGCGGTAATCACCGCCCGGCGCTTGCCATCCTCGCGGCTGATCTGGTTGGGGCCAGCGGCAAGGGTCAACGTGGCCACATCGGACAGCGGCACATAGGTCGCGCCGGCCCCCGTCCCCACCGGAATCGGCAGCCGCCCGATGGCATCCAGATCGGTGCGCAGCGCCTCGGGCAGCCGCACCACCACTTCGAAACGCTTGTCGCCTTCAAAGATCAGGCCAGCCGGCGTCCCGCCAATGGCCGCCCCCACCGTTGCCTGCACATCAGCCATCGCAATGCCATAGCGCGCCAGTTGCAGGCGATCAGGAACAATCGACAGCACGGGCAGGCCCGTCACCTGCTCAAGTTTCACATCTTCAGCACCCGGCACCTTGCGCACCACATCTTCGATGGCACCGCCAGCGGCCACAAGCTGATCGAGATCATCGCCAAACAGCTTGATCGCCACATCGGACCGCACGCCGGCGATAAGTTCGTTCATCCGCATTTCGATAGGCTGGGTGAACTCGTAATTGTTGCCGGGCACCTGCTGCACGATGGCATTGATCTCGTCGATCAGCTGGTCCTTGGGCTTGCGCGGGTCGGGCCACTCTGACCGATCCTTCAGAAGGATGAAATTGTCGGCAACTGATGGTGGCATCGGATCGGTGGCCACTTCGGCCGTGCCGATCTTGGCAAACACCATCTTCACTTCGGGCACCCTGGCGATGCGCTTTTCCAGCATCTGCTGCATCGCCAATGCCTGGCTAAGGCTGGTGCCGGGTATGCGCATCGCGTGCATGGCGATATCGCCTTCATCAAGGCTGGGAATGAATTCCGATCCTAGCCGTGTCGCCAGCGCGCCGGCACCGATCATGATGCCGACGGCAATCGCCAGCGTCACCACCGGAGCCCGCAGCGCCCGATCGAGCGCCGGAACATAACGCGCCTTCAGCCAGGCGATGGGCCGGGTTTCCTTCTCCTCCACCTTGCCGGTCACGAACATCGCAATGGCGGCCGGAACAAAGGTCAAGGACAGGATCATCGCTGCGGTGAGCGCAATGATGACGGTGATCGCCATGGGATGGAAGGTCTTGCCCTCGATCCCCTCCAGCGCGAAGATCGGCAGATAGACGACGGCAATGATCAGGATACCGAACAGAGACGGGCGAATCACTTCAGTGCTCGCCCTGGTGACCAGCCCGAACCGTTCGTCGCGATCGAGCAGCCGCCCCAGACTGTGCTGCGTTTCCGCCATGCGCCGCAGGCAGTTTTCGACGATGATAACGGCACCATCAACAATCAGCCCGAAATCCAGCGCGCCCAGGCTCATCAGATTGCCGGACACCCGGCCTTGCACCATGCCGGTGAGTGTCATCAGCATCGCCAACGGAATCACAGCGGCGGTGATCAGCGCGGCGCGGATATTGCCCAGCAGCAGAAACAGGATGACCACGACGAGCAACGCGCCTTCGGCCAGATTCTTCTCGACCGTGGCAATGGTGCGATCAACAAGAGTCGTCCGGTCGTAGACGGTGCGGATATTCACCCCAGGAGGGAGCGTCATGCGGATTTCACTGATCCGCGCATCGACTGCGCGTGCCACGTCGCGGCTGTTCTGCCCGGTGAGCATGAAGATCGTCGCCAGCACCACCTCGTCGCCATTCTGCGTTGCGGCCCCGGTGCGCAATTCGCTGCCAATCACGACATCGGCGACGTCGGCGACCCGGATGGGTGCACCGCTGCGATTGGCGATGATGATCGATGAAAGATCAGTTTCATTGGCCGCCTGTCCCGGCACGCGGATCAACACCTGCTGGCCCTGGCGCTCGACATAGCCGGCACCGACATTGGCATTGTTCCGGCTGAGGGCCGTGACAACCTCTTCCAGCGAGATGCCGAGCGCGGCCAGCCGCTGCGGATTGGGCGTCACATGATATTGGCGGGTATAGCCGCCGATGCTGTTGACCTCTGCAACGCCCTTCACGTTGCGCAGTTGCGGCCGCACCGTCCAGTCACTGATCGTGCGCAGATCCATCGGCGTGTAACGGCTGCCGTCCTTCTTGCGCGCATGCGGCCCGCTCTCGACGATATACATGTAGATTTCGCCCAGCCCGGTAGAGACCGGGCCAAGCGCCGGCTCGATGCCACCTGGCAGTTGCCCGCGCGCCGCCTGCAGGCGCTCGCTCACCTGCTGGCGTGCGAAGAACACATCGGTGCCGTCTTCAAAGACGGCCGTCACCTGGCTGAGGCCATAGCGCGAGATGGAGCGGGTGTAGGCGAGGCCCGGCACGCCGGCGATCGCCGTTTCCACCGGGAAGGTGATGCGCTGTTCGCTTTCCAGCGGTGAATATCCGGGCGCCCGGGTGTTGATCTGCACCTGGACGTTGGTGATGTCGGGCACCGCGTCGATCGGCAGCCGGGTGAAGCTCCAGACGCCAAGCGCTGCGAAGCCGAGCACGAGCGCCATCACGAACAGGCGCTGGCGGATGGCAAAGCCAATGATTTTTTCAAGCATGGCCGTGCTCCTCAATGGTCATGGCTCGCGCCCGACTTTTCAACGTCGGCGCGGACCAGAAAACTGCCCTTGGATACATATTCAGTGCCGGGATCGAGACCGCCGAGCACCTCGGTGAAGCCGCCGGCCTTGCGGCCCAGTTGCAGCATCCGCACTTCATACTCGTCGCCAACCTTGGCAAACACGACCTGAAAATCGCGGAACGGCTGAATGGCATCGCTGCGCACCGCCAGCGGCACCTGCACGCCGCCCACGATCACCCGGCCTTTCAGCGCCATGCCCGGCCGCCACCGCCCGTCGGGATTGGGCAGATCGGCGCGCACCAGGGCGGTGCCGGCTGTCCGGTTGCCATCGGGCAAAAAGCCGGTCAGCCGCCCCGATGCCACCGGCGTGTCGTCAAGCGTGGTGATCCTCACCGTCTCGCCGCCGCGAACGGCCTCAAGGTCGCGCGGAAAGACGTTGAACACCACCGTGGTTTTCCCCGGATCGCCGATCACAAAGATCGGATCACTGCCTGCCACGTCGCCCACGTTGGTGGCGCGTTCATAGACGACGCCCGAAACCGGCGCGCGCACGGCATAGATTTGCAGACTGTCGTTGGATTCGACCCGCGCGATCACTTCGCCGGCCCGCACCTGATCGCCCACCTGCTTCATGACGGCCATCACCGTGCCGGGGAACCGGGCGCGCACCTGCGAGCGCGCGCCTGGCGCCAGTTCGACGGTGCCAAGCAGTTCCCGGCTGTCCTCCAGCGTTACCGGCCCGGCGCGTTCGGTGGCGATCCCGCCTTCGCGGGCTGCCGCTGCGTTGATGCGGGTGCGGCCTTCGTGATTTTCATAGGTCCATGCGTGGCGCTTGCCGGCATGCACCGCAACCACTTCGACATCAAAACTGTGCGGTTCAGTGACGACACCGTTGCCAGCCAGATAGCCATCCACGGGCGCGAAGCGGAAGCCATCGACCTTGTCGCCCAGCCGCTTCAGCGTCACTGCCAGTTCGACTGCCTTGGGATCGACCGGCGTGCCATCAAGCGTGGCAAAGGCGCGAAACTGCGGTTCCTGATTGGTTTCATAAATGGTCATCTCGATGGCAAAATCGCCGTCGCGCAGCATCCGTCCGCCGTTGGGGCCCTTCTCAACCTCCTTGGCGGCGGCTTCGGCGGCGGCTGCAGCCTCGATCTGGGCCGGCGTCTTTGCCGCAGGTTCGGCACCGCAGGCGGCCAGCGCAATCAGCACAGGCAGCAGCAGCCCGGCGCGGGGAATGGTATATATCATCAGCGTTTCTCCGGTTCTGCGCCGTCTACAGCGTCGGCAAGCCGGCCGGTCAGCCGGTCAATGCCCGCCTCGGCAGCGCGCACGGCCGCGAGCGCGGCGAGATAATCATCTTCAGCGGTAATGATGCGATCGGCGGCGTCCTGCAGATCGCGGAAGGTAAAGCCGCCCCGCGCATAGCCTTCGCGCACCTGGGCCAGCGCCTTCCGGTGCCGGGGCAGCAAATCGCTGCGGATCGCCTGCGCCTGCGCCGCTGCCAGCCGCGCTTCGCGCAGCAGCCGGTCCAACTGGCGCTGGCGGTCGAGGCGCGCAGCCTCTGCGGCAAACTCAGCGCGGGTGCGATCGGCGGCAGCGCGGGCGATATTGCCCTGGTTGCGATCGAACCGCCCGATCGGGATGCTCACCGTCGCCACCAGCGCGGCCGACTGAGAGGGCCTGATCCAGCGCGTGCCGGCACCCACGGTCCAGTCCTGCCGGGCCAGAGTTTTTTCCCGGGCCAATGCCGCCCCGGCACGGGCGACTTCGGCGGCGGCGACCCGATCGTCTGCGGCGGCAAGTGTACCAGTGCGCGGCAGCGCCAGCAGATCGCCGCTCACCTCCATGGCGTCGGCTGCACCGCCCCAATATTGCGCCAATGCAGCCCGCGTGTTCTGCGCGCGCGCCCTGGCCTGGGCCAGCGCCAGCACCGCCTTGGCCACCCGTGCCTCTGCCGCGGTGCCCACGAACAGCGGATCGCGGGCCGCCGTCACCCGCCGCTGCGCCTCTCTGGCCAGCGTCTCTTCGATCGCAAGGGTGCGCGTGGCCACGGCCACGGCTTCATCGGCCAGCAGCACATCGCTGAACGCCCGCTGCACCTGCTGCGCCAGATCAAGGCCGAACACGGCACCGGCTGCCTGCGCCACCGCGATATCGGCATCGGCCAGCGCGATCCGCGCCGTGCGCTTGCCGGCGCGTTCCAGTCGCTGTTCGTACGTGGCGGTGACCTGCGCCTGCTCCCTGAAGGTGCGATCGACCGGGACGCCAACCACATTCTCAGCGTTGATGCTGACAACCGGGTTCGGCCGCACCGCTGCCTGTACCCGGCCGCCGCGCGCGGCATCCACCGCAGCCCGGCCGGCGGCAATCGCCGGCGCACTGGCCGTGGCGCGCGCCACGGCCTGTTCAAGCGTAAGCGGCGCCGCCTGCGCCGGCACCGCATTCAGCGTCACCGCGACAAGCGCGGCACGCAATATAAAAGACATGAGATCTGCTCCTGACCATTTAACCGGCGCCGGGCGAATGCCCCGCGCAAAGCGGCAAGGTCAGGCTGTTGGCGGTTCCGGCATGGGCGCGATGGCACGCGACGGCAGTCGGGCCATATCGGGCGGCAGAACACGATGCCCGCTGGCAAAACGATCCGCAGACATTGTCACGCGGTCACCGCTGTGCAAAGCGAGTGGGCAATGATGATGGGGCACATTGCCGGGATGGTCATCACCGGGCGGATCATCGCTGCTGCCAGCGTCGTGCGCCGCCGCCACGGCGTGGCCGTCGGTGTGCGCCATGGCGGAGTCTATGTGCCCCACGGCGCCGAAAAGGATCGCCAGCACAAGAATCAGCCGGAGGACAAAAGCGTTCACACGGGCGGCCATAGCAGCCAGCGCGGCCGACGTAAACCGACGCGGCGCATCACCGGGGCGAAGCGATGATGATCAGCCCGCCCAACAGGCACAGCGCCGCGCCGGCCACGTCCCAGCGATCCGGTCGAAATCCCTCGACCACCCACAACCAGCCCAGCGAGGTGACCACATAGACGCCGCCATAGGCCGCATAGGCGCGCCCGGCGAATGGCGCATCGATCCGGGTCAGTGCCCAGGCGAACAGGATCAGCAAGGCAATGCCTGGCACGATCCACAGCATCGGGCGACCCTGCCGCAGCCAGGCCCAGAAGGCGAAGCAGCCGGCAATTTCGGCCACAGCAGCCAGAAGAAAGATCGGCAAAGCGGCCATCAGTTCGTTCCCATCCGCTACGCCAGAACGCTGACACCAAGTGAAGCTGCAACCACGCCGCCAACAATCCCTAGCGGCGGCACGCGCCACCGCAGCAGCGCGGCAAGCCCGGCCGCAACAATGATGGCATCGCGCCACGATGCCACACTGCCAGTCCACAGCGGATCGTAAAGCGCCAAAGCCAACAGCCCGACAACGGCCGCGCTGGCACCGGCAACGCCGGCGCGGGCCAACGCATTGCGGCGCAGCCCGATCCAAAACGGCAGCACGGCACACAGGATCAGCAGGCCGGGCAGCGATATTGCCAGCAAGGCAAGCAGGCCGCCAGACAGGCCGGCAATGTCGCTGCCCAGATAGGCCGCAATCGCAAACAGCGGCCCCGGCAGCGCCTGCGCGGCACCATATCCGGCCAGAAACCGCGATTCGGCAACCATACCGGAAGGGACCAACGCGTCATGCAGCAGCGGCAGGATGACATGCCCGCCGCCGAACACCAGGGCGCCCGACCGGTAGAAACTGTCGAAGATCGCCAGCAGGGAGCCCGGCTTTCCCAGCGCGAGCAGCGCCAGCAAGAGCAACGCTGCGAACAGGATCGCACAGCCTGTGGCGGCCCGGCGCGATAGGCCCACCGGCAACGCGCCGGCATCAGACAACAAAGCATCACGACACAGCAGCAGCCCGGCCGCTGCACCAAAGAGCATAGCCGCCAGTTGCCCCGGCGTGCCCGCGACCATCCCCGCAACCAATGCAGCGCCAGCAGCAATCGCTGCCCGCCCGATATCGGGTCCAAGCGCCCGCGCCATTCCGATCACCGCCTGGCACACGATCACGACGGCTGCCAGCTTCAGGCCATGAATGATAGGTTGCAGCAGACCATCCCCGCCGCGCGCCGCGCCTGCCCCGAACAGCCACGACAGGGCAAGCATCAGCAGGGCCGATGGCAAGGTGAAGCCAAGCCATGCAGCCACGCCGCCGCCCGGCCCGGCGCGGGCCAGTCCCAGCACGAAGGCGACCTGGCTGGATGCCGGGCCGGGAAGAAACTGGCAAAGCGCCACGACCTCGGCAAACGCCGCATCGTCCATCCATTGACCGCGCACGACCAGCCGTTCGCGAAAATAGCCGATATGCGCCACCGGGCCACCAAACGAGGTACACCCCAGCCGCAGGAACTGGCCAAAAACCTCCCTGCATCGGCCGGGCACCGGGATTGGCCGGCCATTTACCACCGCCAATCCGCTGTATGCGGCGTGACTGCCGACATCAGTTGAACGCCGCAATGATCGGACACGGGCCCGATCCGCCGTCTGCACAATCCTGCGCAAGCCGTAACAGTGCCTGGCGGGCAGCAGCGAGGAGGGCGATCTCCTCGTCGAGCTTGTTGATCCTCTGCTCGGCCAGGGTGCGAATGCGCGCCCGGTCCGCAACCCGATCGAGCCCCAGCAGTTCAGCGATTTCCGAAAGGCGAAATCCGGCCCGCTGCGCCGCGCGGATGAACCGAAGCTGATCGACATCCGTAGCATCATATGTGCGCACTGCCCCGGCCGAAGCCGGCACCCGCAGCAGGCCTTTTCGCTGGTAGAAGCGCACTGTTTCCACGCCCACTGCGCCCGCAGCTGCATATTGTCCGATGGTCATGGTCGACATGGCTTGACTCCGTATCACAGTCCGAAGGTCATATACGACGGGCCACAGCTCGAATCGAGAGGAAGTCCGATCGACGTACAACTGCCCCGCACTGCCGACCTGTATCGCATGGCCTTGCCGGATCATGTCTGCCCCTACGGATTGAAGGCGCGGCACCTGCTGAAGCGGCGCGGCTATGACGTGGCGGATCATCTGTTGACCACGCGCGCCGCCGTCGATGCCTTCAAGGCCGACCATGGCGTCACCACCACGCCGCAGGTGTTCTTTGCCGGGCAGCGTGTGGGCGGCCACGATGATCTGCGGCGCTGGCTCGGGCTGGCGGTGCGCGATCCCAAGGCGCTGACCTATCGTCCGGTGATTGCGCTGTTTGCCATGGCCGCAGCCATGGCGATGGCGCTCAGCATGGCGGTGATGGGCAGCCCGTTCACCGTGCATGCCGCCGAATGGTTCGTCGGCATCGCGATGTGTTTTCTGGCCTATCTGAAACTGCGCGATGTCGAAAGTTTCGCCACCATGTTCCTCAACTATGATCTGCTGGCGCAGCGCTGGGTGCCCTATGGCGTGGTATATGCCTGGGCCGAAGGCGCCGCCGGCGTGCTGATGCTGTCTGGGCTCTGGCCCTGGGTGGGTGCGACGATTGCGCTGTTCATCGGCGGCATCGGTGCTGTCAGCGTGATCAAGGCGGTCTATATCGACAAGCGCGAGCTGAAATGCGCCTGCGTCAGCGGTGACAGCAATGTGCCGCTGGGCTTTGTGTCACTGTCGGAAAATCTGATGATGATTGCCATGGCGTTCTGGATGCTGGCCACCGGTTGAGGGTGGATCGCAATCGATGCGTAGAGCATCTTGCCCAATCTTGGAGAATCATGATGCTGCGCTTGTTACGCTTGCTGCTACCGTTGAGCCTTCTCCTGCCCCAGCCGGTTTTTGCTGCCACCTATGACCTAACGGTGAATCGCACGCGCATGGCCATTGTGTCGGGCCGCACCGATTCTGTCATCACGATCAACGGCACAGTGCCCGGTCCGGTGCTGCGGTTTCGCGAGGGTGAGGAGGCAGTTGTCACCGTCACCAACCGGCTCAACACCCCAACGTCTATTCATTGGCACGGCCTGCTGGTTGACGGGCCGTTCGATGGCGCACCGGGCTTCAATGGCTTTGCCGGTATCACACCGGGTCAGACCTATACCTACCGCATCCGCGTGCGACAGAGCGGCACCTATTGGTATCACGCCCATTCGGGTGGTCAGGAACAGGCCGGCCAATATGGCGCGCTGTTGATCGAACCGAAGGGCGATGATCCACTCAAGGCCGATCGCGAGCATGTTGTGCTGTTGTCAGACCACACGCGCGACGATCCAGACAAGGTCCAACTCAACCTCAAACGCGACAGTGGCTATTACAACTGGAACAAGCGCACGTTGCCCGAACTGCTGCGCGATGCGAAGAAATTCGGGATAAAGGCCACCATGGCCGAACGCACCGCCTGGGGTGATATGCGGATGGACGCAACCGACATCGCTGATGTATCGGGCTATACCCTCCTCGCCAATGGACAGCCCACTGCGGCAAAACCGGTGCTGGCCTTCACCCCGGGTGAGCGGGTGCGGCTGCGCTTCATCAACGGCTCGGCGATGAGTTTCATGGACATCCGTATCCCGGGCCTGACGATGACAATCGTTGCCGCCGATGGCCGGCCAGTAAAGCCGGTGGCGGTGGATGAATTCCGCATCGGCGTGGCCGAAACTTATGATGTGATCGTGGAGCCCAAGGGAGGCGCACATGCGCTGTGGGTGGAAACGCTGGATCGCCGCGCAACGCTGCTCGTGGCCCTCACCAGCGATCCGGCGCTGCCGGTCGCTTCGCCGCCGCAGCGACCGAAACAGGTGCTGCTGCTTTCAGAAATGGGCCATTCGATGCCGGCTGCGGGCGAAGCGTGCAGCGCCGAGCATGCTGCCATGGGCCATTGCGAGATCGCTGGCGAGGTGCAGGTTGCCACACCGGTCGATCCCGATTGCCCGCCGGAACACGCGGCCATGGGCCATTGCACCCCCAAGGCACCTTCGGCCAAGCCCGCAGACCCTGACTGCGCGGCGGAACATGCCGCGATGGGGCATTGCACGCCCAAGGTGCCGGCCGGCAAGCCCGCGAGCGACCCCGATTGCCCGCCTGAACATGCCAAGATGGGCCACTGCACCCCCAGGGCCGCCCATCCCAAAGATGGCCCGCGCGACGGCACCGCTGTGGCGCTGATCGAGAAGCCCGCCGGCGGCACGCCCTTCCCGGTGGTGGACTATGGGTACGGCAAGGATCCGATGGCCGGCATGGATCACAGCAAGATGAAGGGCATGAATATGCCGGTGCTCGGCAAGGAAGGCGATACCGATGGTAGCGGTCGGGTGTTTGGCTGGGCCACTGGGGCGCCCTATGGCAACCGTGTTCTTTCCATGCGCGATCTGGTGGCGCTGGAGCCCAAGGCTGATGCACCGCCGCCGACCCGCGAGATCGTGGTGCGCCTGCAGGGCAATATGGAACGCTACATCTGGACGCTGAATGGCAAGAAGTTCGGTGAAGCGCCGCCAATCGACGTGAAGTTTGGAGAGCGCGTGCGTGTGACCTTTATCAACGAGACGATGATGGCCCACCCGATGCACCTTCACGGCATGTTTTTTGAGGTGGAGAACGGCCAGGCACCAGGACTGATGCCGGAAAAAAACGTGATTGTGGTGGCACCGGGCCGCACCCAGTCCATCGTGCTCACCGCCAACGAAGCCGGCGAATGGCCGCTACACTGCCACCTGCTTTATCACATGAACAGCGGCATGATGCAGAAGCTGGTGGTGGCCAATGTCGTCGCGCTAGACGGAAAGGCGATGCCCTCCATGAGCCATGTGCACTGATGCGCACCCTCTTGATCGCGTCCCTGCTGGCCGCTCCGGTCGCTGGGCAAACCAAACATCAGGCGCACGGCGGCGGCATCAACAACTTCATTGTCGTTGAAGAAGCCGACATCACGCGATTCAACGGCGACTTTGTTGCCAATTGGGAGGCGCAAGGCTGGATCGGCAGTGACAAGGACAAATTCTGGTGGCGCACCGAGGGTGAGACCAAGGGGCCCCGATTGGAGCAGAGCGAGTTCCAGGCCCTCTACAGCCGCAACATCGCCACATTCTTCGATGCACAGTTCGGGATCCGTCAGGATTTGACGCCCGATTCTCGAACCTATGCCGTGGTGGGATTCCAGGGCCTTTCCCCCCTGTTTTTCGAGACCGAAGCCCATGCGTTCTTCGGTTTCAAGGGTGATGTGTTGCTGCGCCTGCGCCAATCGTTCGACATCCGGCTCAGCAACCGCATAGTCATGCAACCGCTGGTCGAAACCGATGTCTATCTCACGCGCGTTCCCGAACGCCTGATCGCACCCGGCCCGGCCATCATTGAAACCGGTATCTTCGCCCGCTACGAAGTACGCCGCGAGTTTGCCCCCTATGTCGCAGTCGTGTTTGAACGCCGGCTGGGTGAATCTTCGCGCCTTGCCCGCGTCGCTGGTGAGAATCCGGGGGGCTGGTCGCTGCGAACCGGTGTCCGTGTTTGGTTCTGAAGTCAAGTCGGCGCAACATCCTGACGAATACAGTCTAAGCGGGCAAAGCGTATTTTGACTGTATTGAAAGTAATTCAAGCCTGTGGATCGCTTCGTTAAAGCTCAAACTGACGATGAATTGCACGACCGCGCAAAATTAAAGATGGATGAATAGTCTGTGATCGACTTCATCAATGCGTCATTTCAGTCGATGGAAGCGGCGGACTCCTGTGCACAACGCATCCTGGCCCTCTTCGCGGCCTCGCAAGTTCGACAGTAACAGGTTTGCATTGCTGCTTGTAACGGCTGATGATGCCTAGCTACACTGCTTATTGAGGGTGGAATGTCTGTTGTGCGTAAGGAAAGGACATGATCGACTTATCGCGCCGCTCCGCCCTTTATGCTGCAGCTGCCATGATCGGCCATGCCGGAACCGGCAGAGCCTTGCCGGCACACGCAGCCGCGCTTGCGCCCAATGACGAGAGCGGCTGGGCACGGGTTGCAGCGCAATACCCGGTAACGCGCGAAATCGTGCAGCTGGAAAATGCCTACTGGGGCAGCATGGCCGAACCAGTGGCGGCCGCGCATCGCGAGCAAGTTGCGCGACTGAACCGTGACAACAGCTGGTATGCTCGTCACGCCATGGTCGCCGATCAGGCCCGCGCCAAGGCAAGGGCGGCTGAGGCCATGGGCGTGTTGCCCGAAGAGGTGGGTTGGTGTCGGAATGCTGCGGAAGGCTTGACGGCGCTGATTATGCAGTATCGCGACGTTGGTGCTGGTGACCAGATCCTGTTTGCCGATACCGATTATGAAACCACGCAGGGCGCCATGCGCTCGCTCGCCGCGGCGCGAGGGGCGCAGGCGATCAACATCAGTCTGCCGGCGCACATGACGCGAGAAAATCTCGTTGAAACCTATCGCGAGGCCATCGCCCGCGCGCCGCGCCTGAAACTGGTACTGCTAACCCACATGAGTCATCGCAATGGCCTGGTGCTGCCAGTCGGCGAAATCGTGCCGCTGATCAAGGCACGTGGAGCGCAGGTGATCGTCGACTGTGCACAGAGCTTTTATCAGATTCCTTTCAATGTGCCGGATTTCGGTGCCGACTTCGTTGGCCTCAACTTCCACAAATGGGTTGGCGCACCCCTTGGCGTTGCCGCCATCTGGATCCGCAAGGGACTGGCAGCCGCGATTGCGCCCGCCCCGGAACTCCCCGATGCAGCGCAGGATGACGTGCAGTCCAAGGTGCATCAGGGCACTGTCGACTTCGCTCCGCAATTGACGGTGCCGGCTGCGCTCGATTTTCAGACCACCATTGACCGCCAGGCCAAGATCGCGCGCCTGCGCTATCTGCGTGACCGCTGGGTTTCGCAGGTGAACGGCCTTCCCGGCGTTGAGGTACTGCTACCAGACGATCCGGCCCTTCATGGCGCAACGACATCGTTCCGCCTGCATGGGCAAACGACGCCGGCAGCCAACATCGCCATCTCCGTTGTCCTGCTGAAGCGCTTCGGCATTATGACCGTGCACCGGGTCGGTCTGGCTGGCGGGACTTGCATTCGGGTAACGCCATCTCTTTTCACCGACGCGTCGGAAGTGGATCGCCTTGCACAGGCGCTTGGGATCCTGGCAGCTGAAGGGCCGCCGCCAGTCTCCTGATGCCCAGCGAGGGTGTGAGATGAGCCACTGGCGATGAGCTGCATTGCATTTGGCGCTGTCCTAGGTGCTCCGCTGCAAAGAACATTGCTTCACCCGCGCCTGTGCGAAACACCAAGGTACGGCTCTGGGACGCGCTCTTGGCCGCTCGCGAGCGGTTTCACCAGTAAACTTCACTGTCTGGCTGATGCCTGAGGACGACCGCTCTCCTTCCACCTGACGGTCGGCGAAGCGACGGATTGTAAGGCCTATGACACGCTGATCTCCCTGCCGGAGCAAGCGCCAATGGCGCTGCTGGCCGACAGGGATATGACGCCGACGCCATCCGAACCGACCTTGCCCGCCGCAACGTCCAGGCCGTCATCTCAGGCCGATCAAACCGTCGGATAAAGATCGAACACAACAAGGCGCTCTAAAGGGAGGGAAACCACATCGAACGCTTCTTCGGCCACCTCAAAATCAACCGCGCCATCGCAACCCGATATGATCAACTCGCCGAAAGCTTCCTCCGCATGGTCCATATCGCCGCTCCGATCCCTGCCGCTCCCTTTCCAGTGGTTGCGTCTGGAATCTGGGAAACACCAGGATGCCGGCACGGTTTATCGCGCGCTGCGGGACGAACTGTGGCTCACGACGATCCGCCAGGAACTTCCATCCCACTTCAACACGCTGGTGGTAGCTCCGCGGCGATCAATAGCCGAACCAGATTTCAGGACAATGTGATACGTATAGGTCTCTGTTGCCATTGCCAAAGCGCCTTCGACCTTGACCTCGGTATTGTAGTCGCCAAATGAGAATGATTTTAATTCTTTCAACTCCGGCCCGAGATGATGCTCCTTGTAGGCAGCGAAATTTCCCTCGCGTTTGCCGGACTCGATGATTGTTGCATCGGCTGCAAACAGACTTTCTGTTCCGGACAAGCTCAGACGTTCCAGCGCTGTGCGATAAGCCGCGAGAACAGCGACTGCACCCTCACGATCAGGTTCGTTCGCCAGAGATGGCGAACTTAACGCGAGGGCCATGCTGGCCAGCACGGCGAGGTTCTTTGATGGCGACGTCATTCAGTGCTTCTCCTCGTTTCAACCATCATCTCTCGGGGATGGCCCTCTGTGTGAACCATGGTTTCCATGGCCAAAATGCAATAGAGGGCACAACAACAAGATTCCATAGGGTAAAATGCCAAGCGCATGCTTTCCATGCTCCCGTATTACATAGAAAATGACGATAGCAATCATCGACAATGCAGCGAGTTTAACTGGCCTCATAGCTATTGTTTCTACTCCAATTTCAAACCACGCATAGAGTTCACCGTTATATCGCCTTACTCATTGCTTCAAGCATGACATGTATTGACTGATCGTGTCGCGTAATTGCGGGTATTCCCCGCTTGATCCCAAGCAGCTGATAGACTGCGATCTGTGCCGCCCTGATTGAATATTCGACTGTGAATACGACGTCATCTGCAATTTCAACAAATTGACTGATGAAGGCAAGATTTTCAGACGAGCGAGGGACCGGCAGGGGGCGGTCCGTAATTTTACGTGGCATGAACATGCTGGTTATGTACGGCATCCTGCACGGAATACATGTCGCACCTTCAAATAGCTTGGGATCGAACTTCAAATGGCCACAGATTTCCTTAAGTATTTCCATTCCGCCGCATTCCGCCATCGGCTTGGCGACATAGTCGCCAATGCGTTCCGGCTGCAGCGCGTATCCCCAGAAAACCTGGACATCACCTGGCTGATCAATGAAATGGGGCTGGTGATACAAGACAATCGACAGGCGCCAACTTGAATCTTTGAAGGTAACCAGCCCACCTGTGCCGGGCCTATTGCCAGAAAAGGCCTCCATAGCGTCGAAAAAAGCAGGATTGGTGCAAGTCGTCGTAAAGGAGGCCCAGTATGACTCGGGGATACACGCATTGAAGGCGGTCGGGTTGCCGAAGTCAGGACTCGCCTTGGCGAGGCTTTCCCACAAGGACCAGCCGCTGCTGTCTTCCTTGGTCAAATGTGGTGGTGCCTGTGTCATTGTGCCAAGGCTTGACGCGTCCGTCATCGACCCATTCTGCAAAAACACCAGATCGCCGTCCTGCACCTGAATCCGTTCATCCGAACCTGAAACGCAAAGGGCCGTAACCCTGATCAAGCCATCGCGAGTTTCCGTTTCCAAATCCGCAACACGTGTGCTCGTCACCAGGTTGACGTCGTGTTTACGGAGCCATTCAACGAGCGGTCGCACAATCGCATCATATTGATTATAAGGCGTTCGCTTCACGCCGCCCAGCGTCTCAATGCGCGGAAATTCGTTGATGAACCGGTGAAGATACCGTTTTAGTTCAGTGGCACTGTGCCAAGGCTGGAACGCAAACGTTGTCTGCCACATTAGCCAGAAATTCGTCTCGAAGAACGATGGGGATAGCCAATCCGAGATCCGACTCATGCCGATCTCATCTTCAGTTGCTTCAAAAAGTCTCAACAGCTCCAAACGGTCATGAAGTGAAAAACCCATCTTGGTTACGTCAACGCGATGTCGATTCCGATCAACGAGTCGAGCTTGCGAATGAGACTTGTATTTGACGTTGAAAGCCACAACTTCATCGTGAACACTGATTGTCGGATCAGAAAGCGAAGGAATCGACGAAAGCAGATCCCATGTGCATTCATAGTGGTCGGTTGTCAGCATTCGGCCGCCCCGCAACGAGTACGCCCCGTCCGGCAGGCGCTGGCCATCAAGGCTTCCCCCCGCAGAAGTTGCGCTTTCGTAGATGGTAATATCGCGCCCGGCCACGTTGCCGTCGCGTATCATGAATGCCGCTCCTGCCAAAGAGCCAATGCCACCACCCACGAAATATGCTTTCATTTCGAGCTACCCCACATCGTTGATCTCCATTGTAGTTGGAGATATGATTTCAAGGAATGGATTGGCGGCCAATCACCAGCGCATCCAGTTCGATCCATCCATCGTTCACGCTGCCATAGTAAAACAGATATCTTTTTCTGATCTACTGTTATAGTGATTCAATAGATATGTTCTGATCAAAGTGCATTTGTTGACCCGTCGCCCGGGGGAGCGACGGGTCTCCAGTCCCTCGGTGGGGCAACCCGAGAGGTCGGAACTTTCACATGTGATCCATCGGCTTGTCCTTGGCCATCGGCTTGTCCTTGGCCATTGGCATGTTCTTGGCCATTGGCATGTTCTTCATGCAGCAACCCATCTTGCCCTTTTTCGGGTCGGCGCCCATGGCTGCCTTTGGATCGGCGCTGGGGTTCATTCCCGGCATGGCTCCAGCCATGGGCTTGTTACCCATTTGATGGCCCTGGTGGCTCGCTGCATTCGCAGCCGGCTGGGCGGGCGGGGCTGGTTGCGTGCCAGACGGCTGCTGAGCAGCCGCCGCTGACGCCATCAGTGCCAGGGTGGATAGAAAGACTATTCTTGTTTGCACGTTGGTTCTCCTTTGACACAAGCCCGTCATGATTGTACAATCTGCTCCTCGGGCACGCGGCAGCAGAAGATTGAAATAGCGCCCGTAATTGTTTCAACTTGACGCTCAGCAGAGATCGGAGATTTGGCCAATTCGGACAAGAGACGTTCCAGAACGCCTTCGGCATTGGGGCGTGTATTGGAAAATCGATCCAAAAGGCCGATCACCGAAAACAACATATTGCGATGCCAGCCGATCTGCCGCCCATAGTCAGCAATACAGACCTGTCCGCCGGCCCTGACTGCGGCAAACATCGCAGCAAGCCCAGCCTGCTTTTCGGGCATCGGAACCTGGTGGAAAACCAGACTTGATATGCATTTGTCAGCCGAATTCGCACCCAACACCGTCGCAGCGTCGCGCGCATATCCGCGATGCAATTCCAGCTGCACGCCTGCAGCGCGCGCTTTGCGGGCCGCGATTTCCAGAACCGCAGGATCCGGATCGATCCCGACAATGCGTGCACCTGGTGCCATACGCTTCAGCAAAATGGCCTGCGAACCCGTTCCACAGCCGACATCCAGGATCGTTTCGCCGGCAGTTGGCGCAATAATTTCAACAAGCGCGTTTCGCCAGATGGGCTCTCGCGTTGCGATGGCGAGTGCCCGATCATAGAGCGGCGTCAACGACGCAAAGCCCAGGGCCGGCACAAAACTGTCCGGAACTGCGAAAGAACGTCCATTTCGGGCGTCGCGTCCAACAAGGGAAACTGGGCCGGACGCCTTGGGCTCCTGATCCAACGTGCGCATCAATTCACGTTTCCTCGAAAGCCTGTTCCTGGGTCGGCAAGAATTTACGATCCTCGACCGATTGATATCAAAGTGCGTGTCTCCGTTCCGATGGCAGACACATGTTCCCAATCGCAATGCGTGGCGGCAGGCGGCCATGCCGAATTCTGGCGAACGGGCAAGGCGATCACGCGAGCGCATTGTTCTCTTGTCTTTCATTACGCAGGCGCCCCGTCTTACCCTGACGATGGCGCGAGAAAATTGTCCAATCCCGTCCCGCACCGCTTCCTTCAGATTTTCATAGTCCGCAGCCGCAATGCGTTGCCCACCACACTCACCGACGACAATGCCATGGCGGCAGCGGCTATGGACGGTGAAAGCAGCACCCCCGAAACCGGGTAAAGAATGCCGGCGGCCACTGGAATGCCGGCAGCATTGTACACAAAGGCAAGAGCCAGGTTCTGGCGGATGTTGCGCATGGTTGCCCGCGAAAGCCGGCGGGCGCGCACGATGCCGCCAAGATCGCCCTTTAAGAGCGTAACGCCGGCACTTTCGATGACGACATCGGTGCCGGTGCCCTTGGCGATGCCGACATCTGCAGCGGCAAGCGCGGGTGCGTCACTCACGCCGTCACCAGCCATGGCCACGATGCGACCCTCGGCCCGAAGCCGACGAACGACCTCGGCTTTCTGATCGGGCAATACATTGGCTTCGATATCGTCAATCCCAAGCTGGGCTGCTATCCGGCATCGATCCGGGTCAATCAGGGCAGCGAGTTCATCTCGCGCGATCTCGATCTTTGGGCCTACACGCGGAATGTAACGCTCGACTTCAGCCGGCCGGGCAAGCCGACCGACAATGCGTTCATCGAAAGCTTCAACGGCAAGTTCCGCGCGGAATGCCTGAGCCAGCACTGGTTCATGAGCCTCGACGACGCGGTGCGAAAATGCGAGGCTTGGCGCAGAGACGACAACGAGGTTCGGCCACATAGCGCCATCGCCAACAAGCCGCCGATGTCGCTGGTAAACCGGTCAGCGGCACATGGCCCGCCGTGGCCGGCACGGACTGGACAACGTCCAGCAGGGCGGTGCAGGAAACGGGCAGCAGGTCACCAACGCGCCTCACTTGTTTCGTGAGAAGTGTGCCGCCCGTGTCGACAGGTGTGCTTCCCGCATATTCGACGTTCAAAGGGATAGATCGAAGCCTGTGGTCAGGATGCCGGTCACGCCATGTCGTCAAGAAGGCTGTCGACGGAAACGGTTGCCACTGTAGCAAACGTGTCCGCAACGCCGAATGGCAACAGCAGCATTCGGTCGCGAACCATGCCGCCGCAGCTGTAGACCACGTTTGGAACATAGCCGTCTCGTTCGGACGGACTGGGTGACAGAATTGGTCTCGTGGAGCGAGCGAGGACTTTTGATGGATTGTCCCGGTCGAGCAGACAAGCGCCAATGCAATAGTTGCGGACGGGCCCGACACCATGTGTGAGAACAAGCCACCCTTCCTCGATCTCGATTGGCGAGCCGCAGTTGCCCAACTGGACGAACTCCCAGGGATACCGCGGCGACAGCAGCTTCACGCCGTCATTCCAATCGAGCAGATGATCGGATTGGTGAAACCAGATGCTCTCATTGTCCTGGCGCCCGAGCATTGCATAGCGGCCTTGCACGCGTTTCGGGAACAGTGCCATCCCCTTGCTCTGCGCTGCTGTCCCGGTCAGCTGCTGCATCTCGAAGCAATGGAAGTCGGTCGTGGATAGCAGCTCCGGCTTTGCGTCAATGCCGTTGTAGGCAGTGTAAGTGCCATAGTAGGTCTGGCTGCCATCATCGTCAACGAAGAGCACGAGGCGCAGATCTTCGATACCTTGGCGCTGACTGGGAAGAATGGGAAACAACACTGTTTCCGAGACGTCTTCGGTAACGTTGCAGTAGAGCTGCGGTGCCGTTTCTGACGTCGTTGAAAGGTCAATGTTGGGCGAAACAGCGATACGAGATGCGGGATCGATCCTTATCTCGCCGCAAGGCGTCCAAACTCCGGTGCGGAAAGTGACCGAGGAGACATGTCCTTCACCGATGCCGCGCAGCGACATGACGAATCGCACGGCCGTTTCGGGCACTCCTGCTTGTCGGGGCGCAATGACGACGCTCGGGTTGAACAGGGCTGCTGCTTCAAAAGCAAACTCTGCACAGAAGTAGGCACCGATCAATCGCCGTTCTTCCGCGCTCGGATTCCGGTCCAAGGCAATCCCGGTCATCACCTCCTCGGCCCGATGCAGAAGAAGCGCATCGACACCCCGGTGTCGCTGGTCGAGCGAATTCGTGACCAATGCCAACTGCGCTACCAGCTCTGCCGGTGCGAGTGACAGCAGGCGATTGATGATCTCCCCAGCCCGGGGTCGAACTGCGTCCCGGAAAGGATCAGGATAATCAGGAGCGAACGGCCGAAGGACGGTTCGCGATGGGTCTGGATGCAGAAGCACATTCTCATGCCTCACCAGGCCGGCTTCGCTGAGCGAATGTGCCATGGCTCCAAGGCAATGATTCCGTTGTCCGCACGATTGCGTCACATTACCACCTCAGGTTTCGACATCCGTCGGTTTGACGGTGTTCAAGCCTTCCGGGACAGCCCAGCCCCGTCGCAAACAGGTGCGCCCAACAGCTTGGGGCCCCACCACGCCTTACGCGAGAAGGGGGCCTCGCCCTTGCTTTCGGCAAATGTTCGCTGGCTCAGCAAGTCGGCATCTGTCGGCTTGGCACGTTCCAGCGCAATGGCGCCATTGTTTGTCGCAGCCGTTTTGAAGGGCCAGGCCATGCGCTGCGTAATAAAGAGTGGCTGACCAAGGAAACCTGCGATGCACCGCGCGTCTGCACAACTGCGCACGATCTCGATTTCAATGCTGGAGCAATCCAGTGACGAGCCGATGCGCGGGTTCGCTGACAGAAGCAGCGCCGATCGACGGTCGTTGCGCCATCACCTTCCCGTTCTGCGGGCCAACCATGAGCAACAGTCGTGACGGCAGCACAGCATCAATCCAGCAACTTCTTGAATGGCCGAGGAGCGGAATCTGCGACGAAAAATCTCTCGATGGGGGACTGTTCCGCATGCAACGGACGTAGCCATACGCTTTGTGCCGTCAGCGCGGACAAGACGTTGACCGCAATCGGGCGCCTCGGCCGTCGTCGCCGTGTGGCGAGGGGTGAAACCCTGATCTGTGCAGGAACGGAAAACACACTTTGCGCCAACATCCTCTCTGGATTCTTCAAGATTGATGAATCGACCGCCGATGGACGGGCACAAACCGTTGGACTTCTGTTTCCTGGCGATTTTCTTGGACGACCCTATGCATTTCAGTCGAAACACAATGTTGTTGCGCTTACGGATGCCCTCATCTGTATTGTATCGAGAGATAGATTCGAACTTGATATAGAACAATATCCCGAAATTGGACATTTAATTCTTCGTAGAACGCTTGATGAAGTAGATCATCTGCGACAATGGATACTGCTTTTGGGGCGCAAAAGTGCAGAAGAAAAAATCGCCAGTTTTCTGATGTATATGGCTGATCGTCTCATGAAAGCGCATGATACATTGACGCTTGGCACGCTCAATCTTCCGCTAAGCAGAGCCCATATCGCCGACATCCTGGGTTTGACCACTGAGACGGTCTGCCGGCAGATGGCACGGCTCCGGCTCAAAGGCGTCATCGATATTCCCGCCCGACGCTCGGTAAGAATTCTGGACTGGCGGACACTTGCCGCTCTTTCCGAACATTCCTAGCAGCCGCCAGGAAATGGCCTCGATATCCCGCACCTGGAGGACGATCATCATAATCCTGAGCCAGCCGAGGGGGCAGGCCAGTCTTCATTGCTGACCAATGGTCAGCGGTGCGTAACATGAGCCGTACAGCGAGCGGTCAACCAATCAATGTGGTGCTCCCAGATATAAGGACAAGGATACGAAATGCAGTTGTTGATTGCAGGCCCCATGGTTGGGATCACGATAATAATGCATCTCGCTGGGCTTGCTTTGCTGGTCGGCATGATTCGCCGTCATACACTGGACGGTGACAAACGACGTGCTCGGATGCGCCAGTTGGTCACAATATTGGGCGCAGCATTCGGCCTGTTTGCGCTCCATACGGTCGAAATATGGCTCTATGCTGCGCTATACGTTGGCGTACACGCGCTACACAATTTTGATGACTCACTTTATTTCTCGACCACAACCTATACGACTCTTGGCTACGGCGACGTTATTCTCCCGAAGAAATGGCGCCTCGTTGGCGCCATAGAGAGCGCGAACGGGATCATCCTCCTCGGTTGGTCGACTGCATTCTTCGTTTCCGTGATCAATCGCATCAGGCTGTTTGAGCATGAGCTCGCTCCTGACGACTGATCCCGAATTCTGGCGATGCCGATCACGCTGGACCGACCATCTGGCCCGAGCCGGAGCCGATGCAGAATGATTTCCTGCAACAACCCGCAATGGCCATTGCTTTCAACCATTGGGTCGCACCGCGTCTCTCCCTACCGACCGCATCGGGGAGCGCGTGTGCAGTCCAGAAAAAAAACAACGAAATACTGATCTGGAACAGAGAAGCGGGTGGTCTCGGGGTAGAGAGTGCCTCAGCGCCCGACCAATGTGGAACTTCCCGCCACGGCAAGGCGGACAATGCGGCAGAGCCTTGACTCTGGAGTAGGGTCCAAGCCCGACAGACCGGCAGCGGCTGAGTTTCACCGATTCGGCTCGGGAAAATCGAGGAGTAATTCTGACGTGTCAGACTTGGTTGGGCGGCCCTTGCGAGTTCATCCCGCGATGCTCGACGATGCGGTGGCCGGCGATATGGATTTGCGCCGCGGAGTGACCCGATCTTCGCCGGAACGCCTTTCAACGAAGCGGCCGTTGGCTGCGAAAAATGACCGTGAATCGAGGGCAATCGCGCCACTGCGCTGCATCGCCGTGGTTGCGACCTGCGTGCCTCGACAGTGCGGCATTGCCACATTTGCCGAGGATTTGCGGCTCGCGATGACAGCTGGCGGGCCGGGTCTGTCAGCGATGACTGTGGCCGTCACAGACAATGGCAATCGATATGACTACCCCGCCCATGTGCCGCTGGAGATCGTCCAGGAGGACCGCCGCTCTTATGCAGTTGCTGCCGATTTCTTGAATGTCGCTGACGTCGAGGTGATCTCAATCCAGCACGAGTTCGGCATATTCGGCGGTGCTGCAGGAGAATATGTGCTTGAATTGATGCGACGTGTCCATGCGCCCATTGTCACCACGCTCCATACTGTGCTTGCAGGGCCGGACTCCGATCAGCGCCGGGTTATGGACGAGATCATCGCCCGGTCGGCGCATCTGATTGTCATGGCCGAGAAAGGCCGCTGGATTCTGGAGACGGTCTACGCGGTGGACGCCGAAAAAATCTCCGTCGTGCCTCACGGCGTACCCGACCGGCCGTTCATCGACCCTGCGATGGCCAAGCGTGATCTTGCACTCGCGGACCGAACCCTGCTTATGACATTTGGATTGCTGGGCCCCGGCAAGGGAATCGAGACGGCGATCCGCGCTATGCCACAGTTGGTTCGCCTGCATCCGAAAATACTCTACATGATCGTCGGCGCAACGCATCCTGTATTGCGGCAGCGGGAAGGTGAAGCCTATCGTCAGCAACTCACAACCTTGACAGAAAAACTCAACCTGGCGGACAATGTCTGCTTCGTTGATCGCTACCTATCGCTTGATGAGTTGCTTCAATATCTCTCATCTTGCGATATCTATCTGTCACCATATCCCAATGAAGCGCAGATCGTTTCAGGCACACTTGCTTACGCCGTTGCTCTCGGAAAGGCCGTTGTTTCCACGCCATTCTGGCATGCCCGCGAACTGCTCGCCGACCAGTGCGGCCTCCTCGTGCCTTTTGATGCACCGGACGGCCTGGCCCAGGCGGTCCATTCCCTGATCAGTGACGATGGCCTGCGAAGCGAGGTGCGGACCCGTGCTTACGCTCGTGGCAGAACGATGACGTGGCCGCACGTGGCGGAGCAATATCTCCGCATCTTTTCCGATGTGCGAATGAAGGGGCCATCAGGCCAGGCAGAGATCATCCCACTCCTGCTGGGCGCGGTACGCAAGCGTGAACTTCCGCCTGTCGTGACGGCGCGCCTTGGCGCGATGACTGACAACGTCGGCATCATCCAGCATGCCCATCATTCTGTTCCGGATCGCAAACACGGCTATTGCCTCGACGACAATGCGCGGGCGCTTCAGTTGATGGCGGAAATTGGTCAGTTGAGGCCGCTCTCTTCAGACGAGCAACGGATGATGCTCGTCTTCTCGGCTTTCGTCGAACATGCTTGGCGGCCTGCCGAAGGTCAGTTTCACAATTTCATGGGGTTCAACCGCGAGTGGATCGGTCGGGCAGGTGCAGACGATGCACATGGTCGGGCCGTTTGGGCTCTGGGCACCGTGGTGCGGCATGGAAATCGAGGCACGTTGGACGATTGGGCCGCTGCGCGGCTGCTCGAATTTGCACCACCACTGGTGCGGCTGTCATCGCCGCGCGTCTGGGCTTACGGCCTTCTGGGCATCGAAGGCTTTCTTGCGCGCTTCCCCGGCCACCTCGGCTTCGAGCGTCTGAGGAGCGAATTGTCCTCGCGGCTGTTCCAGCGCTGGCACGATGCCGCCACACCCGATTGGCTCTGGTTCGAAGACCGGCTGGGCTATGACAATGCCCGGCTGTGTGAAGCCTTGTTGATTGCCGGTCATGCGCAATCAAACGCCAGTCAGTTGGAAGCTGCGCTCGAATCACTTGGCTGGTTGATGGCCGTTCAGACGACCGAAACCGGTCTCTTTCGACCCGTCGGGACCGAAAGCTTCGGGTTCGACCGCAAGCATCCCGCGCCATTCGATCAACAGCCCATCGAGGTCTGGTCAGCCGTGAGCGCCTGTCTCGCCGCCGCCAAGATCACCGGCGATCAGCGCTGGTCTGTGCAGGCCTGGCGCGCCTTCAACTGGTTCCTGGGGGCCAATGATCTTGGCGTCCCGGTTGCTGACAGCGTCAGCGGCGCTTGCTTCGATGGTCTGCATCCCGACCGGCGAAACGCCAACCAGGGCGCGGAGTCCACGCTGGCCTATCTGGCCGCGTTGACTGCGATCGCACTGGCCGAGGAGCACACGAGCCATCCTGCGGCGCGGCACGATGCTTCAGGGGCAATGGTGGCAGAGCCGACGACCACGCCAATCGATGAACCGGTTGCGTCACAATGCTGCTGCGGCAATACACCGGCCAGCCGCTTGTCTGGTGGTTCATCCCGCTTGGCAAGTGATTTGGGGCAATGACAGGGACTGCTCCATCCGTGTTCGACGAGGGCGTCTCGCTTGACCACCTTGGCATCGACACGATCCGCATGCTGGCGATCGACGCGGTCCAGCAGGCCAATTCAGGCCATCCGGGCACCCCGATGGCCCTCGCGCCGATCGGTTATACCTTGTGGCGCGATCATCTGCGCTATGATCCGGCGACGCCGGATTGGCCCAACCGGGATCGGTTCGTGCTTTCCGCCGGTCACGCCTCCATGCTGCTGTATGCGCTGATCCATCTCGCCGGCATCGACGAGATTGATGACCATGGCGACAAGACCGGCAGGCCGGCGGTAAGCCTAGACGACATCAAGGCGTTCCGGCAGCTCGATTCGCGGACACCGGGCCATCCGGAGTACCGGAAGACGACTGGGGTTGAAACGACGACCGGGCCTCTCGGCCAGGGTTGTGGCAATTCGGTCGGTATGGCGGTGGCGGCGCGCATGCTCGCCGCCAGGTTCAACAAGGGCGGCTTCACGCTCTTCGATCACGACGTCTACGTTTTCGCCGGAGACGGCGACATGATGGAGGGGGTCAGCCACGAAGCTGCCTCTCTTGCCGGACACCTGAAGCTGTCAAACCTGTGCTGGGTCTATGACAACAATCACATCACGATCGAAGGGGCCACCGATCTCGCGTTCTCGGAGAACGTCGGCAGACGTTTTGAGAGCTATGGCTGGCAGGTCATTTGTGTTGACGATGCAAATGACACCGCCGCATTTGGCCGAGCGGTCGAGACGTTCAAGTCAACTGACGATCGTCCGACGCTCATCGTTGTCCATTCCGTGATTGGTTACGGCAGTCCCATCCAGGGCACATCGAAGGCGCATAGCGACGCGATGGGCGCGGATGTGATCCGTGCCACGAAGAGATTCTTCGGATGGCCGGAGGACGCGCAGTTCATGGTGCCGGACGCGGCAAGGACGGTGCTGCACGATGCCATGGCTGGGCGCGGCAATCCGTTGCGCGTGCAATGGGAGGCCGATCTCGCGTGCTACAGACAGGCGTTTCCCGATCTGGCCTTCCAGCTGGACCTGGCGCGCAGGCACGGGCTTCCGGAAGGCTGGCAAGCGGACATCCCAGTCTTCCCCGCTGACAGTGCTGGGCTCGCCTCCCGTGATGCCGGGAACAAGGTGTTGAACACGGTGGCACCGCACCTGCCGATGCTGGCCGGTGGCGCTGCCGATCTGGCCCCTTCGACCAAGACGCTTCTGAACTCTGACGGGGCCGCCGCGTTCACGGCCGCGATCCACGACGGGCGCAACATTCACTTCGGCGTGCGCGAGCATGCGATGGGTGCCATCGCCAACGGCATGGCGCTATCCGGTCTGCGCCCGTTTACCGGCACCTTTCTGGCCTTTGCCGACTATATGCGGCCACCCATAAGACTGGCGGCAATGATGAATTTGCCAGTTATCTTCGTGTTCACGCACGACAGTATCGGGGTCGGCGAAGATGGGCCGACGCATCAACCGATCGAACAGCTTGCCAGTTTGCGCGCCATTCCCGGGCTCAACACGATCCGGCCGGGCGATGCCAACGAGGTCGCGGTGGCATGGAGGCTGGCACTCCAAAATGCAGACGAACCAACCGCACTCATCTTCTCGCGCCAGGCGATCCCGACGCTTGATCGCACCCGTTATGCCGCGGCGGAAGGCCTGGCGAGAGGGGGTTACATTCTGGCCGATTGTGCCGGCGATCTCGACATCATCCTGATCGGCACCGGAAGCGAGCTGGCGTTGGTGGTCGCCGCACACGAGCGCCTTGGCGCCGACGGCGTTCGTTCCCGTGTGGTGTCGTTGCCAAGCTGGCATCTGTTCGAACAGCAGGACGAAGCCTACCGGAACCAAGTGCTGCCCAAAGCGGTTGGTGCAAGGCTGGCAGTGGAACAGGGCGCGCCAATGGGCTGGGACCGCTATGTGGGCCCGGACGGCGGCATGATCATGATGACAGGATTTGGCGCGTCGGCGCCGCTTGCCAGCCTGCAGCACAGATTTGGCTTTACCGTGGACAATATCTGCGATGTGGCCCGCAGGCTGATCGAAAAGCGCCGGACATGAGCAGTCGTCTGAAGCAGCTCGGCGAACTTGGCCAGGCTGTCTGGCTGGACTTCATCGACCGCAAGTTCCTGCGGGCCGGCGGCTTGCGCTCGCTGATCGAGGCGCACGGCGTAACCGGCGTGACGTCCAACCCGTCGATATTCGAAAAGGCAATCGGCGGCGATGACGCCTATGACAACGAGATCAAGGCGCTGCTCGCGACCGCAAATGTGCGCGTGCAGGATATCTACGAAAACCTGGTGATCGCAGATACCAAGGCTGCAGCGGCTGATCTGAGGCCCACATACGAACGGACGTCAGGCAGGGACGGTTTTGTCAGCCTCGAACTTTCCCCCGGTCTTGCCGACCTGACGGACGCAACGATTGCGGAAGCGCGACGGCTGTGGACGACCGTCAACGAGCCAAACCTGATGGTCAAGGTGCCGGGCACCGCGGCTGCATTGCCTGCCATCCGCCTGCTGATTGCGGAGGGCGTCAACATCAACGTAACACTCTTGTTCTCGCTCGAAGCCTATCAGGCCGTGGCTGAGGCGTACCTTGCCGGGCTTGAGGCGCGGGTGGAAGCTGGACTGCCGGTGGACCGAATCGCCAGCGTCGCCAGCTTCTTTGTCAGCCGGATCGACATGCGGATCGACGAGGTGGTGGATGCGCGCATGAAGGCCGGCGACCACCACATCGAGGCCTGCGACGCGATCCGCGGCAAGGTCGCAGTTGCCAGCGCGAAACTGGCCTATGCGTGGTATCGCGAAATGATTTCGGGTGCGCGGTGGCAGGCTCTTGCCGCTAGGGGCGCGATGCCGCAACGACTATTGTGGGCGTCGACAGGCATGAAGAGCCCTGCCTTTCCCGACACGCTCTACGTCGATACGCTCATCGGACCGGAAACGGTCAACACAATGGCACCTGGTACGATGGACGCCTTCATCGACCATGGCACCGTGGAGATCACGCTTCCAGAGAACATCGAGAACGCCCATCGGATCTTGGCTGAAGCGCAACGTCTCGGGCTTGAACCCGGAGAACTTGCGACCGACCTCTTGAGCCACGGGATCGCCCGCTTTGCCGACGCCATGGACCGGCTTTTGGTCGCGCTGGCCGACAAGCGCGCCCTTGTTCTGGGCGACCGTCAGAACGCGATAACGGCTGCGTTGCCCGCGCAGCTAGCGCGGGCGGTGGCAGCACGGCTGGAGACAGCGCGAACAGGCGGCTGGGCGCGCCGCCTCTGGCAGGGTGACTCAACGCTTTGGACCGGTCGGAGCGAAGGCCAGTGGCTCGGCTGGCTCTCCGCCGCTGATGTCGCGAAGTCCGACGTTGATCGATTTGAGTCACTGCGTGCCAAGGCGAAGGCGCACCGGGATGCGGTATTGCTGGGTATGGGAGGGTCCAGTCTTGGACCCGAAGTGCTGTCACTTGTCCTGGGCAGCAGCGACGGCAACCCGCGCCTGCACGTGCTCGACACAACCGATCCGGATGAGATTGCCGCCATCTCCAACGCCATCAATCCGGATGACTGCATCTTCATCATTGCCTCAAAATCCGGCACGACGATGGAGCCGGAATTGCTTCGCAGCTTTTTCTGGGAGCTTTCGGGCGGGGATGGCAGCCGCTTCATCGCAGTCACCGATCCGGGTTCGAAGCTCGCGACGTCGGCCGGCAAGGATCGGTTTGCGATGATCTTCGAAGGGGATCCGACAATCGGCGGCCGATATTCGGTATTGTCGGCATTCGGCATGGTGCCTGCTGCAGTGATGGGCATCGACACGCGCACGTTTCTCGCGTCGACAGAGCCCATGGTGCAGGCGTGCGGCGATGACGTCCCGGCGGCGGGCAATCCTGGCATCCGCCTTGGCGCAATCATTGGCGAGGCTGCGATTGCCGGTCGGGACAAGTTGACAATCCTGGCGTCGGCAGAACTGGCCCCGCTGGGTGCATGGCTCGAACAACTGCTGGCAGAATCGACCGGCAAGCAGGGCAAGGGGATCATCCCGGTTGACCTTGAACCGATTGGCACCCCCGAAAGCTACGGCGGGGATCGGCTGTTCATCTACCTCCACCTTGCCGGCAATGCCGACCAAGCCGTGGACGGGCTGGTCAAAAGCTTGATCGGCCTTGGTCAACCGGTGGTAACCATCATGGTCGCCAAACGCGAATTCATCGGCCAGGAATTTTTCCGTTGGGAAGTCGCAACCGCGGTTGCCGCCGCGGTGATCGGGGTCAACCCGTTTGATCAACCCGACGTCGAAGACGCCAAGATCGCCACGCGCAGGCTGGTTGCCAACTGCGAAGCGACGGGAGCGCTGGAGCCGCGCAGGGTGGCTGCCGAAAATGCCGATATCCAGGTTCTGACCGGCAATCGAGGAGAATCCGCCACCAATGACCCGGTTGAACTGCTCCGCCAGCATTTCGCCGGGCTTGAACCCGGGGGATACGCGGGGTTCCTGGCCTATGTCGAGCGTAGTGCCGCCAATGCCGCTCGCCTTGCCGAAATGCGCACAATCGTCCGCGACGCCAAGGGCGTGGCCACGGTCGCCGGCTTTGGCCCGCGCTTTCTGCATTCGACCGGCCAAGCGTACAAAGGCGGGCCTGGGTCGGGTGTTTTCCTCGTCATAACACGTGATCCATATCCCGACCTGGCGATCCCGGGCAGACGCACCAGCTTCGGGACAGTTCAGGTTGCGCAAGCGCGCGGCGACGCCGAAGTGCTCGAATCGCGCGGCAGGCGTGTACTTTGCATCCATCTGAAACAGGGTGGCGGCGGCATGGTAGCGTTGGTCGCCGCCCTTCAATCCGCCATGAGCTGAAAGGGTTTTCATGCGCCTTGCAATGATCGGACTTGGCCGAATGGGAGCAAATATTGCCCGCCGCCTGATGCGCGGCGGCCATGAGCTTCTTGTCTTTGACCGCAATGATGAAGCTGTCGCCAACCTGGTCGACGAGGGCGCAACGGGCGTGGCGTCCTTGCAGGAAGCGGTCGCCAAAATGCCACAACCGCGCATCTTCTGGGTGATGCTGCCCGCTGGCGCGCCAACCGAAGACACGATCGAGGCGCTGAGCCAGATCGCTGCCGCCGGCGACGTCATCATCGATGGTGGCAACAGTTTCTACAAGGACGATATCCGGCGTGCACACGCGCTGAGGGAGAGGAGCCTCCACTATGTTGACGTTGGGACCTCGGGCGGGATCTGGGGTCTGGAGCGTGGCTACTGCATGATGATTGGGGGCGAGGGGGCCATCGTTGACTGGCTCGATCCCATCTTCGCGACACTGGCACCCGGAACAGGGGGCATCGCGCGAACGCCCGACCGCAGCCAGGATGGCGGCCATGATCCACGGGCCGAACAGGGTTATCTCCATACAGGGCCTGCGGGCTCGGGGCACTTTGTCAAGATGGTGCACAATGGCATCGAATACGGCCTGATGCAGGCCTATGCAGAAGGGTTTGACATCCTCAGGAGCAGGAATTCTGACGCGTTGCCCGAGATCGAACGCTATGATCTCGCGCTGCCCGATATCGCCGAAGTGTGGCGGCGTGGCAGCGTCATCTCTTCCTGGTTGCTTGACCTCACAGCCGCGGCGCTGGCCAGGGACGGGACGCTCGGCCAGTTTTCCGGCCATGTCGCCGATTCCGGCGAGGGACATTGGGCGATCGAAGCGGCGATGGAGGAATCCGTGCCTGCCAACGTACTGGCTGCCGCCCTTTTCGCGCGCTATCGCAGCCGGGAGGAGCACACGTTTGGAGAGAAGCTGCTCTCGGCGATGCGCTTTGGTTTTGGCGGCCATGTCGAGGGTTCGCGATGAACGCTTCGCCTGTCGCGCCGGCGGCAAACCTTGTGATTTTCGGGGTATTGGGCGATCTGGCCAGCAGACTGCTCATGCCAGCGATGGCCAGTCTCGCCGGGTCAGGCCTGCTCGCCCCCGGAACCAGGCTGCTCGGCGTGAGCCATCATGATCTTGATGATGACGGGCTGCGCTGCAGGCTGGACGAACTGGTCGGCCCGATTCCCGGCTGGAGCCGAATTCGCGAGCACGTGCATTATCAGAAGGGTGAATTCAGCGATCCGCAACTGTTTGCGACGCTGGTCAGCGAATTGAAGGGCAACGCCATTTTCTATCTTGCGACCGCCCCCCAGTTTTTCGGCCCAATCATTGATTCACTGGGAAAGGGGGGCCTTCTGGATGAGATAGGAGGCTTTCGGCGCGTGGTGATTGAAAAGCCGTTCGGCACCGATCTCGCCAGCGCCCAAGCGCTCAATCGACAGATACTTGCCCGTGCCAGGGAGGAACAGATTTATCGGATTGACCATTTTCTGGGCAAGGAGACCGTTCGGAACATCATGCTCCTCCGCTTCGCGAACACGGTCTTTGAAGCGATTTGGAATAGCTGTTACATTGATCACGTCCAGATCACAGTTGCAGAAACGCTGACCGTTGGCAGCCGTGGCAAGTTCTATGATGAAACTGGTGCCCTCCGCGATATGGTGCCCAATCATCTTTTTCAGTTGCTGGCCATGATCGGCATGGAACCGCCGATCAGCTTGGATGCCGAAGCCGTCCGCGACGAAAAGGCCAGAGTGATTTCTGCGATACGACCCGTCGATCCCGATCAGGCGGCGCGGGGCCGCTATGGATCGGGTGATGTGCTGGGACAGCCCGTTTCGCCGTATCTCGCGGAGATCAACGTCAATCCGGCCAGCCGAACGGAAACCTTCGTCGCGCTGGAGGTTCATGTGGACACCCCGCGCTGGTCCGGCGTGCCCTTTTTCTTGCGAACGGGCAAAGCCCTCGCGGCGCGCGACACTGAAATTCTGATCCAGTTCCGGGATGTGCCGCATTCCTTGTCCCGACAAACCGGCATTTCCGCCAACCGGCTTGTTCTGCAGCTACAGCCTGATGAAGGGATCAGCCTCGATTTGATGATGAAACGACCAGGGCCAGCCCTCGAACTGGCTCCGGTCTCCATGAATTTGAACTACGCCGACCATTTCAAACTCGGTTCCCGAACCGGCTATGAAACCTTGCTTTACGATGTGCTGACCGGCGACCAGACGCTGTTTCCGCGGGCTGACCAGATCGAGGCTGGCTGGCGCGCGCTGCAGCCGCTGATCGAGCGCTGGGATCATGGATGGCCGCAGGAATATGCCGCCGGCAGTGCGGGGCCAGCAAGCGCCGACGCTCTGATCCGCCGCGCCGGACGAAATTGGCATCCTGTCGGATGAGCGACAGCATTCGCCTTCTCGTTTGTGATGTCGACGGCACGCTCGTCCGGCACGACAAGAGCCTTTCTCACGCGGTCGTCGCAGCGATCAGGCGCGTCCGCGATGCAGGGATGCGGGTGAGCCTGATCAGCGCCCGCCCGCCGAGCGGCATGTTTGCGATCGCGAGAAGTCTGGACCTGATCGAAGCCATGGGCGCGTTCAACGGTGGCACATTGTTTCAGCCGGATGGTTCGATCCTGCTGGCCAGGCAATTGGAGCCCGCGTCGGCCAAAAGCGCATTGGACCTGCTGGATCACCCTGAAGTGACGCCATGGCTGTTCCGTAGCGGGCACTGGTATGCCCAACTGGTGGACGCAATCCACGTGCCACGCGAACGGCTATCTGCCTGCGTCGAACCGGTCATCAAGTCTGACTTCAGCGGACTGCTCTGCCATGTCGACAAGATTGTGGGCGTCAGCGACAATCACGCGCTGCTGGCCCGTCTTGACGAACAGCTTACGGCAATACTTGGCAGCACGGCAACCGTGGGCCGGTCACAGCTCTACTATCTCGATGTTACCGCTCCTGGCGCCAACAAAGGTGATGGCCTGACAGCCTTGGCAGCGGCAGCGGGCGTGCGCCTCGACGAAGTCGCCGTAATCGGCGACCAGCGCAACGACCTGGCGATGTTCGCGCACGCTGGCTTTTCGATCGCCATGGGGCAGAGTCCGCCTGCTGTTCGTGCGGCCGCCGACGTGGTCACACGTTCAAACGATGAAGATGGTGTTGCGCACGCCGTCGACGCATTCATCCTTCCCAGAATCGCACGATGAACTGCAAGCCGGACAGGCGGGCCGCATGGGCCGAAGACGGCTGCAGCGGGAACCGTGGCGAATCCTCCAGAAGGACTTCTGCAGCCTCGTGCGCGGTGCCGGCAAGCCGCGCCGGGCGCGGGGCGGGTGTGCATTCAGCGGGAAATTTCACATGAAGCGGCTTGTTGCATTCGACCTTGACGGCACGCTTGCGGAAAGCAAGCAAGCAATTAGCGGGTCGACGGGCGCGCTCCTTGGCAAGCTGCTGGAATTTGCCTGTGTGGCCGTGATTTCAGGCGGTGACTGGCCGCAGTTTGAAACTCAGCTTGTATCGCAGCTCCCGTCGTCAGCAGCATTTGACCGCCTGTTCATTCTTCCCACGACAGGGACCAAGCTCTATCGCTTTGCTGGTGCCTGGCAGCCGGTCTTTGCCGAGGTGTTCTCGCAAGAGGAACGAATTCGCATCCGTCAGGCAATTGTTGCCGCCGTTGTGGAATGCGAGCTCCACGACCAGCGGACCTGGGGTGAACAGGTTGAAGACCGCGGCAGCCAGATCACTTTTTCCGGACTTGGCCAGCAGGCGCCACTCGAAGCCAAGAAGGCGTGGGACCCCGATTTCGCCAAGCGAAAGCGGATGCAGGCAACGCTGCGCCGCATGCTGCCAGGACTTTCCGTCAACGTCGGCGGATCGACTTCAATCGACATCACGCGCGAGGGCATCGACAAGGCCTATGGGATGCGCAAGCTGGCCGAGCACAGCGGTATCCCCTTTGCTGCCATGCTGTTTCTTGGCGATGCCATCTTCCCCGGCGGCAACGACTATTCCGTTTTCGAAGCAGGGATCGACACGATCGCAGTGCGCGATGTCGGTGAGACCCGGACAGCTATGCTTGCCATCATCGCTTGCTTGCAACCATGACGAGGAATCGGTTCAGCCGCGTGATTGAAGGCAGACGCTGATGTCCGTGGTGCGCCTTGTCCGCAGATCGATCGAAAAGCCCTGGGGCAGGCATCGCTTGTGGCCCGGGTTCGAGGACATGCAGAAGGGCGATGCGACCATTGGGGAAATCTGGTTCGAGTGCCCGCCATCGGTCGCAGCAGGCGACCCCGAACTCCTTGTCAAGTTTCTCTTCACAAGCGAGAAACTGTCGGTCCAGGTCCATCCGGATGACCAGGAGGCGCGCGCGCGTGGCCAGCGCCGTGGCAAGAGCGAGGCCTGGCAAATCCTGTGGGCAGAACCGGGCGCGACGATTGGCCTGGGGCTGCGCCAGGCAGTGACTCGCGCCGAACTCCGTGCTTCGGCCGAAGACGGCACGATCGAGCGCTTGATCGATTGGAAGCGCGTCAGCGCGGGTGACTTCCTTTACTCACCTGCCGGCACCGTCCACGCGATCGGGCCAGGGCTGGTACTTGTTGAGATCCAGCAGAATGTCGATCTGACATATCGGCTTTATGACTATGGTCGTCCGCGCGCGCTTCACCTTGAGGACGGAACAGCAGTCGCGCATCCGGTTCCTTTAACCTCGATCTTCGAACCGTGCGATCTCTCTCCGGGGCGTCGCCTTCTGCTGTCCGGGGCCAGGTTTGTTGTGGAGCGCTGGACGGCACCGCTCGTCGGTTTTCTCGATGCCGCGGCTGATCGCCCCGTATGGCTGATCCCGCTTGCCGGCCAGGGGTGGCTGGAAAATGAAGTCTTGTCCCAAGGAAATGTCTGGCTGGTAGACGCGAATACAAGGCTGGTGCTGATGCAGGGCATCGATATGCTGGTGACCTACGCAGGCGAGAATGCCAATTTGTCGCTGTTCACCCACCAGCAGCCCGGTCAAGCGTGACGTGCCCCAGTTGCTTCAGAGCCTCGACTGCACGCTTGACCTCCTGGCTGCTGCCGCGCGGCAGGATCAGGATTGCGTCCGCCGTTGCAACGACAATGAGGTCCGTTATTCCGATGGCGACCACCAGCGGGCCGTCTGATCGCAACAAGCAGTCATTGGTGTCGATTGCCACAATCTCAGTAAGCGCTGTTCCGACCCCATCTTGCTGACGGCGATGTGAGCCGCGAGTCCTGCTGGCGAGGATGCTGGCGGTGCTGATGCTATGATGATGTCATGTGACGATGCTAGCGCGATCCAT
>JAIXQM010000026.1 GCA_027485735.1 Sphingomonadales bacterium | reverse complement strand
GGCCGCTTCGAAGCCGGCACCCCGCACATCGAAGGTGTGATCGGCCTGGCCGCCGCCATCGATTATGTGGAAAGCATCGGGATCGACCGCATCCACGCCCACGAAGCCGCGCTGGTTGCTCAGGCCCGCGAAGCCCTCTCGGGTCTCAACAGCATCCGCCTGTGGGGGCCGGAGGATTCGGCCGGCATCCTCAGCTTCACCATGCAGGGGGTGCATCCGCACGATATCGGCACCATATTGGATGAAGCGGGCGTGGCCATCCGCGCCGGGCATCATTGCGCCCAGCCGTTGATGAACCTGCTCGGCGTGCCGGCCACCGCCCGTGCCAGTTTCGGCCTCTATTCCAGCCCACGCGATGTCGAACGGCTGGTGGATGGCCTTTCCCGTGTTTCCCGTATTTTTGGGGTCAAATAATGTCTGATCGCGCCTTCGAAGTTGAAGAAGTCAACGAAGCCAAGCCGGTGGCCAAGGCGCCGCCGTTGCGCGCCATGCAGGAAGCGGAATCGAGTGGCCACACGCCGGATTATCTCGATGGCTTCCTGAAACAGAAGCCCGAGCCGGCCCCTGCCGACACGAGCAGCGACCTGGTGGATGAAATTGTTGCCGCCCTGCGCCAGATCCACGATCCGGAAATCCCGGTGAACATCTACGATCTTGGCCTCATCTACGGCGTCGAAGTCGATAACGGCCACGCCGTGGTGACGATGACGTTGACAACGCCAACCTGCCCGGTGGCCGAATCCATGCCCGGCGAAGTTGAAATCCGCGTGTGCGCCGTGCCGGGCGTGCAAAGCTGCGACGTCAATCTGGTGTGGGAACCGTCGTGGGACCCCGGCAAGATGACCGACGAAGCCAAGCTTGAGATGGGAATGTTGTGATGGAACAGACGACAACTCTGCGTCGCCCTCGCCCCGCGCCCTTGATCGTGACCGAAGGGGCTTCCAACCGCATTGCCGCCATCCTGGCCGCCGCGCCGGCCGATGCCGTGGGCGTGCGCCTTTCCACCCCGCGCCGCGGCTGTTCGGGCCTGGCCTATGATCTGGCCTACGTGACCGCCGCCAAGCCGGCAGACGAGCGCATCGACACGCCCGGCGGCACCTTGTTCGTTGATGGCGGCAGCCTGATGTACCTGATCGGCAGCACGATGGACTGGCGCGAGGATGATTTCACCGCCGGCTTCGTGTTCAACAACCCCAACGCCAAGGGCAGCTGCGGCTGCGGGGAAAGCTTCACGGTCTGACACTGCGGCAATGCGGCAAGCGCAGCTTTGCGGCTGAGCCGCTATCGCGAAGGCCATGCGCTTCCCCCTCACCCGCGACACCGCCCTCGCCCGCGTCAAAGAATTCGTGCCCTTGGCCGGCCGCGCCTATGCCGCGCGGCGCAATCAAGATGGCGGGCCCGATGGCAAGGCGACCACCTCTCTGCTCTCCCCCGCCATCCGCCGCCGCTTGGTGAGCGAAGCCGAAGTCGCCGCTGCTGCCATCGCTGCGCATGGCTTCGGCGGC
Organism: Sphingomonadales bacterium; assembly: GCA_027485735.1. Taxonomy (GTDB): domain Bacteria; phylum Pseudomonadota; class Alphaproteobacteria; order Sphingomonadales; family Sphingomonadaceae; genus Sandarakinorhabdus. Next base: position 22,449 of record JAIXQM010000026.1, on the reverse strand, counting down.
GCCGAAAAATTCGTGCAGGAAGTGTGCTGGCGCACCTATTGGGTCGGCTGGCTGCAGCAGCGCCCGGAAATCTGGACGCGATGGCAGGCCGATGTGGTGCGCATGGAGGCGATGCTGGCCGAGGATGGCAAATGGCAGCGCCGGTACGAACTCGCACTCACTGGCAACACCGGCATCGACTGTTTCGATGCCTGGGTGCACGAACTGATCGAAACTGGCTGGCTGCACAACCATGTGCGGATGAGCTTTGCCAGCATCTGGTGCTTCACCCTGCGCCTGCCCTGGCAGCTGGGCGCGGCCTTCTTCTACAAGCACCTCCTCGATGCTTGCCCGGCCAGCAACACGCTTGGCTGGCGCTGGGTGGTGGGCCTGCAGACGGCGGGGAAGACCTATCTGGCGCGCGCCGATCTCATCCGCGATTTGTCGGGCGGGCGCTTTGCCGTGGACGCGCCGTTGGCCCGCGAGGCCACACCGTGGCCGGCGGACATCATCCCGCCACCGATCCCGCCCGCACCGGTGATCCAAGCCGATCCCCACGCCCGCACCGGTCTGTTCGTCACCACGGAAGACACCAGCCTTGAAACGCTGGCCCTGCCCGGCGCCATCGTGGCGCTAGCCGCGACAGCTGATATCGGAGGCACCCCGGCGCCGCTGAAACACCAGGTCGCGATGGCGATGCTGGCCGACGGTCTGCAACGCGCCGCCACGCGGCTGGGGCTGGAGCCGGAACGGGTGGACGCCACCTTCGGCGTGGACGCCATGCGCGATTGGGCCGCCCGCAACCGGCTGACGCAGATCATCACCGCTGATGCGCCCGTAGGCCCGGTGAAGGACCGGCTCGACGTGCTGGCCCCCGCGCTGGCCGCCGACGGCGTGCTGCTGGTACGGTTGCGGCGGGCGTGGGACGATGTCGCTTGGCCGCACGCGAAGAAAGGCTTCTTTCCGTTCAAGGCCGCAATTCCGAAGCTGCTGGCGCTGCCGGCAACTGCAATTGGCTGAGGCGGCTTCATCAAAGAGTCAGCAAACTGCTGTTATGAGGTAACCATGTTGTTGCGCCCGTTGCTTCTGCTTCCCCTGCCGCTGCTGCTCGGCGGGTGCCTGATGAGCGCCGCCAAAACCATCATCACCGCGCCGATCAAGGCCGGCGAAATCATCTACGACACCGCCACTGAAAGCCAGGAAGAGGCTGACATCAAGCGCGGCCGCGCCGCCCGCAAGGCGGATGAGCAGGCCGAGCGCGACGCCCGCGCAGCGCAAAAGGCAGCCAAACGTGCAGCACGCGAGCGGCGGCGCGCTGCAGAGGACGACCCGCGCTAATCACCCCTTGCGGGTGACGCGGCCACCGTCCACGGTGCTGGCCATGGGGGAAACGCGCACTTTCGCAGGCCATCCGGTGGGCCTGACCATCGTCACCGTGGCGGAAGCGCTGCAGGCGGCCGGCGTCTATGGCGTGCAGGCGCTGCTCATCCTCTATATGGCGAATTTCCTGTTCACGCCCGATCAGCTGGCCAGTGTTGGCGGCTTCAACGCGTGGCGTGGCCTGCTGGAAAGCCTGTTCGGCCCGATGAGCCTGCAGGCGCTCGCCACCCAGACGATGGGGCTTTATCTTGGCCTCTTCTTCCTCACCCCGCTTTTGGGCGGCTGGTTGGGCGATCGCCACTGGGGCCCGCGCCTCACCTGCATCCTGGGTGCGGTGCTGGCCACGACCGGCATGGTGATGGTGGTGATCCCGGCAACATTTTTGCCCGGCCTGCTGGTCTGCGCATTCGGCGCGGGCGCATTGCGCTGCAACCTGAACGCACAGACCGGTCATCTCTATGCCCGCGACGATGGTCGCCGCGATGCCGCCTTTTCCATTCTTGCCGCCGGCCTCAACACCGGCGCCTTCCTCGGCCCGCTGCTCATCGGCGCGCTGGGCGAACGGGTGAACTGGCAATGGGGCTTTGCCGCGGCCAGCGGCTGCATGGCGCTGGCCGCGATCACGCTGCTGGTGGGCAACGGCCTGATGCCGGCTGATACCCCGCCTGAAACCCGCCGCAGCGCCCGGCTGCAACAGGGCGACGGCAAAACGATCGCAGCGCTGATCGGCGTCATGCTGCTCACCAGCCTGTTCTGGCTGGCGCAATCGCAGGTGTGGAACGTCTATTCACTGTGGGGCCGCGATCATCTGGATCGCATGGTGCTGGGCTTTGACGTGCCCGTTACCTGGCTGCAGGCGTTTGACAGCCTGGCCCCCATTCTCGCCGTGCCGCCGGCGCTGGCGCTGTGGCGCTGGCAGGCGGCACGCGGCAAGGAGCCCAAGGAACTGGGCAAGATCGGCATCGGCATGGCGCTGATCGGCAGCGCCTTCGTCTGGCTGGCATTGGGCAGCGGGCCGACGCCAACGCCGATCCTGTGGGTAGTCCTCTTCCACCTCGTGCTCAACACCGGCTGGCTCTACCTCGTCCCAACGGTGAACGCGCTGTTTTCCCGCACCGCCCCGATGGCCATCACCGGCGTGATGCTGGGCGCGGTACAGTTCGCGGTGTTCCTTGGCAGCACCATTTCGGGCTGGTTGGGGCGCTTTTACGAGACGATGGACATCAGCGCCTTTTGGCTGCTCCACGCCGCCTTCCCGCTGACGGGCGCTGCGATCATGTGGGCGGTGCGCGGGCGGTTGGGGCGCGTGCTCAAACTTTAATCGTCTGGACCCAGGCTCGGATCGAGATCACGCGGCCGCACGAACTTCGTCAGTTCCGCGCGGCCGCCATCAATCTGCGCCCAGCGGTCGATAGCGATATCGAGCCGGGCCAGCGTGGCGGTCGGGTATTTCAGCTCCGCCTCGGCCCGCAGTTTCCCGCCCGGCGGCACCAGTTCCAGCAGCAGATCCTCCAGCCCCGGATTGTGGCCGACCAGCATGGCATCGGAAAACTCATCGGAAAAACCGGCGCACAATTCGATCAACGTGGCGGATGAGGACAGATAGATGCGCTGTTCATAGACCGGCGCCAGCGGCCGGTTCATGCCGGCTTCCAGGCCTTCGATGGTCTGGCGCACACGCACGGCGGGCGAGGCGAAGACCAGCGCGAAATCCGGCATGTCGCCGCGCCTGGTCGCAGCGCCCAGCCACTGCCCCACCTTCATCGCCGCGCGCCGGCCGCGATCGTTCAACGGCCGATCGAAATCCCGCAGCAGGGGATCGTCATAGCCGGACTTGGCGTGGCGCAAGAGCGTGAGCGTCTTCATGAGTGGCCAAGGCTTGGCACATCACTGGCGGCGATTCCAGAGGCCGAAACGCCGGCCTTCACCAATCGCACCGCCTCTTCCAGCGATACGCGCTCGATCGGCACACCGGGCGGGAAGGCGCCGAGCAGCCGCGACGGCACCGCCGGCCCCAGCAGCACGAAATAGCCATGATCATCGGCCCGCCGGATAAGCCGGCCGAACGCCTGCGCCAGCCGGCCCATCACCACCCGATCATCAAAGCTGTTACCGCCACCCGCCAGCCGCCGGGCCGCATGCAGCACGGTGCGGCGCGGCCACGGCACGCCTTCCATGATCACCTGCCGCAAGGACGTGCCCGGCACATCCACCCCGTCGCGCAGCGCATCCGTGCCGAGCAGACTCGCCCCCGGCTCGGCCCGGAAGATATCCACCAGCGTTGCCGTATCGATGGGATCAACATGCTGGGCATAAAGCGGCAGGCCAGCGCGCGCCAACGGATCCGCCAGCCGCGCATGAACCGCGCGCAGCCGGGCAATGGCCGTGAACAGGCCCAAAGTGCCGCCGCCCGCCGCCTCGATCAGCGTGCGATAGGCATGGGCGAGCCCGGCGATATCGCGCGGTTTCACGTCAGTCACGATCAGCACGCGCGCCTGGGCACTGTAATCAAACGGGCTCGATGCCGCGAAATGCTTGGCCGGGCGCGGCAGCCGCGCCGCGCCGGTACGCAGTTCGGCATCACGCCAATCATCGGCCAACGCATCGGGCCGCGACCGCAGCGTGGCCGACGTCACCAGCACGCCATGCGCCGGTTCCAGTACCGCACCGGAAAAGGGCCGCATCGGATCGAGCCATCGGCGCTGGATGCCGACATCGAGCAACCGCCCTTCGGCGCGCGCCAGGTCCAGCCAGTCGATGAAATCCGGATCGGCCGGGCCCCCAAGGCGCGCCAGCAGTTGCTGCCACGCGCCCAGCAACTGCGCCCGCAACGTCAAGCCGGCGCGCGCGCCTTCCACCCGCGCTCGCGCCCCGCCATCCAGCCAATCGGGCGGATCCTCGAGCAACAGCGCCAGCCGGCCTTCCAGCTGCGCCATCGGCGTCACCATCGCGCCCAATGCCGCACTGGCCGCCGCAGCCGCCTCCACCAGACGCGGCAGCACTTCGGCGACTTCGGTTTCAAGGCCATAGCCGTGATCAGCCTCCTCGGCGCGCGCCAGCACTTGGCCGCGCACGGCGGCGAACAGGCCTTCCAGCGGGCCTTCCGGATCGTCGGTGCCCACCCGCCCCAGCCAGCCTTCGCCGGGGAGGTGTCGCGCCGCCGCCGCAATACGTTCCACCGCCTGCGCTGCCTCATCATCATAGCTGATCGCATCGGCCAGCCGCGCCGCGAGCCCGCGCCGCCGGCCGCGCCCCGCCGCGCGTTCTGGGCCGAGCAGCCAGTTCTTCAATTCCACGGCCTCGCGGCCTGTCAGCGCCACCGCGAACGTTGCATCGGCCGCATCAAACAGGTGATGGCCTTCGTCGAACACCAGCCGGGTGAGGCCGCTGCCTTCGGCCCGGCCGCGCGCCGCGTTGATCATCACCAGCGCGTGGTTGGCGATCACCAGATCGGCGCTCGCACTGGCCCGCGTCGCGCGTTCGATGAAGCAGCTGCGATAATGCGGGCAGGCGGCATAGATACACTCGCCACGCCTGTCGGTCAGCCCGGCAAAGCTGGTGCGGCCAAACAGCGGCGGCAACCAGCCCGGCAGATCGCCGCCCACCATGTCGCCATCGCGCGTATACTCAGCCCAGCGTTCGGCCAGCCGCGCAAACACCGCCGCGCGCCCGCCAAAACCGCCCTGCACCGCGTCTTCCAGGTTGAGCAGACATAGATAATTCTCGCGGCCCTTGCGCACCACCACCTTGGCGCGGCGCTCGGCAGCATCGGGCCACACCCGCGCGGTTTCGGCGTCCAACTGGCGTTGCAACGCCTTGGTGAAGGTCGCCACCCACACGGTCCCTTGCGCCTCGCGTGCCCACAGCGCCGCTGGCGCCAGATAACCCAACGTCTTACCGATGCCCGTCCCGGCTTCGGCCAGCATCATCTGCGGCGCACCGCTGGCATCGCGCGGCGCGAACGCTGCGGCGGCCGCCCGCGCATAATCGCGCTGGCAATCGCGCTGTTCAGCGCCTGTCCCCACCAGCCGCGCAAGTTCCGCCGCCACCGCGCCGTCATCCAGCGCGACCACACGCGGCGTGGGGCGCGGCGGCGCTTCCTCCCACTTGGGCAGCAGCTGGAACACATGGCGTTCGGGCGCGCGCGGCTTCTCGATCAGCTTTGCCAGATGCGGTGCCCAGGCCCAACGCTGGCGCGTCAGGCTTTGCAGGCTGGTCCACGCGCCATGCCGTTCCGGCCAATCGGGCTGTACCGCCACCGCCAGCAACGCCCCGGCCGCGCGCTGCAGGAAGCCGGCATCACTCTCGCCCTTGGGCGGCGTGATCCCCAACGCCGCCGCCAGCCCATGCGCCGTCGGCACGGCAAAGCGCGCCGGATGCAGGAAAGCGAACAACTCCAGCAGATCAAGGCCCGACAATTCGCCAATGCCCAGCCGGCTGGCGGTGACGGGCGCATTCAGCAGCAGGTGCGGGCTGTCCCCGGCCCGCGCCATCGCCTCGCCGCGCCCCACACCGCGCACGCTGCCATCCGGCGCGGCGATCCACACCCCGGCATGGCTGGCCACCAGCGCCGGGATCGCCAACGGCGCATCGCGGGATTCAGTTGCACTCATGAAGTTCAGTCGCCAGAGGAAGGCCGAACCCAACCGATAGCCAAAAGCCATGACCATCACCACCGAAACCCTGCAAGCCGCCGCTCTTGAGAACAAGGCCTGGCCGTTCGAGGAAGCCCGCAAGGTGCTGGCGCGCTATCCGAACGGCGTCCCGGCCGGCCACGCGGTGATCTTCGAGACCGGTTATGGTCCGTCGGGCCTGCCGCACATCGGCACCTTTGGCGAAGTGGTGCGCACCACCATGGTCCGCCGCGCCTTCGAAGCGCTGGTGCCCGGCGTGAAGACGCGCCTGATCGCCTTTTCCGACGATATGGACGGGCTGCGCAAGGTGCCGGACGGCATTCCCAACCCCGAAATGCTGCGCGAAGACCTGGGCAAGCCGCTGACCCAGGTGCGCGACCCGTTCGGCACGCACAGCAGCTTTGGCGCCCACAACAACGCCCGCCTGCGCGCTTTCCTCGATTCGTTCGGCTTCGATTACGAGTTTCTGTCATCCACCGAATGCTACGCCAGCGGCATGTTCGATGCGACGCTGCTGCGGATACTGGCGCATTATGACGATGTGATGGGCATCATCCTGCCCACCCTCGGCCCTGAACGCCGCGCCACCTACTCGCCGTTCCTGCCCGTCGATCCGGTTTCCGGTCATGTGCTGCAAGTGCCCATCGTGGCACGCGACGTGGCGGCCGGCACGGTCACCTACGTCCGCCCCGGCACCAACGACACCGTCACCGTCACCGTCACTGGCGGACATTGCAAGCTGCAATGGAAGGTCGATTGGGCGATGCGCTGGCTGGCGCTGGGCGTCGATTATGAAATGGCCGGCAAGGATCTGATCGATTCGGTCATGCTCTCCGGCAAGATCGTCCGCGCGCTGGGCGGCAACCCGCCCGCCGGCTTCAATTACGAGCTGTTCCTGGATGGCGAAGGCGCCAAGATTTCGAAGTCCAAGGGCAACGGCCTGACCATCGAACAATGGCTGGACTACGGCCCGCCCGAAAGCCTGGCGCTCTACATGTTCCAGAGCCCGCGCAAGGCCAAGCGCCTGCATTACGACGTGATTCCGCGCGCCATCGAGGATTATGCCGATTTCCTCAGCCGCTACCCGGAACAGCCGATCGAGCAACAGCTCGGCAACCCGGTGCACCATATCCACGAGGGCAAGCCGCCAGCACAAATTCTGCCGGTCAGCTTCTCGCTGCTCTTGAACCTCGCTTCGGTCGCCGCCACCGACGATCCGGCGCGGCTGTGGGGCTTCGTGAAGAAATACGCCCCCAGCTCCAGCCCGGAAACGCACCCGATGCTCGATCGGCTGGTGCATCACGCCGCGGCCTATGCGCGCGATTTCGTCGTCCCCAGCCTCAAGCGCCGCGCGCCGACCGAAACCGAGGTCGCCGCCCTGCGCGACCTCGACGCCCGCCTTGCTGCCGTAGGCGAAGACGGCGACGCCGAAGCCTACCAGTTCGAAGTCTACGAAGCCGGCAAAGCCGCCGGCTACGAAAACCTGCGCGACTGGTTCAAATCGCTCTACGAGATCCTCATCGGCAGCCAGAACGGCCCCCGCATGGGCGGCTTCATCGCGCTATATGGATTGACGCAAAGCCGGGCATTGATCGCAGACGCGTTGGGGGCGCAGCATTAATCGCCTGCCGCGCCCAAAACACCAACATGGATCTGGAGCCGATCACGGCTGCAGAGCCGCGGGTTCAGCATCCACTGGCCCCTCAAACGCGATGAACAGCGTGCAGCTTTCCTTGCTGAGGCAGATTCCCTTGTGGGGTAACCCAGCCGGCCCATAGGCATAATCGCCAACCGCCAAAATTGCCGGCTTGGCGCCCTTGTACTGTACGCGCAGCCGGCCGCTGACCAGGATCATGCGTTCGGCCGACGTGTGCAGATGCGGGATCAACTCGGTGCCGCCGCCAACCTTCAGGAGCACATCGGCGTTGGGCCGCCCCGGATCACCGTGCAGTACCGCAATCTGGCAGCTGCCCTTGAAGATGGGCGGGCAGGGCCCCCAGTTGAGTTTCGGATCGCTGGCCGGAATGGCGAGCGGCGTGGCGGCCGCAGCCTGCGCGGCAACCGGCGCTGGCATCACCGACAGGCCGGCAACGCCCGCGACGACCGCCATCATTGCATTAAAAATCTTCATGCTGCCGCTCCTTCGCTACCGCCCGCCAGTGCCAGCACGTCGACTGCTGCCAGCAACTTGCCGCCGATCGCCCAGTCGCCCTGTTCGATTTCGCGCACACGCACCCAAGTCAGGCCGCGCAGCGCCTCGCCTTCGACGGCGACCATGGCATCAGTGACCCGGTGGATCATGTCGGCCTTTTGAGCGGGTGTGAAGACACCCTTGATGACATCAATATTGACCAGCGGCATCGGTATTCTCCTGTCGGATGCGAGAAGCCAAACCTAGGGTCTGCGGCGCCAACATGCTTGCAGGGCATGTGGAGATTTCTGGGAGATTTTCCGATTTCTGCTATTCAGGTGTGCGATGAGTTATCGGTTCGGCTCTTTTGAACTCGACGCACAGCGGTTCGAACTGCTGCATGGCGGTATGCCGGTGGCCGCCGAGCCGCAGGTCGTCGCCCTGCTACTGTTCCTGATAGAGAACCGCGACCGATTGGTGACAAGGGACGAGATTGTCGACGCAGTCTGGAGCGGACGCATCGTTTCCGATGCAGCCATCTCCAGCCGGATCAAATCCGCCCGGCACGCTGTTGGTGACGATGGCAACGAACAGCGTATCATTCGCACCATCCACGGGCGCGGTTTCCGGTTCATTGCCGAAGTGGAAGACAACATCCGCACACCAGCCTCGACCATGGAACCACGGCAGGATAGTGAAGAAACGGCGCAAAGCCGCCCATCCATCGCGGTGTTGCCGTTGGCCATTATCGGTGATGCCGGCCGCCACGCCATCATCGCGGAGGCGCTGCCACACGAGGTCATCGCCGAACTGTGCAGGCTGCGCTGGCTGTTCGTCATTGCCCGCAATTCATCGTTCCGATTTGCCGGCGGTGGTACCGACGCGCGCCAGATCAAGGCCTTGCTGGGCGTGCGCTATCTGCTGTCGGGCACTCTTGAGGTTACGCACGGTGGAATCGTGGTGTGTGTGGAACTGGCCGATACCAACACCGACGGCGTGATCTGGGCCGAGCGCTATGTCGTGGAGGCCGACGCCGTGCACCAGGTCCGCACGGAGATCGTCTCCAGCGTGGCGGCAGCGATGGAAATCCATATCCCCCTGCACGAAGCCTCGCGCGCGCGGCTTTCATCGCCGGACTGTCTGGATGCCTGGTCAGCCTATCATCTTGGCCTGCAACGGATGTTTCGGTTTACAGCCGCGAATAATGCGGCGGCGGCAGAGTTGTTTACCCTTGCTGTCGCCAAGGAGCCGGGTTTTGCACGGGCTCACGCCGGCCTGTCGTTCACGCACTTCCAGAACGCGTTTCTGGATTACACCGATCCGGTGGAAGCAACAGCGCGGGCACGGACAGCGGCGGAGCGCGCTCTGGAGCTTGATCCGCTCGATCCGTTCGTCAATTGCGCCATGGGTCGGTCCCACTGGTTGTCAGGTGAACTTCACACCGGATTGGCGTGGCTCGACCGTTCCACCTCGCTAAGCCCCAATTATGCCCAAGGCACCTATGCCCGCGCCTGGACGGAGACATTGCTGGGCCATGGCGACGAAGGCCAGCGCCATGCTGATCGAGCGATGGCGCTCAGCCCGATCGACCCGCTGCGCTATGCCATGCTCGCCACCCGCGCCTTGTCGCATCTGATACGCGGCGAACATGCCGATGCGGTCAACTGGGCGGATCGCGCCGCCCGCGAACCCGGCGCGCACGCCCTGATCGCCGTCATCGCTGCCGCCTGCAATGCGGCGGCGAGCGATCAGGCCCGCGGCGAAGCCTGGATCAGCGTTGCACGCGCACAAAATCCGGGCTTGTCCAGGGAACGCTTCTTTCGATCTTTCCCGTTCGGTGACCCGGTGGCCCGGCGGCACATTTTCGATGCACTTGGAAACGTTGGCCTTGATTGAAGCTTTTGGCGGTCGCAGGCCTAGATCCCCACCCCGCCATCAATCGTCTGCGTCGTCCCGGTGATCATCGCGGCGGCCGGGCTGGCCAGATAGAGCACCAGTGATGCCACTTCATCGGCGGTGGCGTGACGTTTGATGGCCATGCCGGCGTGCATCATCTTGGCCATCGGGCCGTTCGCCGGGTTCATGTCGGTGTCGACCGGGCCTGGCTGCACCACGTTCACAGTGATGCCGCGCGCGCCAAAATCGCGCGCCAGGCCGCGGCCGATGCCCTGCACGGCGGATTTGGACATCCCATAGGCCGTACCGCCGGGCCACGGCGCGCGATCACCGCTGATCGAACCGATGATGATGATCCGGCCATTGTCGTGCATCTGGCGGCCCGCCTCGACCCCAGCAAAATAGACCGCACGCACATTGATATCGATCAGCCGATCCACCACGTCCGGATCCGTCGTCAGCGGATCGCCCATGATCCCCACGCCGGCGTTGATTACCATGATGTCGAGCGCGCCTGCCGCCGCCACCGCTTCGATGAGTTCATCACGGTTGGCGCTGTCGGCCTTCACCGCCGTGGCGCCCGTTTCGGCCGCCACCGCTGCCGCCGCATCGGGCGAACCGGAATAGCTGAAGCTGACCTTTGCGCCCGCCGCCGTGAAATAGCGCACAATTGCTGCGCCGATGCCGCGGCTGCCGCCCAGCACCATGACTGATTTGCCCGAAAAATCGTTCATCTGCGTCAACTCCGCGTGCTGGGATTCATCTGCCGTTCTGGCATGAAGCGTGAGTATTGCCGACAAGTTCAGCCTCTCCAAGCAGGAAACCGCATGCGCATCACCCTCGCCGCCCTGCTTCTGGCGCTCGCCAGCCCGACGACCGCCGCCGCCATCGATGAATTCCGTGCTGGCGATTGGGCCGGGGCTGTGCGCGAGGGACGGGCGGAGAACACGGTGGAGAGCCTGATCCTTTCAGGCCGCGCGGGGCTCGCCATCGCCGGCTACCAGACAACCGACAAAGCCCGTGCGCTGGCCATCGTTGCGGCCGCCGAAGGTGATTTCGACAAGGCGCTGGCCCGCAATCCCGCCAGCGTGCCGGCGCAGCTGCAAAAGGCCGTCGCCATCGCCTATCGCGCCCAGCTCACCCGCGGCATCGCGCTGGCCAAGGAAACCCGCCGCCGTTTCGAAACCATTCGCGCCGCCCACCCCGATAACAGCCTGGTGTGGGGCGCGCTGGGCGGCTGGCACGGCGGCGCGGTCGCCACCGTCGGCAGCTTCCTCGCCGGCACCGCGCTTGGCGCCAAGAAATCCGAGATGGAGCGCTGCTACGCTCAGGCCCTGAAACTGGCGCCGGGCTTGCCCTCCACCCGCGTGTTCTTCGCCATCACCCTGCTCGATCTCGACGCTGGCAACAGCGCCCGCGCGGCCGGGCTACTGAAGGGGCTGGAAAACCTGCCCACGCAGGATGGGTTTGAAACCCTGCTGAAACGGCAAGGGCTGGAACTGGCATCCGTGCTGGCCAAGGGCGACGCTACCGCCGCGCAGGCAACGGCGCGCAAGCTGAAGGCGTTCAGCCGGATCGTTTGAGGGAAGAGATATGGCCCCCGGCGGGCAGGGACGCAGTCCCTGCACCCGTTGGTTTTGGCCGGACCATGTTCCACGTGCGCTCATCAGCGCCGCAGGCAAATGCATGATGGCCTTGCCCTTGGACCTTGAGCGCTACCCAAAAACGAAAGTGGGTGCAGGGGCTCAGCCCCTGCCCGCCGGAGGCCCCCTCACGTGGACCTCTTGGCCTTTTCCTCGACACCCGAAACCCCTTCGCGGCGTTCCAGTTCGGCGCGCACATCGTCGAAAGACAGGCCGGCATCGGCCAGCAGCACAGCCAGGTGGAACATCAGATCGGCGCTTTCCGACACCATGCCCGGCTTGTCGTCGCTCATTGCGGCGATCACCACTTCCACCGCTTCCTCGCCGAGTTTCTGGGCCATCTTGGCGCGGCCCTTGGCGGTGAGTTTGGCCACATAAGACGTTGCGGGATCGCCGCTGCGCCGTTGGATGATGGTGGCCAGCAACTGATCAAAGCGCTCCATGAAACACCTCCCGCACCGGCAGGCCGGCTTCTGCCAGCGCCGCGCGCGCCTGGGCCACGGTCACTTCGCCGAAATGGAAGATGGAGGCGGCCAACACGGCCGAAGCATGGCCGTCGCGCACGCCGCTGACAAGATCGGCGACGCTGCCAACCCCGCCCGAGGCCACCACCGGCACCGGCACTGCATCGGAAATCATCCGGGTCAGCGCCAGATCGTAACCGGCCTTGGTGCCGTCGCGGTCCATCGAGGTGAGCAGGATTTCGCCGGCGCCCAGACGCGCGGCTTCGATGGCATAGGCCACCGCGTCGATGCCGGTCGCCTTGCGGCCACCATGGGTGAAGATTTCCCATTTGCCTGGGCCGACGGCCTTGGCATCCACCGCCACCACCACGCATTGTTCACCGAACCGCATGGCGAGTTCGCCGATCAAGGCGGGGCGGGCGACGGCGGCGCTGTTCACCGCCACCTTGTCGGCACCGGCCAGCAGCAGCGCGCGCGCATCCTCAACCGAACGCACGCCGCCACCGACGGTGAGCGGCATGAAGCACTGATCGGCGGTCCGCTCGACGATGTCGAGCAACGTGCCGCGGTTTTCGTGGCTGGCCGTGATGTCGAGAAAGCAGAGTTCGTCCGCCCCGGCCGCATCATAGGCAGCGGCCGCCTGCACCGGATCGCCGGCATCGCGCAGCGCCACGAAGTTCACGCCCTTGACCACGCGGCCATTGGCGACATCGAGGCAGGGGATGATGCGGACCGCCAGCGTCATGCCGCGACCCTGATCGCCTCGGCCAGATCAAGCCGGCCATCATAGAGCGCGCGGCCGGTGATCACGCCTTCGATGCCGGGTTGGCCGATCAGCGCGTGGATATCGGCGATGGAGGCCACGCCGCCCGACGCGATCACCGGCAGGCTGGTCGCCGCCGCCAAGGCCACGGTGGCTTCGACGTTCACGCCCTTCAGCATGCCATCGCGGCCAACATCGGTGAACAACACGGCGGCGACGCCGGCATCCTCGAACCGCTTGGCCAGATCGGCCACCGGCAGCGTCGACACATCGGCCCAGCCGCGCGTCGCCACCATGCCGTCGCGGGCATCGACAGCGACGACAATTCGCCCCGGATGATCGGCGGCGAGCCCCTGCACCAGATCGGGATTTTCCAACGCGGCGGTGCCCATCACCACGCGCCAAACGCCAGCCGCCAACCAGCCTTCCACATGCGCCGCTGTGCGGATGCCGCCGCCGACCTGCACCTTGCCGCCTCCAAAGCCGGCCAGGGCCGCCTTCACGCCGGCCGCATTGCGGGAATCGCCCGCGAACGCACCATCCAGATCGACGACATGCAGATGCATCGCGCCCGCTGCGCGGAACAATGCCGCCTGCGCCGACGGATCATCAGCGTACACCGTGGCGCGGTTCATATCGCCTTCGGCCAAGCGCACGCACTGGCCGCCCTTCAAGTCGATGGCCGGGAAGATGATCATGAATTCAACCAGTTGTGAAGGAAGGCCAGCCCATAGGCCTGGCTCTTTTCCGGGTGGAATTGCACGCCGGTGATATGGCCGCGCTTGACGATGGCGGCAAAGCGCCCGCCGTGATCGGAAACCGCCTGCACATCGGCCGCATCTTCAGGCGTGAAGGCATAGCTGTGCACGAAATAGGCATCGCCCGACGGCACATCAGCACCGTTCACTGCGTCCACCCGGTTCCAGCCCATGTGCGGAATCTTCAGTGTCGGGTCCGAAGGCGTCAGCCGCTCGACCTTGCCCGGCAGCCAACCCAGGCCCTTGTGAACGCCATGCTCATGGCCTTCGCTGGCCAACAACTGCATGCCGACGCAAATGCCGAGGAACGGCACGCCGCGCCCGTTCACGGCCTCGTTCAGCGCCGCTTCGATGCCGGACTTCTCGCGCAACTGGCCGATGCACTGGGCAAAGGCACCGACGCCCGGCAGCACAATGCGCGCCGCCCCAGCAATCACCGCCGGATCATCGGTGACGACCACGCGCGCACCCGCCCGTTCCAGCGCCCGCGCCGCAGAGCGCAAATTGCCGGCCCCATAATCAACCAGCGCCAGCGTCTCAGGCACCGGCGCCAGAGCCTCCCAACGTGCCCTTGGTCGACGGAATCGCATCGCTCTTGCGCGGATCGATCGCCACCGCCGCCCGCAACGCCCGCGCCACGCCCTTGAAGCAGCTTTCGCCGATGTGGTGATTGTTGACGCCATACAGCGTCTCGATGTGAAGCGTGATCCCCGCGCTGCCAGCAAAGGCCGCGAAGAATTCCTTGAACATCTCGGTATCCAGCGTGCCCAGCTTGGGCTGGCTGAACGATGTGCGCCACACCAGGTAGGGCCGCCCCGAAATGTCGAGCGCCACCCGGGTGAGCGTTTCGTCCATCGGGATCAGCGCATCGCCATAGCGCGTGATGCCGCGGCGATCACCCAGCGCCTTGGCGACGGCCTCGCCCAGCGCGATGCCGGTGTCTTCGGTGGTGTGGTGGCCATCGATGTGCAGATCGCCCGTGGTTTTCACGGTCAGATCGATCAGGCTGTGCCGCGACAGTTGTTCCAGCATGTGATCGAGGAAACCGATGCCGGTCGACACGTCGTACGTGCCACTGCCGTCAAGGTTCACATGCACCTCGACCTGGGTTTCCTTGGTCACGCGGGAAATGCTTGCCGTGCGCGCTGTCATGAGCCTGCTCCTTGGGGGGTGCGCCTAGAGCATCGCGGCCCCACGGGCAAGTTTGCATGCCCCCTTGCGGCATCGGGGCCAACCGGTGCAGGCTGCGAACATGTACAGTAATGACAGCGATCTGCTTCTTGCAGTCTTGATCGACGGCGAAAATATTCCGGCCAAAGATGCCGCCGTATTGTTCGCACATGTCAATAAACTGGGCAATCCGATCGTCCGGCGCGTCTATGGTGACTTTACCCGCGACGGCGTGAACGAATGGCCGAAAGTCATCAGTGAGCACGGTGGTTCAGCACATCAGAATGGGCACACCTCTGCGGGCAAGAACGCCAGTGATATCGCACTGACTGTTGATGCCATGGACATCCTGCACAAGCGGTCGGTCGATGGATTTTGCATCGTCACTTCTGATGGGGATTTTACCAGCCTTGCCAAGCGCATTCGTGAAGAAGGCCTAGCGGTTTACGGCTTTGCCCACACCACAGCTGCCAAGGCATTGCAGGTCGCATGCAACCAGTTCTTCCCGCTCGCCACCATCAAACCGGCAAAGCCGGTTCCAATTGCAATACCTGCAACAACTGCTCCGAAGGTCCAGGCCGCAAAGCCCTCCACCAAGTCCAAGACACAAGCCGAACGAAAGCCGCATCTTGCCCGGCCATGGATTGAGAAGGCGCTTCCGGCAGATCGTGCATGGATTACACTGAGTGCCCTCGGGCAAACGCTGAGGGCAGCGGACAAAAGCTATTTGAAGAAGACCGGCTGCGCTTCACTGAAGAAACTGCTGACCGCCCTCAAAGACAGCTTTGAACAAGGCGTGGCTGCGGACGGCAAAACCGAACAAGTCCGCCGCCGCCCCTAACCCGCCTGCGTCGTTTGCCGTTCTACCCGTGCTGCCTCGTCCTTCTGCGACATGGTGGAGCGCAGCTTGATGAGGTTGGAAAGGGTGGCGTACCAGAAAGGCGCGCCCAGCGAGAGCAGGGAGATCGACAGGCTCATGCCCAGCAACTGCAGCAGCAGCGCAAAGCTGAAAGGCTGCCAGCGGCTGGCCCAGGCGTCCAGATCGTGCGGCCATGAGACGAGTTCCAGCTTGGTCGCCTCGGCCAGCCCCATGCAATCGGCATAGGCATCAAGGCCACGCCCAATGCTGGAGCTGCCGCCGGGGGTGGCGAGGTGGGTGCGGGCGCATGCCAATGCCTGCGCTTCGTTCACGGTCCCGCCAACGGGCGGCGGCGCGAACTGGCCCTTTTCCATCGCGCTCACCGCCGATGCCACCACCTTGTCGCGCAGCGCGCTATCGGCGTTCAGCCGTGCCATCAGCGCGAACGTATCCAGATGCAGCACCACCACCAGCGCGATGCTGAACATCGCTGTCCAGATCCGCACGCGCGCGGTGTAGGCGGCGTCCACCCGATCGATGGTCTGATCAAACCAGCCCACCAGCTTGGCCATGAAATCCTTGCCCGGCCCGGCCATGAACGCCTCGAGAATGGCCTTGCTGGCGCGCTGGCTGCTCGACCACCCGGGGTTTTGCAGTTCCAGTTCCGCAATGCGGGTGCGGATCTGCAGCAACAGGGCCTTGGGATCAGTGAGGTCCAGCCTGGCCAGCATTGCCTTGATTTCGGCGCGGGCGTCCTTCACCGCCTGCAACTCATCGGGCTTGTCATCCTGCGCCATGAAATCCAGCAGCAGCCGCACGAATTCCTCGCGCTGAACCACCCCGCTGCGCGAACGCGGCGGCTCCTTGTCGCCCGACTGTGTCCGCATGATCCAACTGGTCACACCACTGCGCGGCGGCGACAGCAGCGGATCGCGCAGGATATGATCAACAATCACCTTGGCATGGCTTTCCAGCCCGGGCAGCACCCGCACCATTAGATCGGTCAGGCCGCGCTCCAGCGCCTCGCCCTTCAGGTTGCGCATGTAGATCGGCACGGCCTGCACCATCGCCGTCACCGCCAGGCTGATGACCAGCATGGTGAAGGCAAACCCGATCATCACATCAAGATAATGCAGCACGGCGGTATACCCCCCGGTTGTCGCGCCGACCCTTCCATCACCATAGCCGCAATTGCCGCGCCTGTCGCCGGCCCCTTTCACTTTGCAGCCTGCGTCCTACATGGAAGCAAACGAAAGGGCCCCTGATGAGCGAACTCCCCCAATTTCATGGCACCACCATCGTTTCCGTCCGCAAGGGCGGGCAGGTCGTTGTTGCCGGCGATGGCCAGGTGACAATGGGGCAAACGGTGATGAAGCCCAATGCCAAGAAAGTGCGCCGGCTCGGCCCCAAAGGCGATGTGATCGGCGGGTTTGCCGGCGCCACCGCCGACGCCTTCACCCTGTTCGAACGGCTGGAAGCCAAGCTGGAACGCCACCCCGGCCAGCTGATGCGCGCCGCGGTGGAACTGGCCAAGGATTGGCGCAGCGATCGTTATCTGCGCCGGCTGGAAGCAATGATGATCGTGGCCGATACCACCGTGACGCTGGTCATCACCGGCAACGGCGACGTGCTGGAACCGGTGGGCGGGATTGCCGCCATTGGTTCGGGCGGGAATTTCGCACTGGCCGCCGCTCGCGCGCTGGCGGATTCCGATCACAGCGCCGAAACCATTGCGCGCAAGGCCATGAAGATCGCCGCCGAGCTGTGCGTTTACACCAACGAGGAACTGACCGTGGAATCGATTGACCTGTGAGCGCCGATCTGACCCCCCGCGAGATCGTCGCCGCATTGGATCGCCACATCATCGGGCAGGACGATGCCAAACGCGCCGTTGCCGTGGCCCTGCGCAACCGCTGGCGCCGGCAGCAGTTGCCCGACGATCTGCGCGACGAAGTGGTGCCCAAGAATATCCTGATGATCGGCCCCACCGGCTGCGGCAAGACCGAGATCAGCCGCCGCCTCGCACGGCTGGCCAATGCGCCCTTCATCAAGGTGGAAGCCACCAAGTTCACCGAGGTCGGCTATGTTGGCCGTGATGTCGATTCGATCATCCGCGATCTGGTGGAGGAATCGATCCGCCTTGTGCGCGAAACCCGCCGCAGCGCCGTGAAGGACAAGGCGGAAGACGCGGCACTCGCCCGCCTGCTTGACGCGCTGGTGGGCAAGGATGCCAGCGAAGCCACGCGCCTCGCCTTCCGCCAGCGGTTCGAGGCCGGCGATCTGAAGGGCCGCGAGATCGAGATCGAAGTGGCGGAAGCCGCGCCCAATTTCGAAATGCCCGGCATGCAGCCCGGCCAGGTTGGCATGATCAACCTTTCGGACATGATGGCCAAGGCGATGGGCGGCCGCACCAAGCGCCGCAAGATGAAGGTGGACGCCGCCTGGGACGCCCTGCTGGCCGAGGAATCGGACAAGCGCCTGGATGACGAGGAAATCCAGCGCGAAGCCGTGCGCAATGCCGAAGCCAACGGCATCGTGTTCCTGGATGAGGTAGACAAGATCGCGGTGAGTGACGTGCGCGGCGGCAGCGTGAGCCGCGAAGGCGTGCAGCGCGATTTGCTCCCCCTGATCGAAGGCACCACGGTCGCCACCAAGTACGGGCCGGTGAAGACGGACCATGTGCTGTTCATCGCATCCGGCGCCTTCCACGTCGCCAAGCCCAGCGACCTGCTGCCCGAACTGCAAGGCCGCCTGCCTATCCGGGTCGAGCTGAAAGGCCTGACCGAAGACGACTTCCGCCGCATCCTCTCCGACACCGATGCCAGCCTGATCCGCCAATATGCCGCCCTGCTCGCCACCGAAGGCGTGACGCTGACCATCACCCCCGACGGCATCGACGCCATCGCCCGCACCGCCGCCCAGGTGAACGAAAGCGTGGAAAACATCGGCGCCCGCCGGCTGCACACGGTGATGGAAAAGCTGCTGGAATCCGTCAGCTTCGACGCCAGCGAACGCGGCGGAGACACGGTTGTGGTGGACGCAGCGATGGTGACCCGCGAGCTCGGCGATATCGCGGGGAACCGGGATTTGTCGAAGTATATCTTGTAAGAAGAAGGGGTTGCCTCCGGCGGGCAGGGACGCAGTCCCTGCACCCGTTCGTTCTGGGGCAGCCCTTCACCAAGCGCGCCAGCCACAAACGAAAGCGGGTGCAGGGGCTCAGCCCCTGCCCGCCGGAGGCAAAACTTACTCCGCTTTCTTCTTCGCCGGCGCCTTCTTCTTCGCCGCAGGCTTCTTGGCCGCGGCCTTCTTCGGGGCCGCCTTCTTCGCCGGGGCCTTCTTGCCCTTCTTCGACGGGCCAGCGGCGGCGCGGGCGGCGAGCAGGGCGATGGCTTCGTCCAGCGTCACCGCTGTTGGCTCCGCGCCCTTGGGCACGTTGGCGTTGGTGGTGCCATCGGTGATGTAGGGCCCATAACGCCCGGCCAGCACCCGCACGGCCGCGCCGCTTTCCGGATGCGCGCCCAGTTCAGCCAGCGCCGTAGCCACGCCGCGTTGCGGGCGGCCGCCGGCCGCCTTGGCAGCGGCCGCTTCGGCCAGTTTCACCACGGCGGCGTTCATGCCGGTTTCAAACACCTCGGCCGTGTTCGACAGCCGGCCATAGGCGCCGTTGTGCGCCAGGTACGGGCCATAGCGGCCGATGCTCGCCGTGATCGGCTCCCCGGTTTCAGGATGCGGCCCGATGGTACGCGGCAGGTTGAGCAGCTTGATCGCCCACTCGATATCCTCTGGCCCGGTGATGCTCACATCCTTGGGGATGGAGGCCCGCGCCGGCTTTTCGCCTTCACCGCGCTGCACGAACCGCCCAAAACGGCCCGTCCGCACGCTGATCGCCTCGCCCGTCACCGGATCATTGCCCAGTTCCTGCGGGCCATCGTTCGCCCCGCCTTCGCTGGCAAACGGCCGCGTGTATTTGCACTCGGGATAATTGGAGCACGCCACGAACGCCCCGAACCGGCCGGTTTTCAGGCTCAGCCGCCCCGCCGCGCACTTCGGGCACACACGCGGATCAACCCCGTCGCCCTTGTCCGGAAACAGGAACGGCGCCAGATATTCGTCCAGCGCGGCGGTCACATCCGAAGGACGCTGCTCCATGATCTCGGCGGTTTTCGGCTGGAAATCCGCCCAGAACGCCCGCAGCAATTCGAGGTAGCTGGCATCACCGGCCGACACATCATCCAGCTGGCTTTCCAGGTCGGCGGTGAAATCATACTCCACATAACGCGTGAAGAACCGCTCCAGGAACGCCGTGACCAGCCGGCCCTTTTCTTCGGCAAAGAAGCGATTCTTCTCCACCCGCACATAGGCGCGGTCGCGCAGAGTCTGCAGGGTGCTGGCATAGGTGGACGGCCGCCCGATGCCGAGCTCTTCCAGCTTCTTCACCAGCGTTGCTTCTGAAAACCGCGCGGGCGGCTCGGTAAAGCTCTGGATCGCCTCCACGGTTTTGGACGCACAACGATCGCCGCCGGCCAGGCGCGGCAGGCGGGCGCCATCTTCATCGTCTTCCGCCGGTTCATCCCGGCCTTCGGTATAAAGCACCAAAAACCCCGGCGTGATCACCACCTGGCCAGTGGCCTTCAGGCCGTGGCGGCCATCATCGTCAAACATGTCGACTGTGGTGCGCTCCAGCCGGGCGCTGGCCATCTGGCTCGCCACCGTGCGGTTCCAGATCAGCGCATACAACCGATCCGCATCCGTATCGGCGCGGCCGGGTCGGCGCGAGAAATCGGTCGGGCGAATCGCCTCGTGCGCTTCCTGGGCGTTCTTCGCCTTGGTCGCATAGAATCGCGGTTTTTCCGGCAGCACCTCGGGCTTGCTGCCATAATCGCGGGCAATCATGTCGCGCACGGCGGCCATGGCTTCACCGGCAATCTGCACGCCGTCGGTCCGCATGTAGGTGATGTGGCCGTCTTCATACAGGTTCTGCGCCACCCGCATCGTGTGGCTGGCACTGAAGCCCAACCGGCGCGACGCTTCCTGTTGCAGGGTCGATGTGGTGAACGGCGGCGCCGGGTTGCGGCTCACCGGTTTCGTCTCCACCGTCCGCACGGTAAAGCCATTCTTCTCAATGGCTTCCCGCGCAGCATTGGCTGCAGCATTGTCCAGATCAAACTGCGCCAGTTTCTTGCCGTCCAGCACCGCGAGGCGCGCCTTGAAGGTGGCGCCGTTGGGGGCAATCATCTCGGCATCAACGCGCCAATATTCCCGCGCCTTGTGCGCTTCGATCTCGCGCTCGCGTTCCACCACCAGGCGCAGCGCCACCGATTGCACGCGGCCCGCGCTCTTGGCGCCGGGCAGCTTGCGCCACAGCACCGGGGAAAGCGTGAAGCCCACCAGATAATCCAGCGCGCGCCGCGCCAGATAGGCATCGATCAACGGCTGATCGAGATCGCGCGGCGCCTGCATGGCCTTGGTGACAGCGGCCTTGGTAATTTCGTTGAACGTCACCCGGCTCGCCCCGCCCTTGGGCAGCGCGCGCTTGTCTTTCAGCCATTCCAGCAGATGCCAGCTGATCGCCTCGCCCTCGCGATCAGGATCGGTCGCCAGGATCACACTGTCCGCCCGCTTCGCCGCTTCGCGAATGGCGGCGAGCTGCTTGGAACGGTCCGCCGAAACCTCCCACGCCATGGCGAAATCCTGGGCGGGGTCCACCGAGCCGTCGCGGGCCGGCAGATCGCGCACATGGCCAAAACTGGCCAGCACCTCATAGCTGCTGCCGAGATATTTGTTGATGGTCTTCGCCTTGGCCGGCGATTCAACGATAACGAGTTGCATATTGTTCCTCACGTGTACGCGCGAGGGTGGGGTGGGGGAGCGAGGGGCGTCAAGTGGTGCGGGGTCGCAGGGTAGCGGACAACGGCATCGCGGCTGCTCCCGACCCAGATGTGGCCGTTCGCCGCCCGCCTGCGAACGACTACTTCGGATAAATCCGGGCGTTTTAGCCAACCTGCTCGCGTTAAACTCAGAAGCTGACGCCTCCGGCGAAGTCGGCGCGGTTCATTTGCGGAAACCGGCCAGAGCATACCCGGCCCAATAGCTGTCGGACTACGTCCACGCTCTCCGCGCTGCATCTACCTTGACGGGGGCGTCCGGCGCGCTATCCCACGGGATCAAGCAGCCTTCCGTCCAAGCGCACCGTGCGCTCAGGCGTTGCCTCGTCAGGCCGCGTTATCGCGGCCTTATCCGTGCGAAGTGAATTGGACGTGACATCTCGATTTCTGCACCGCCTGCCCTTTCGAAGCCGCCCTTGGCTGGGCGCGCCGCTCGCGCTTGCCGCCGCAATGATCTTCGCCCTTCCGGCCCACGCCGAAGGCCCGCCGCCGCGCCCGCCCAAGGACAAGCTTTTCGCGCTTAGCGCCACGCTGCGGGCGCGCTACGAGGCGATCGACGGGCAAGCGCGTGCGCACCTCAACCGCAGTGACGAACTGGTCAGCTTCCGGACCATCCTCACCGCCGATTACCGCCCAGACCCGCAGGTGCACCTGGTTGCCGAGTTGTGGGACAGCCGTGTTTACGGGGGCAATCGCGGCACCCCCGTCTCGACCGGCGAGGTCAACACGCTTGAGCCAGCCCAGCTCTTTGCCGGCGTCACCCTGCCGGGCGCGCTCGGCAAGGGAAGCAAGATCGACCTGCAGGCGGGGCGCTTCCTGCTGGCCCTCGGCTCGCGGCGGCTGGTGGCGGCGGACGAATACCGCAACACCACCAACAGCTCCACGGG